>CAKZJB010000021.1 GCA_936940865.1 uncultured Asticcacaulis sp. | reverse complement strand
CCCTCCACCGCTTCGCGGTCCCCCTCCCCACGCTGCGCGTAGGGAGGAGAGTTAGCGCTCGGCTTTTTTGGGACGCCATACGGCTACCGCCACCTATATCTTCTCCCGCCGCGCCAGCTTTGCCAGAATATCGTCCATCCGCTTCTGGCGCGTCTCGGGCCGCTTTGCCGTATGCAGCCGATGATAGATCGAAAATCGGCTGGTCTTGCCAAGCGTTTCGTAGAACGCCTTCGCGACTTCATCCTTCGCCAGCTCAGCCAAAAAATCCTCTGGAATAACCATGTCGGAGGACCCGGCATAGGCCTTGTCCCACCGGCCATCGGCCTTTGCCGCCTCGACGTGCGCCAGGCCCGCCGACTGCATCAGCCCCTCTGCAATCAGGCGTTCCGCGTGCTCGCAGTTTTTCTTCGACCAGTTGGCCCCAGGCCGGCGCGGTGTGAAGCGCTGGACGAACGATACATCGTCGAGTGCCTGCCTTTGCCCGTCGATCCACCCCCAGGCCAGCGCCACCACGACGCAGTCTTCCCAATTTACCGACGCGACACCCGATGCCTTCTTGTACATCTGTACCCAAAGCTCGGACGCAGTCGCATGGTGCGCGCGCAGCCATGCAGACAGATCGTCCGGGGTTTCAAAGGCCAAGTATTCTGTAGGATTCATGACGAAAGCTCGAAATGCGGGGATGTCGTCCGCAATTATTAACTCGCATTTGCTGACAAGACGTGGCAGCGGCTATTCACCCGAAAACAACGCTTTGACCTTGTCCGCTTCATCCGGATGGAGCGAACAATAGATAGGCAAAACCACGTCGATATAGTGAAGCAGCGTTTCCCGGCTCATAAAAAACGTCTGAGGAGGAGCATAAAACTTGGGATCGAGTTCCGCCTTATATTCGGACCCATCCGGCCATTCGGGCGCCAAATCCGTCGCAGACCGCCTGTCAAGATACCATCCCGGATCACCGCTGATACCGTGAACTTCCCGACCAATAAATAACGGAGTCTCGGCTAGAAGTTGCGCGAGCAGTTCGAGCCTCTTCTCGCTAAATATCTGGTACAGGATCAGTTTTACAGGCGCGTCTGGACCTGAAGGACCGCTCCAGCCGTCGAATGCCTCTATGAAATCCGTCATTCCCCTCCAACCCGTTCCTAACGCGGCGGCCCGCTATGAAACCGGAAATCCGTATCGGGCTCCGCGATCAGGGCCTGTTCGACCGGGCGAATGACTTCGATCCGCTCAGCGATATCGTCGGCATCGCCGTAGAGATGCGCCAGCTTGAGGTAACCCTGGAAATGCCGCGCCTCGCTGGCCAACAGGCCGGTATAGAATTTCGACAGCTCGGGATCGAGGCGAGCGGCCATAGCGCCGAAACGCTCGCAGGAGCGCGCCTCGATAAAGGCGCTGATCACCAGGATATCGGTCATCATGCCGGGCTCGTTACGCCGGACCAGGGTCCTGAGGCTCGCGGCATAGCGCGACGCCGAGATGGGCCGAAGCTCCACGCCCCGCGCCTTGATGATCTTCAGCACCTGTTCGTAGTGCACCAGTTCCTCGCGCGCCAGGCGCGACATGGCGTTGATCAGTTCGACGCGCTCCTGGTACTTGGCCATCAGGTTGATGGCGTTGCTGGCGGCCTTGTACTCGCAATTCTTGTGGTCGAGCAGTAGAAGATCGATGTTTTCGACCGCCGCATCGACCCAGGCGGCCGGTGTTTCGCTGCGTAGGAAGGCATGGATATCAGCCAGCATAAGGTACTCCGTGACGTCCCCCGCAGTGCCAAGGATCGCGGCCGGAATCAAGAGGAAAGACAATCTTCATTCGCGCTGAGGCTGTACCTACACTCCATTTCACGAAACCTGAAATTACTTCGTTTCCACTGTTATAAGTAGACAATGAAACAATCTCTATTGTTTTTGCATAAATTTGCAAAATGTACCGTTCGAACATTACTTATTATTCATTCGACATGGACGGGGAAGTGCGTAAATGTTGACATAACGGAAGCCGCCTCGGCCGGCTGCCACCGAAATCGAGATTATCTGAGTGAACTTCCTTCTCCGGGTTGCCGCAGCTCAGGTAATAAAAGGGGGAGGATGTAGGCGCATCCTCCCCCACATATTTTGCGCGCCTTCCCGGCGGACGGTCAAACGGCAACCGGACAATGCCGAAATCCATGCAATTGCATACCGCAAATCCTCACGCTGACGCACGCGAGAAGGTCGCGCGATACGCCGTCGGCGTGGTGTTCAACTGTTCGCGGAAATGATGGCGCAGATTGGTCGTGGTCCCAAAGCCCGTGCGCGCCGCAACCTCCTCGACGCTGAGATCGCTGGCTTCCAGATGGTCGCGCGCCTGACCGAGACGCGCCATCAGAAGCCAGCGCGCCGGCGTCGTGCCGGTGGCCTCGGAAAACCGGCGCAGGAAGGTACGCTCGCTCATGCCGGCCCGCCGCGCCAGGTCGCCGATGCGATGCTCCTGGTCGAGATGGGCGCGCATATAGTCGAGGAGCGGGCCCAGGCGGCTGCTTTCATAGACGATCGGCACGGCGCGCTCGATATATTGCGCCTGTCCGCCGTCGCGGTGCGGCGGCACGACCAGCCGGCGCGCCACGATATTGGCGGCTTCGGGTCCATAGTCGCGCCGAACCAGGTGCAGGCACAGGTCGATGCCCGCCGCGCTGCCGGCCGAGGTCAGTATCTGGCCTTCGTCGACATAGAGGACGTCGGGCACCAGTTCGACTTCAGGATAGGTCGTGCGCATATACTCGGTATATTTCCAGTGCGTCGTGGCGCGCCGGCCTTTCAGCAACCCAGCCGCCGCCAGGACGAAGGCGCCCGAGCAGATGGTGACGATGCGGGCGCCGCGAAGATAGGCGCGCCTGAGGATGTCGATCAGAATCTGCGGCACAGGCACATTCGGCGGCCACCCCGGAATGACGATGGTGCCGGCGTCGTCCAGCTCTTCCAGCCCGCCATCGGCCGTCACCGTCAACCCTGCCGTCGTGCGCGCCGGATGACCATCGAGGCTGACGACTTTGAACCTGTACCAGTCCGGCCCCATTTCCGGCCGGTCGAGCCCGAAAAACTCGACGGCGATGCTGAATTCGAACAGCGGCATGCGGTCGTACGCCAGCGCGCAGACCTTGCGGTTAAGAGGAGGTGAGAGAGGCGAAAGATTTGGCATGATATCTACCATATATGTCAAAGCTGCCAGCTACAAGGGGGAACGCGGTTCTGGCACCCTGAAAACGGTCAAAAGGGGAGTCCCACTCATGCAAACCACCGCTTCATATGTCACCGCCTATCCCTGCGCCGCGCCGGAAGATGTCATCAGCGTCTATACCGCCAAGCTGTCCATGGAGACGGACTGCGCCGACGTCCATTCCGTGATGCAGGACGGCGACCCCGACTTCGTGCTGCTGCATGCGGTCGGCTCGCCCGAAGCCTTCGCCAAACGCCATATTCCGTTTGCCGTCCACCTGCCGCACCGCCAGATTTCGGAAGAGGCCTTGAGCCGCTGGCCGCGCGATACGGTCTTCGTCGTCTACTGCGCCGGGCCGCACTGCAATGGCGCCGACCAGGCGGCGCTCAAGCTGGCGCGGCTGGACCGCAAGGTGAAGGTGATGATCGGCGGGATGACCGGCTGGGCGGACGAAGGTTTTGCCTTTGCCGAAGCGTGATGGGTTTCTTCGGCGGAAGCTTCCTCTCCGGGTTGCCGCGCGCCGAACGAAAGCGGGGGCAGGGTAGGCGCCTTGTCCCCAACTAAACCATAAAAACCCAGGATGAATAAAGCTCATTTCTCGGCCCGCCCCGTTTACGGGGAGGGCGAATACATTAGCACTTGCCAGGACCAACCCATGCTCCAACTGCGTCCCAACTGCGAATGCTGCGACACCGACCTGCCGCCCGAAGCCGAGGCCAGGATCTGCAGCTTCGAATGCACCTTTTGTCCTGCTTGCGCTTCGCAACTGAATTCCACCTGCCCGAACTGCAGCGGTGAACTGGTCAAACGCCCCGTCCGCACGGCGGGGAAACTGGCCGCCCATCCGGCATCGACAAAACGCATCTATCGCGCCACCCCGTGTTTTTCGCCTGCCGGGACTTGATTTGGAAAGCCTTTGCGTATAGAGAGCGCGCCTCGGCGTGAAGACGTACACGTTTTCACCCGTTCTGTCCGAGACCTTCGGGGATCAGGGGCCACCTGATCCATAATCTGCGGGAGCCCCCGCAGGCCGAATTGAGACGGGACGCGAAACGCCTCCGCAATACTCATGTTTCCTTGATAGAGGAAACGTGGCCGCGTGGTGATCAGCATCTCATCTGGACAGTTCCCCCCTTGGTTCCGGTTCGCCGGAAGCAGAGGGAATTCCGTTGTTTCGGGTTCGCCCGGAACGTCACCCCATGGAGGCCACTTATGGACCGCGCAAAAAAAGCCGAGTCGATCGAAGAGCTCAAGAGCGTCTTCGCCAACTCCGGCACCGTGGTTGTCACCCAATATACGGGTATGACCTTTGTGGAAATGTCTGAACTTCGCAACCGCCTCCGCAAGGAAGGCGCCGTTGTGAAGGTGTTCAAGAACCGTCTGGCCGTGAAGGCCCTGGACGGCAAGGTCGGCGAAAAGGGCGATGCCCTCTTCAAGGGTCCTGTCGCCCTGGTCTATTCGGCCGATCCGGTCACCGCCGCGAAGATTTCCGTCCAGTACGCCAAAGAGAATGACAAGCTCAAGATCATTGGCGGCATCATGGAAACGGATGTCCTCAACGAAGCCGGCGTGAAGTCCCTGGCTACGCTGCCGTCGCTCGACGAGCTGCGCGGCAAGCTCATCGGCCTTCTGCAAGCCCCGGCGACCAAGGTCGCGGGCGTCCTGCAGGCTCCGGCCGGTCAACTGGCCCGGGTCGTCAAGGCCTACGCCGACAAGAACGCTTAAACCTCAGACCCTTTCACTCAACACTCTATCGTTTTAAGGAAATCACATGTCCAAGCTGGAACAACTGGTCGCCGACCTGTCCGCTCTCTCGGTTCTCGAAGCCGCTGAACTCTCGAAGCTCCTCGAAGAAAAGTGGGGCGTCTCGGCTGCCGCTCCGGTCGCCATGGCGGTCGCTCCGGGTGCCGGTGGTGGCGCTGCCGCCGCTGAGCCGGTCGAAGAGCAAACCGAATTCACCGTTGTCCTGACCGACGGCGGCGACAAGAAGATCAACGTGATCAAGGAAATCCGTGCGATCCGTTCGGACCTCGGCCTGAAGGAAGCCAAGGACCTGGTCGAAGGCGCTCCGCAGACCGTCAAGGAAAACGTGTCGAAGCAGGAAGCCGCCGACATCAAGAAGAAGCTGGAAGACGCCGGCGCCAAGGTCGACGTTAAGTAAGCCTTGCGTTAAGCAATCGACTTCGGCGGGCCGGGAGCAATCCCGGCCCGCTTTCGTTTTCGGGTCTCCATGACATTTTCCAACGACTTGCAATCCGCCATCGAATTTGTGTCGGCGATCATGCCGGCGGACGCCGACTGGTGGGTCATCGGCAGCACGGCCGTGGCGCTTCTCGGCATCGAGGTTACGGTGGCGGATATCGACGTGATCGCCTCATCCGAAGTCATTTCGGACGTCATCGCGAAAATTGGCCTGGAACCGCTGCCGCCCAAGGCCGATTCCCGGTTCCGCTCGACACCGTTCGCCCGCCTGGAACGCCCCGGCATGCTGGCGATCGAACTCATGGGCGGATTGCAGGTCAACGACACGGATGGCTGGCGGCCGCTGATCATAGCGTCGCGTCAGGCGGTGAGGGCAGGTGCCGCTACTGTCTACGTTCCGTCGCCGCAAGAGCAGATCGAAATCTTCCACCGCTTCGGACGCGATAAGGATATTAAACGGGCCGCACTGGTATCACGGTTTACGACCGGTTAAGGAGATTTGACCGAAATAAGGCCGCGTGATACCTTTTGCCTCCGGCCGCGGGAAAGGCCGGAGCTGTTCGAGACACATAAAATGGCCGAAGCGAAACTGCGCCACGGTAGCGGCGCCTCCGGGAAACTCAGGGAATATTGGCCATGGGCTGTCGTGCTCATGCTTTACCTCGCCCTGAGCCTGATCCCGCGCAGCCTGGGTGAAACCGTCATCGTGCAGAATCTCCGCTTCATCGGCGCCGATCGCGCCTGGCTGCTGGGCGTCTTCTACGCCGCCATGCCAGCCTCGGGTCATGCCTGCTCGTTCCGTGAGGTGATGCAGAACCTCGGCCGCCTGACCTTCGGCGTCGCGCTTATCGTCACGGGCGTAACCCTTTTTCCGGCGCTCATCCCGACCTTCTACCTTGTCCCAGCCCTGGCCATCGCCGGGGCCGGTGCGTTTCTGGGCGCTGTTTCCGGGCCGCGCGGCCTGAACAAGGCTGTTCATCATGCGCTTGATCCCCAGGTCTCCGAAACTCGCCGCCTGTTCCGCTGCGTCATTCTGGCGACGGCCGGGCTTCTGACCGGGGTGCTGGTCCTGGCCTGGGGCTGGCTCGTCTTCGCCCACCGCGACTGGACGGCTTTGGCCTACGGGCTCTGCGGCCTGTGGGGCATCCTGATCGCCCGCCCGGCGTTTGCGGGCAAAGCCTGATTGCACCTCCCCGTGCGAAGCATGGGGAGGGGGACCGCACGAACCGCGAAGCGGTGAGATGTGGTGGTGGGGTTTCTTAAGGCCACCCACGCGACGTGTGAATCCAATCGATTCAAGGAGAGGGCAGAAATATTGCCGTGATATACCATCGGAGTGCCCCCTACAGCCGGTTGGCGCGTTTCAGCGCCAGGTATTTGGATACGATCGCCGTCGCCAGGTCCTCGGTGGGCGCCTCCAGCACCTCGACCCCCATGCGCCGCAGTTGCGCCAGCACGCGCTCGCGCTGCATCGACAGGCGCTTGGCGAAGACCGCGCGGGTAACGTCCTCGGGCTGGTTGGGCGCCTTCGCCATCAGGTCCTCGACGACCTCGTCCTTGAAGGCGACGAACAGCACCATATGCTTCTTCGACAGGCGGTTCAGTGCCTCGATCATCAGGTCGGCGCTGATCTCGTCGATGAAGTCGGTGAACAGGATGACCAGCGAGCGCCGCGCCACCTTGGAATTGAGATCGGCAAGCGCCAGGGTGTGGTTCGATTCCTCGGTCGAATCCTCGAGCGTCGCCAGCTGGTGCTTGAGGATTTCGAAGCCCTGGGTGCCGGAAATCATCGGCGCGGCGTGGTAGGGCCGCGAGGCGAACGCAAAGGTGCGGATATTGTCGCCGATCTTGAGCGCGCAATAGCCGAGCAGCAGCCCGGCATAGATGGCGCGGTCGAGCCGTTTCAGCCCGGCCAGAGGCTCGCCCATCAGGCGGCCTGTGTCGTAGACCAGCACGATATGGTGATTGCGCTCCGCCTGGTATTCCCGGGAAAAGAGCTTCATGTGCCGGGCGGACGATCGCCAGTCGATGCGGCGATGGTCCTGGCTGGCGTCGTATTCGCGCAGCGCATGGTATTCCGAACCGGTGTGCAACTGGTTCTGGATGCGGATGCCATAGATATTGTCGATCGAAAACAGGTTCGACGCGTCCTGTTCGACGCCCTTGAGATCGGGCGTCACCGATACCTGGACGTCCAGAACCACCTTTTTCTGAATGTAAACAAGGCCCAGAAGCCCTGTCCAGCGGACCCAGGCTGCGGATATGTCGCCGCGTCCACGCGTCCGCGCGTGCAGGTTCAACATCCCGCGGAACGCCTTGTCCGCGTCGCGGGCCGGCGCCTGGTCGTAGGTCGAGGCCGCCAGCACGCGGTTGAGGCCCAGGCGCAGTTCGATCCGGGCCGGAACCCGCCAGTTGAACCGGATGGCGAACGGCATGGGCGCATCGCGGCCGACCCCGATGCTCCTGGGCAGGCGCAGCTCGAATTTCAGCCCCTGCCCCACCGGCGCGAACAGGCCGTCGAGCAGGGCCAGCACGAACACCGCCGCCATGACCACCGGCACCCACGGCCAGGCCTGCGGCGCGTACAGCCCGATGCCGATGGCGGCGGGCAGTCCGAGGCCGAGCAGGACGAGCAGACGGGGGGTGGGATAGATCGACATGACTTTCTATTTTTTGGGGCGCTATCTCGGGATTTCGATCTTTTCGAGCAGGCCCTGCAGCACCGCGTCGACGTTCTGGCCCTCGATTTCGGCCGAGGGCGACAGGAGCACGCGGTGGCGCATGCAGGGCTTGTAGAGCGCCTTGATGTCGTCGGGCAGCACATAGTCGCGGCCGTCGAGCGTGGCGTAGGCGCGCGCCGCCCGGGCCAGCAGGGCGCCGGCGCGCGGACTTGCGCCCACCGACAGCTGTCCCGACTCGCGCGTCGCCCGGATCAGGGCCACGATGTAGTCGAGGTTGGCGGGACTGAGCCTGACCTGGCCGACCGTGGCGATGGCCTCGCTGAGCGCCTCCGCCGTCAGCACCGCCGCCACGCCGGAAGTCTCCGGATCGGGGGACGCCGCGGCATTGCCCGAGCTTTCGATGATGCGGCGCTCTTCCTCGAGGCTGGGATAGCCCAGGATGTGCTTGAACAGGAAGCGGTCGAGCTGGGCCTCTGGCAGCGGATAGGTGCCCTGCTGCTCGATCGGGTTCTGGGTGGCGATGACGGTGAAGTGGGCCCCCAGGTCGTGGCGCTTGCCGTCGAGCGTGACGTGGCGCTCCTGCATGGCTTCCAGCAGGGCGGCCTGGGTCTTGGGCGGGGTACGGTTGATTTCGTCGGCCAAGAGCAGGTCGCAGAAGATCGGTCCCTTGGACAGGGTGAAGGCCGAGGTCTGGAAGTTGAACAGGTTCGACCCCAGCACGTCGCCCGGCAGCATGTCCGGTGTGAACTGGATGCGTCCGAAGCGCAAGGAGAGCGAGCGGCAGAAGGTGCGCGCCAGCAACGTCTTGGCCGTACCCGGCGGGCCTTCGAGCAGGATGTGCCCGCCTGAAAACAGGGCGGTCAGCATCAGGTTCAGCGTATCGTCCTGGCCTATGATGACCTTGGCCATTTCGGCGCGCAGCTTGTCTGCGAGCAGGCGGATGTCAGGTATTTGCACGGTCTATCTCCGTTTTCCAGGCATGCAGCCTTTGCACGACGGCAATCAGCTGATGCACGGTGAGCAGGTTGGACGCCTTCGATTTCAAGGCGGTATAGGATTCGCTGGCGCCGTAAAGCCGGCCGATGCGGTCGGCCAGTTCGTCCGGGGATTCGTTGGGTTGAAGCTGGCGGTGGCCGCGGGCCCTCAAGACCTCGTCGCGGATCATGTTTGCGTAGGCGGGGCCAAGCCTGGCTTCCTTGAGCGAGATGGCCATCAGGCGGGCCGCGTTGTCGGCCAGCACGCGCACACCGCGGCCAAGGGCCGCCCCCTCCTCTTCCGCCTGCGGCGGGCCGAAACGGGCGAAGGCGGCCCACATCAGGGCCAGGCCGATGATCAGCACGCTGAGGGGCACGCCGATATAGGGCGGACGGCTGAGCGCATGCAGCAGGTCGTGGTCGAAGGACAGGTTGTTGAAGGTGAGGTTGAACACCACCGACGGCTTTTTCTTGCCGGCGGGCAGCGAAAGCGTGTCGAGAATCTGCAGGGCCGCCACGACGCGCTTCGGGTCGGACAGGATCTGGTTGTTGAGCAGGTCGGGATCGCTGACCAGATAGACGGGAACCTTGGGCTGGGCGCGGCCTTCGGTGACCGTGACGCGCGAGATCAGCGGCTGGCCATCGCCCGTCACCAGCACCGGCATCAGGTTCGGCCCCGATATGGTCTGAAGGTCGCCGATGGCACCCACCGCCACGTCTGCCGGAAAGGCGCTCTGACCCGCCACGCCATGGGCCGTCAGCAGCCCTTCGGTGTGCGCCTGGCGGATATCGTAGGGCACCTTGTCGTAGGTATAGACCTGGTCGTCGTCGTCATATACGCCCTTGCCCGGCGGAGCCTCAGGCAGCTCGGATGAACCGTCGTTGTCCTTGTCGTCGTTTTCGCTTCTGGCGCTGTCGGGCAGGGCTTGCGCCGACACGGGCGCCAGGACGTTCAGCATGCGCCGCAATTCAGGGGCCGAGATCATGCCGGGCGTGCCGGCCCAGCGCGGATTGCCCGGTGCCGGACCCGACCGCCATTTGGGGGCGACGACGATGACCACCCGGCCCAGTGGATGATAGAGGATATGGTCGGAACGGCGCTTGTCCGGCGTGAACCACATATTGGCCCCGTCCTCGGATGCGCTGGAGGCCGACTGCGACGAAGAGCCGGAGGATTCAGCCGCGCTTGACTCGCTGGCCTCGGCGCGGCGCATGGCCCTGCGGCCACGGGCGCCGGCGGCCATGTTGTACACACCGTTGTCGTCGTCCAGCGTGATGATCTCGACATCGGCGCGCGTAACGTCGCCACCGTCCTCGAACCGGTTGGTGGCCGTGTCGTGCCCCCGCGCCACCAGAATCCGCTTCAGGCCCTGATAGCCTTGCGCGGCCACCGAGGTCGGCAGCGACCGGGGGCCGCTTTCCGGGTCGGCGCCCACCGTGAACAGGGCCACGGCCGCCATGGCGAACATGGACAGACACAGGACCAGGACAATGCCGGGCAACCAGGCCCGGGTCTCGGGGAGGCGCAGGCTCAGCTTCATGCCAGGCCCTCCGCCGCGACGAAGTCGACATAGGCCTGGCGGCAGGCGTCGAAGCCGGCCTTACCCACCGCTATGCCCGCGAAATAGCTTTTTTCCACCCACCCGACGATGGCGCGGAAGGCCGGGCGCGCCGCTTCCGGCAGCAAGGGGTGTATAAGGATGTCGCGCGCCGAATAGTGCGGCCGCACCAGGTCCGGGCGGAAGGCATTGATATCGGCCACCGAGCGCACCAGCAGCAGGTGCACGGCCTCATCGTAGAGCCCCTGGGCCGCCAGGGCGTCGATGTCGCCGAGCAGGGCCGTGACGGCCGCCTTGGTGGGGCGCCAGGCCTCGTCGGCCCGAAGGGTGTCGCGGACGAACAGGCGTTCGAAGCGCGATGTCAGGAAAAGCCGCACTACAGGCGACAGCAGCAGGCACACCACCGCGATCGCCAGGGCATACAGAAGCCAGGGCAGGACCGGTGCAAGAGGGGCAAACAACTCACCCATGCCGCGGAAGAAACGCCCGATCGCTTCGAACACCTTGCGCCAGAATTCCGCCGCGTGCGGATCGGGCGGCGGTGTGTGCCCGAAGCGGGTCTGGATATCCTTGTGGGCGTTGACGGTGTGTATGAGGTCGCGGGCATGGGCAAGACCAGACGGCGCGCCGGGGGGGCCGCTTGCAGCCTCAGATGCCGTCTTCGCACCCACCTTGGAAACTCCCCCTGGCCCTGAGCCCTAAGTCCAGGGCCCCTCCCCCGGCATCGACATATATTTATGGGGCGGACGCATCGCCGGTCAAGCAAAACCGGAGGATGTGAAGGACACATCGCCCTGCGATCCAGGCGGGGCCGGCCCTTCTTCAGGCCGGAGCCCCGCCGCCTTCGTTTTATCAATTCCTCAGTTAAAAGAATCTCTTATAAGAATCCTTAAGTAAGTTAAGGCGGGTTAACGGGCACTTTTCCCCTTTCGATTCAAAAGCGTAGTGCGGGCTGTAGTGGGCATTCCCCCGATATTCAGTGGGTGTTCCCCCGGTACGCAAGCGGGTATTCCCCCGACGAAAAAGTGGGCAATCCCCCGTCCCGGCCGCGCGGATTTCGCCGGCACGCCATGATTATCCACAGACTTACCCACAGATGGCCCGCCGGCTTCGGGTGTGTAATCCCCCGAAGGGAACCGGCCGCCCCTCCCCTGCCGGCCTGCGGCGCGGGATTTCGGCTTTCGGCGCCGGTGTGCGATCCCCCGATGACCTGCGCCGAGTCGCGTGACGAGCAGGCTCAAGCGAATCGGTGTGCGATCCCCCGATAGATGCGTCATGCCTTTGTCGCAAAGCCCTGTGGATTAACGATTTGCGGCAGCATTCGGGTGTGTGATCCCCCGAATCGCCGGGTGTGCGTTCCCCCGATGGATAAGTCGGCCTATGCGTTCGCCTGGACGAGGCGGCGGCCCTTCGTTTTCAGGGGCTTGGCCGGCGCCGGAGGCGGCAGACCGTCGCGTTCGTTAAGCAGGGCCAGTTCGGCCGTCACCGCCCCTTCCAGGGCCGCCACGCGATTGACGACGAACAGGGCCGGCGATCCGTCCTGGGTCGTGGTCAGCCTGAGGTCGTATTCCGGCAGCTGATTGCGCTCGACCACCTTGCGCAGCATGCGGTTGAATTCCTTGGACGGGCTGTCCGAGCCCGTCTTGGTGTGCAGGATCTCCAGGCGGCACAGCCAGCCCTCGGGCTGCACACCGGCATGCTTGCGGGCGATGCGGTAGAGTGACCGCTCCAGGCCACCGGTCAGCAGGAAATAATCGCCGTGCATGGTCAACAACGACCGGTCACCCACTATGCCTTCGTACACCCAGTTCGACAGGGTCAGCGTCATGCCGCGCGGCTGGCCGGTATTCTGGTCGATTTCCAGCGTCCAGCCGTCGAGCCAGCCGAATTGCGCCTCCGTGCGGCGGGTGGGCGCCCGCAACGACGTGCGGATCGATGTCGTCTCCAGCCGCTGCAGGGCCGCCTGAAGTTCGGCATAGGCCTTGCCGCCCGTATCGCGCTTGATGGCGCGCAACAGGTCGTAGGTGGTGGTCTTGAGCGTCCTGGGCAGGTCGTTGACGCCCTGCGCCTTCATGCGCGCCAGGGCCGAAGCCGCCCAGATCAGGATGTCGGCATCCCAGATGGTCGCCATGCCATAGGCGGGCATGGCTTCGACCTTGACCCAGACGTCGCCGTCGGGCGAACGATATTCTATGGGTTTCAGCCGCTTGCGTTTTTGCAGGCTGAAAAACGGCCGCTCCATGGTCTCGCGCTGATCCTTCAGCGGCACGTCGTGCAGCAGGGGGATGAACAGGTCGAGCTCGGAATTGGGATCGCGGCGGCGGGTCATGACGGGTCAGTGTTTCATGATTCCCGCGAGTCGTTGAGTCGGAATTGTGACATGCCGGTGTGTGGACGCGTCAGCCGTGTGGACGCGCACGATTCTCCTCCCTGCGCGAAGCGTGGGGAGGTGTCAGCGCAGCTGACGGAGGGGGCGGAGCTAAAGGAAGAAGACGTTTGAAGCTTTGGCAGCGAGCGCGGATGGTGCGGAACTTGGTTAAGCGAAGGAATGACACCGTCCATTAGCTCCGCGACCCTTCGAGGCGCTCCGCCCCCTCCACCGCTCCGCGGTCCCCCTCCCCATCTTCCGATGGGGAGGAGAGTTCTTTCCGGAATTCCGGAATCGTTACCGCTCACCCATCGGATGCTTGCCGTATTTGTGAAGTATGGTGTCGAGCCCCTCCCCGATCAGCGCCTGCACCGTCGTGTCGCGCTCGACGGCCAGGAGTTTCACCGCCTTGGCCATCTGCGGGCTGAAATAGCCGGCGACCATGACCTTGCCGTCGCGCGCCTTAGGGACAGTCACGATCTCGGGCGCGGGCGCCACCACAGTGGGCTTTTTGACGCGCGGAGCCTGGATGGCCGTGGCGCGCGCCGTGTCGAGTTTCTCGATTTCCTTCTCGATCATGGCGGCGGGCTGGGCCGGAGGACCGGCGACGGCGGCCAGGCGTTCGGCGAGGCTCGGGCGGGCGTTCGATTTGCTCATGCGGCACCTTTAAGCGGTTCGGACTGATTTTTGTCTTGTGGACGCGTCGGCATATCCAGCCGTCCGCACACCCACGTATAAAGTTTCTGGACTTCGTCGGCCGCCTTGCCGGCCGGCTCGAATTCGCCGGCGGTCTGGCCGTTGATGACGGCGTGGCGCAACGCCGCGCGATCGACCAGGCAGACGGGCGCGATATTGAGGTTGAGCGAGTGGATGACGGTGGCCACCTCCTCGATCAGGGCGTTGGCGCGCGCCGGCACGGCATTGAGCAGCACGGCGGCGGGCTTTTGCGCCACGCGGACCAGTTCGGCGGTCGTCTTGATGGCGTGCAGGTCGAAGGCCGAGGCGCGCGTCGGGATCACCACCAGGTCGGCGACCTTGGCGGCGGCGACCGCGGCCGAGTCCGCGGCCGGCGGCGAGTCGAGGATCACCAGGTCGACCCCCATCTTTTCGGCCTCTTTCAGAGTCGGCACCAGCCGCGCGTGCGGGGCGGCCACCACGACGGGGTTGTCGGAAGCGGCGTCCCCCTCCCCTGCCCTGCGCCAGTCGGACCACTGGGCGGCGGTCGCCTGCGGATCGAGGTCGATGATGGCGACGCTGTAGCCGGCCTTGGCGGCCGCGACGGCGACGTGAACGGCGATCGTCGTCTTTCCGACGCCGCCCTTCTGCGAAACGATGGCCAGGGTCTTCATGGGTCCGCCTTTCGGCAAGCAGGATTGTGGATAAGTCCATATATAGGCGCGAAGACCTGACAAATGGTTAAAACGGGGACCGGAGGAAGCGCCTGCATGTGGAAAAACAGGCGCGCAGGCGTGCCGGAACGTCGTTTTTTCATCCGGTGGGGATTTCGGCGGGTCGCCGCGACGGCGTGTCCATGGGCCCATCGGCCCATCAGGCCACTTTTCCACCGGCCTGCCCCGCCACCCGGCCACCCGGCCACCCGGCCATGCGTCGCCGCGTCCGAATGCCGGTGTGCAGGCTTGCCCGATTGCCCGCCTATGGGCGCGTCTTCGCGCCCGGATGTCGTCCTGCGGAAGAAGCGTCTTGTCGGCGTGCCGGCGCGCGGATGCGTCCGCCCGCGGTCCGGATTACCTGTGGCCGTGTCGCCGTCTGGCCACCTCCGCGCATCCACTTTGCGGCACGCCGCCCCGCGGGTGTGTGGACATGCCCGAATTTCCGCATGAAGGTCCGAGGCCATGCCGATGGCTCTACGTCAAGACGTGCGGGCGACGCGACGTGCGGAGGCGGCGGCCGGCCGGAAAGCGGAGCCGTCGTCATGGCGGCCTGTCGGGATTGGGAGGCGTCGGCGCGGCCACGCGCCCAGGGGCCGACATGAGGCCTTCACGACTCGCAAGTCTTTGGACAAGCAAAGTTTTTATCGTGCAGGGGAGGGGACGCTTGCCTGCCGCTCCAAACAGTGATCAATGTGATCACGCTACAGGGAAGCGAACGGATGAATATGATGCGCGTACATGGTGTGAGCCTGACCTACGGACTTCTGGAAACGCTTGGCCAGGCGATCGTCGCCGGCGATTTCGACGGTACCCCTTTCCCGACGGAGGGCGAACTGGCGGCGCGCTACGGCGCCAGCCGCACCGTCGCGCGCGAAGCCGTCAAGATGCTGGCGGCCAAGGGTTTGCTGACGTCAAGGCCGCGCCAGGGCACGCGCGTCCAGCCGGTCGCCAGCTGGAATCTGCTTGATCCCGACGTGACGCGCTGGATGACCGAACGGCCGTTCACATCGAGAATCTATCGCGACTACACCGAGGTGCGGCTGGCGGTCGAGCCGATAGCGGCGCAACTGGCGGCCAAACGCGCATCCGCGGCCGATCTCGACGCCATCGGCCAGGCGCTCAAGGTCATGGCCGACGAAGCCGGCGACCATGCCAGGGCGCTGTTGGCCGATATCGACTTCCATGTCGCCATCCTGAAGGCGGCCGGCAATCCGTTCCTGCTGCAGATGCGCGAGCTGATCCAGACGGCGCTGACCATTTCGATCGGCCTGACCAACCGGATTTCCGGTCACACGGCCAATATCGAGGACCATGCGGAGGTCTTCCACGCCATCGAACGGGGCGATGGCGCGGCTGCGGAAACGGCCATGCGGCGCATCCTGAACGAGTCCCTGGACCTGATCGAGGCGATGCCGGAGTAGGGGAGGGCGTGCCGCACGTCCGCACGTCGCGCCTGTCCACGCGCGGGCGCGTATTTTTTTCGCCTGTTTATGGTCTTTTGGCGTAGGCTTAATATCGTTCTGACCGGCTTGAGCGCATAGTTGCGGGCTTGGAAAAGGAGCCGCATCATGCCCAGGAAATGGTCGAAAGAGGTGACCGGGCATTCCAATGCCATGGACACCAAGCCGCATATCTTCGAATCGCACGACCCCAGGGCCATCGCGAAATCGCTCAAGCACTCCGCCGAAGAGAGCCACCGGCGCAAGTCCAGCCCCTATCGCTCGGCCATGTCCATGCTGACATTCTACATAAACCGCGCCGGAAAAAACCTGCCGGACAGCCAGAGAGACGTGCTCGAAAAGACCAAGGACGAACTGCGCGCGCTGTTCGGAAAGCCGGCCGGCGCGTAAGGCCGTGCAGGCAAGGCGCGTGGCGCGGGCGGCACGGCTGCTGGATTTCCGCAATGTTGTCACCAAAGTTTAATCACCACGTCGCGAATGCTTCGCAAGAGCAGGGCAGGGACCTGAGCATCAATTGCCAGGGACCAGCCTCCAATGTTCAAGTCCACCTTCAAAACAACCCTGCTCGCGTCGTGTGCGCTGGGCGCCGTATCGTTCGCCGCGCCGCATGCCGTTCACGCCGAGGATGGTCAGACGGCCCAATCCATGGACAGCGCGACGGTCCTGGTCTTCGGCCAGCGCGCAGCCGTGCGCCGTTCGATCGAACAGAAAAAGGCCGCCGCCATTCAGGTCGAGGTCGCCACGGCCAACGATGCCGGCAAGCTGCCGGACCAGAATGTCGCCGAAACCGTCCGCCGCCTGACCGGCGTTACCGCCGCCAACGACCAGGGCGAAGGCCGCTATGTCATCATCCGCGGCCTCGATCCCAATCTGGCTGCTGTCCGCGTCAACGGCCAGTCGGCCGCCGCACCCGAGCCCGAAGGCCGCCAGGTCAAGCTCGACGACATCCCGACTGGGCTCATCGGCCAGGTGACGGTGGTCAAGAACCAGACCGCCGATCTTGACGCCAATGCCGTCGCCGGGGCCGTCGACATCAAGACCCTGAGCGCGCTCGACCGCAAGGGCCCGTTCTTTACCGGCCGTTTCGCCGAGGGCCGCTTCGACCTCAACAGGAAGTCGCCGTCGGAAGCCGACATGACCTTCGGCACGCGCTTCGGACACAACCACGACATGGGTTTTGTGATCTCGGTCAACGCTTCGCGCCGGCCAATGCGGTCGAACAACCTGCAGGGATCGTCGAACTGGACGACCGGAAGCAACGGTTTTACGACGCCGGACGACTGGCGCCCGCGCGACTATAACCTGGTGCGAGACCGCTCGGGCGCCGCCGCGGCCTTCGACTGGAAGCCCGACGCCGACACGCACCTGTTCGCGCGTGTTCTCAGCTCCAAATTCAGCGACAACGAGACGCGCGATCAGTTCCGCGTGCCGATTCCGACCATCGGCCTGACCAACCAGACCGCCACTTCGGGCGACTTCAGCGGGGTCACGGCGACGCGCTTCGAACGCCGCCGCCGGGAAGTCGACCGCGTGCTGACCGAAAGCCTGGGGGGCGAATTCCGTCTCGGCGCCGGCAAGCTGTCGGTCGCCGCCACCGCCAGCCGTTCGTCGAAGGACGATCCGCTGCGTTCGGAATGGCAGTTCACCGCCTCGGGCATCGGCGGCCACTACGACGACACCGGCGTGGTCTATCTGGTGACCCCGTCGTCGAAGGCGTACGACGCCACGCAGTTCAAGGCCAAGTCGTTCAACCTCGACGTCCGCCACGCGCAGGAAGACCTGCATCAGCTGACCGCCGACTACGAAGTGCCCACCGGCCTGTTCGGCGACGCGACGCTGAAATTCGGCGCCAAATATTCCGAACGCCACAAGACCAACGAACGCGACTACAAGGCCTACAAGCTGTCGACCGCCTTCACCCTGTCGAGCATAGGCACGCTGAACACCACGGGCTCGATCTATAACGGCACGATCCCCTTCGGTCCCAAGGTCGATTACGACCTGGCCACGGCGTACGCCATGAACAAGGGCTATCTGGTCCTCGATAAGGCCGGCAGCGTCGCCAACAGCTTAGGTCTGGACTACGACGTGTCGGAAAAGATCGGCGCCGCCTACGCTATGCTGACCGTGCATGCCGGCAAGTGGACCCTGATCCCGGGCTTGCGGGTCGAGGATACCCGCAGCGACTACAAGGCCAAGAGTTTCACCCCCGCGTCCTCCGTGACGCAAGACTTCAACGTTTTCGGAAATAGACACTATAGCGACCTGTTTCCGTCGCTGGTTACGCGCTATGACATTTCGGAAAACAGCGTAATGCGCCTGTCGGCGACGACGGCGATCGGCCGCCCGAACTATTCGGACCTGGCGCCCTACGTCAATGACGACGGCGCCGGCAATGTCACCTACGGCAACCCGAACCTGAAGCCCTGGCGGTCGGTCAATCTCGATGCGGCCTTTGAATACTACGTCGGCAAGGACAGCCTGCTGTCGGCGGCGCTATTCCGCAAGGATCTCGACACCCCGATCTATACGGCCGGCACCAATGCCAGCAGCATGCCGAAGAATGCCGCCAGCGGCTACGTCAACGGTGTCGAGTTGAGCGCCGTCTACACCTTCGGCTGGCTGCCAAGACCGCTCAATGGCTTCGGCGTGAACCTCAATGCTACGCTGCAGGACGCCGGGGCCAAGGGCGCGCCGGGCCGGGCAGGGGAGGTACCGCTCTATTTCACCTCGAAGACCTCCGGCACGGCCGAGCTGACCTACGAAAAGTACGGCATCCTGGCGCGCGTGGCCTATACCTATCGCTCGCATTATCTCGATACCCTGGGCGCCGACGCCGCCCACGACCTCTATACCGGCGACAACGGCCAGCTCGACGCCAAGCTGTCCTACGCGCTGTCGAGGACCTGGCTGGTCTATGCCGAAGCGACCAACCTCAACAACGCACCGTGGCGCCGGTGGCAAGGCAACAGCCACCAGCTGGTTGAGAACGAAATCTACGGCAAGACCGTCAAGGTCGGCATTACGAGCAAGTTCTGATGCGTAGATTGCTTCTAACCCTCTTCGCGTGTCTGGCCTGGGCGGCGTGCGCCCGGGCCATGCCCGCCGCGCCGGAGCCCGGCTACGGCCTGTCGCGCGTCGTGGTCGTCATGCGCCACGGCATCCGCCCTCCAACCAAGGCGCAGGTCGTACCTGTAGACGTCAGCGCCAGGCAGTGGCCGTCCTGGGACGTGCCCTACGGCCATCTGACGGCCCATGGCGCGAAAGCCATCGCCGAACTCGGCCGCTTCGACGCCAGGATCTATGCGGCCTTGTGGCCCGATGGCTGTGCGGCGGAAGGGAAGGGCGCTGTGCGCGTCGTCGCCGATACCGACGAACGCACGCTCAAGACGGCGGAATCCTATATGGCGGCGGGCTTTGCCGCTTGCTCCGGCGCGATCGAGCATGTGGATGAAGGCAAGCCCGACCCGCGTTTTTCGCCGTTCGAAGCCGGAAATCTGCCCCATGCGGCGAAAATGCTGGCGGCGGCTGAAAGCGACCTGCCGGAAGGCGGGATGACGACGCTCGACACCGCCAACAGGGCGCGTCTCGACGCCCTGAGCATGGTCCTGGGCTGCCGCGAGGCTGCCTGTCGCCTGTCGTCGCGCGCCACCACGCTCGATGCCTCCAAGGGCCGGGTCAGGATCACGGGCGGGCTCGATATCGCCTCGACCGCCGGCCAGGTGCTGATGCTGGAATATGCCGACGGCAAGCCCCTGATGGCGGTCGGCTGGGGTATGGTGACGCGCGACCAGATCCGCGATTTCCTGAGCTTCCACGCCCTGGAATTCCAGGTGGTGGCGCGGCCGAAGCCCATTGCCGACTTCGGCGCCGGTCCGCTTCTGTCCGAGGTCCGGCAAGGTCTTTTCGGCGAAGGCGCACGCTTTACCGTTCTGGTCGGGCACGATTCCAACCTCGCCTATATCGGCGGGGCGCTGGGGCTGCACTGGACGGGCGGGGACTTTCCGCAGGACGATCCGCCGCCGGGCGGGGCCATCGTCTTCGAACGCTGGACGAAGGCCGGGGCGGGCGACCGCATCGTTGTGCGGTTTCGATCGCAGACGCTGGACGAAATGCGCGATCTGAAGCCGCTGGGGGAGGGGGCGCTGACGGCCCTCAGGCCGGTGGTGTGCGGCGATCGTCCGGTGTGCGACGCGGAAGCCTTCAAGGCGACGCTGGATCGCCTGGCGCGGTAAGCTTTTCATTCGAGCGGTGCCCATTTGCCGTGGGCGCCGCTCGAGTGTATGATCAGCCCCTGTTTTGGGGGGCGAAGTATGATTTTGAAGTACCTTATTCCGTTCGAGCGACGGGTCGTTCGCAGCCGATTGCCGGTAGCGGAGGCCATCGCGGCCTTGCAGGCACAGGTCGAGCCCGCTCGGATGTTCCGGTTTTCAATTCGGGACGCCAAGGCTTTTCAGGGAAACATCGAAGGCTACGGTTTCCGGATTACGCGGGTCATCGGTTACCGCAACTCGTTCCTGCCCATTATCGTCGGGACGTTTGAGCCGGCACCGGATGGGTGTGTCGTCCGCATTCAAATGCGGATGCATATCGCCGTAATGATCTTCTGCGCCGTGTGGCTCAGCTTCCTGGTTCCGATCCTGATCGGCTTTATCATGGCGTCCGTGGCAGGACGCCCGGGATTCGGCCTGACCGTCCTTATGCCCGTCGGAATGCTGGTGTTTTTCCTGGGCCTGACCAATGGGGGATTCTGGGTCGAAGCCAACAAGCAAAAGAAGATGCTGCAGGACATCTTCCAGGGAGTGGCCGAGGAGAGGCCCCTTTAATTACGACGCCTTGCGCACTTCGGCGGCGATCTCTTCGGCGGGGCGGCCCAGCAGATAGCCTTGCGCCTCCTCGCAGCCTTCTTCGCGCAGCAGGGCAAGCTGGGCTTCGGTTTCGACCCCTTCGGCCAGGACCGGGATTTCCAGCGACTTGCCGAGCGCCAGAATGGCGCGGACGATGGCGCGCGCCTGCGGCGTGCGGTCGGCCTCCATCAGGAAGGCGCGGTCGATCTTGATCTTGTCGAACGGGAAGGCGTTCAGCGTATCGAGCGAAGCATAGCCCGTGCCGAAATCGTCGATGGCGATGGTAACGCCTAAGCTCTTGATCTGGCGCAGGATATGCAGCGCCGTGAGGCGGTCCTCGATGATGGTCGACTCGGTGATTTCCAGCTCGAGACGGCTGGGCGACAGGCCCGTTTCGGCCAGGACTTCGCGCACCGTATCGATCAGGTTGACGTCCTTCAGTTGCACCGGCGACAGGTTGACGGCGATGCGCGCGCCATTGTTCCAGCGGGCGGCCTCCCGCACGGCGGTTTTCAGAACCCAGGCGCCGATCTCGACGATGGCGCCGCTTTCCTCGGCCACCGCGATGAAATCGGCCGGAGAGACATAACCGCGCACCGGATGTTTCCAGCGGATCAGGGCTTCATAGCCGGTAATACCGCCCGATTTCACCGATTTCTGCACCTGGTAGAAGACGCGGAACTCATGGCTTTCGAGGGCGCGGACAAGGTCCTTGGCCAGGGCGCGGCGTTCGCGGGCGGCTTCGTCCATGCCGGCTTCGTAGAAGCAGACCTTGTCGGCAGACATCTGGCCGCCGGCCTTGGCGCGGTACAGCGCCAGGTCGGCATTGTTGAGCAGGGTTTCGCGCAAGGAGCCGTCGCGCGGGAACAGGGCGACGCCCAGCGAGGCGCTGAGACCGACTTCGCCGCCGTCGATCTCGATCGGCATGCAGATGCAGTCGTGGAGCTTGCGCACGCAGTCCGAAATGTCCTCGTTGTTTTCGAAGCGCTTGATGGCCGCGAATTCGTCTCCGCCAAGGCGCGCGACGAAGCGGCCGTCGCCCGACGTCAGTTCTGCCATGCGTTCCGCCAACACCTTGAGCACGGTATCGCCGGCCTCGTGGCCGCGCTGGTCGTTGAGATCCTTGAAGCCGTCCAGGTCGACCACGACCACCGCGACCTCCTCGCCGTGACGCGAGGCCCAGGCCAGTTCCTGGTCGAGATATTCGTTGAAATATATGCGATTGGGCAGCCCGGTCAGGCCGTCATGGCGCGCCATATGGGCTATGCGCTGCTCGGTCTGGCGCTGCTCGGTGATGTCGTCGAAGGTAGATACCCAGCCGCCGTCGGGCATGGGGCGGTGGGTGATCGCCATGACCCGGTTGGTGAAATATTCCGAAATCATCGTGCCGCCGCCCGGTTGTGCGATCAGCGCGCGATGGCGGGCCGCATAGGCCTCGATCTGGTCGCTGGCCGGCGGCGCACCGGTCTTGCGCATCATGACCGCGATCATGAGGTCCTGGAAGCTGATGCCCGGGACAGCGACACCGTCGCCCAGGCCGTAGACCTCGGAAAACCGGCTATTGGCCAGGATCAGCTTGCCGTTGCGGTCGAACAGGCACAGGCCCTGCGACATGTGGCTGAGGGCCGCATCGAGATTGCGAGACATCTCGATCATGCGTTCCTTGTCGGCCTTCTGCGCCGTGACGTCGCGCATGACGTAGGCAAAGCCCATGAGACCGCCCTCGGCATCGTGCACGGGGTTCACGACCACATGGCCCCAGAAGGCCGCGCCGCTCTTGCGCCGGCCGTGGAATTCGCCTTCGAAATGGCCGGTGGTGCGGGCCGCTTCCAGCCATTCGGCATGGCGGCGGGCTTCGCTCTCGCCCAGGACGGACGGATCGGTCAGGCGCAGGCCGACCATTTCGGGAGCTTCGTATCCCTTGATGCGCGCCGCGCCCCCCGACCAGTCGGTAACGATCCCGTCTGCATCCAGCAGGATGATGGCATAGTCGGTGACGTTATCCAGCAGGACGCGGAAACGCCTGTCGCCATTGGCCTTGATGGCGTCCATCCGCGTGCTCCAGCGCTCGGCGGCGGCGCACAGGCCAAGCGCGGCGATCGAGGCGATGGCCAGGATGACCGACATCGAAGCCGGAGAAATATGGATACCTGTCGTACGATGCAGCGGATCGGCGACGACGGTGACCGCGCCCATGGCGGTGAAGTGATGCGACACAATGGCCAGCAGCAGCAGGCCCGCGGCCGCCGGCAGCGACCAGCGCCCGCCGCGCTCGAAAACCGTCATGGCGGCGGCGCCGAAAACGATGCCAGCCAGGACCGAGGTCAAGACCAGGTCCCACGCCCAATGGATCGTGCCCGGCACGTCGACGGCCATCATGCCGAGATAGTGCATGACGCCGATGCCCGCGCCAATAACCGCGCCACCCGCGGCGGAGGCGAACGGAAAAGCCCGCGACGTACCGATTTCCGCCCCGGCGGCCGTCAGGCCCATGGCGCAGACCAGCGACAGCAGGGTCAGCTTCAGGTCGAAGGTCATCGGCACGCCGGCATGATAGGCCAGCATGGCGATGAAATGGGTGGCGAAGATGCCGAATCCGCCGACCGCGCCCGTCGCGGCGATCCAGCGCAGCCGGTGGGAACCGGTGGAGATACGCGCCCTGTTGAGCGCCACCAGGGTGACGAAGGCGGCCAGCAGGCAAATAAGGGCCGCCAGGCCGACCAGGGGCCAGTCGTGATGGTCTCTGAGGCAGAAAAAAACGCGGTTCATTACAGGGCGGATCCGTTCTGGATCGTCGCGGGACGGCTCGGGAAAGCCAGCGACGGCCAACGACCTTAGCAGCACAAGCTTTTTAGGCCGTTAATCGCGGAATTACCGCCCTGCGTGCATCCTTATACCTCAGGCTTCAGCCGGTGCGATATGGGTGCGAATCCAGCTGGCGAAGGCCTCGGCGCTGAGTTCGCCGTCGGCGACGACGCTGAGGCCCAGGAAGCACGTGGTGTCGTCGGCGACCAGCCTGTGGCCGTTGAGCCCCAGGAACAGCTCTATCGCCAGAAGCGCCGTCGGCAGGTTCATGCTGTTGAAGAGCTGATCGTGGGCCAGGCCATAGCCATAGATGGCGGCCAGGCTGGCCAGGTCGGTCGAGTGGCTTTCGCTCAGGACTTCGGCGCGCGCGATCAGCATCTTGAGCATGCTGAGTTCCCGTGTGCCGGTCTGTCCGCCGTATTGCGCCGCCAGCTCCGCCTGGATGGCGGGAATGGTGTCCTCATGGAGAAGGGTATAGGCCATGGGGTCGCCTACTTGGCGAGTTCTTTGAGGACGTTGCGGCGCTTGCGCATCAGGGTGCGCGCCGTTTCCATCTGCCCGGCGAACTGTTCGTCATAGGCCGACAGCCTGAAGCCGTCGGGCGTTTCGGTGATGAAAACGCTGTCGCCCTTGTCGAGCCGCATGCGGATAAGCAGGTCGCGCGGCAGGATGACGCCGAGCGAATTGCCGATCTTGGTGACCTTCAGTTCCATGCTGTTTCCCCTGGCCTACAGATGTTTTACAAATGTATGACTCAAATGAAGAAAACGTCAACGGACGCCCTGTGTATTACGTTCGTCCCTACGCGCGCCGGGCCGGTTTCGCCGGCTGGGCAGCGGTAAACCCTCGCGCATAGACCTGCTCGATCAGTTCGCGGTGGCTGGGCAGGTCCTTTACGGCATGTTCGCCAAAGCCGCGAATCTTGTCGAAAATCTTCTGGGCGGCCGACCCGTGGATATAGGCGCCGCGAGCGGCCTCCAGATCGGTTTCGAAGCCCATGCCGTACAGGATGTACTGGTAATTGAAGAAGGCGAAGGTCTCGACGTCGGTGACGAAGTCGAAGCGTGACGGCGGACGGTGTTTCCAGCGCCGCAGCATGTCCTGGAGTTCGGCGGGAATGGTGCCGGCCGCCGTATTGTCACGCCAGAAGGGCTCGGTTCGGCGCGTCAGGCAGTAGTGGACTTTCAGGAAGTTGACGATCTTCTCGCAGCGCAGGCGCATCAGGGTGTTGAACAGGTCTGCCGACGCGTCGACCGGACCGGCATGCGGGAAGAAGTCGGCGATCAGGCCGGCAGCAACCTCGATCATGACGATGCCGGTGGCTTCCAGGGGTTCGAAGAAGCCCGCGGACAGGCCCACGGCGACGCAGTTCCCGATCCACTGGCGTTCGCGATAGCCGGGCTCGAAGCGGATGATACGGGTGG
Source organism: uncultured Asticcacaulis sp. (assembly GCA_936940865.1). Lineage (GTDB taxonomy): Bacteria > Pseudomonadota > Alphaproteobacteria > Caulobacterales > Caulobacteraceae > Asticcacaulis. Next base: position 8,555 of record CAKZJB010000021.1, on the reverse strand, counting down.
CGACGGTGTCTGCCTCGGGCCCGGCATAGGCGCGGACGATTGCCTCGGCGCGCGCGTCGCTGGTGTGCGCCGACGAGTAGACATAGCCGATGCCGCGCCGTTCCGACAGGCCGATATCCCATGTCCACCCGGCCTCGTGCGCCGTCGCCACCGTATAGGAATGGATCGGGCTTTTGGGCGCGGGGTAGGGGACGTTGCATGTGATGGCGCGGTCGGCGAACAGGACCGGCAGCACGTCTTTCTGCGGCTCTTTCAGAGCCTTGCCGATCAACTCGGCGCGAAAGCCGGTGCAATCAATATAGAGGTCGGCCTGGAGCGTCCCCTGCTCGGGCGAAACCAGGCGCGCAATGGCGCCGCTCTCGTCGAGGGCGACGTCGGCAATGGTGCCGATAAGATGGGTGACGCCAAGCTCTATGGCGCGCCGCTGGAGAAGGTGGGCAAACTTCACGGCGTCGAAATGGTAGGCGAAGTTGAGCGGGCCCGCGAAATTGCCTTCATAAGGGCGCTTGGGCGCCCGGTCGGCGCCGGCGACGCGCGGCTGGAAGGTAACGGCCTCGGCGAACGGCGGCCGCGTCGCCTTGTCCTGCAGCAGCCAGTAGGGAACCAGGTTCAGGTCCTCGCTCCAGTAGGGGGCGTCGAACGGATGCAGGTAGTGGTCATGACGGCCGCCTTCGGGCGTATCCAGCCAGTCGACGAACTTGATGCCCTGCTTGTAGGTGGCGGTGGTTTCGCGCAGGAAGGTCGCTTCGTCGATCCCTAGCGTCTGCAACGTGGTGCGGATGGTCGGGAATGTGCCTTCGCCGACGCCGATGATACCGATATCGGGGCTTTCGATGACGGTGATCGACGGCGTCGCGCCGCGATCGGGATTGCCGCCGCTCAAAGCGCGCGACAGGTAGCAGGCGGTCAGCCAGCCGGCCGTGCCGCCGCCGACGATCAGGATTTTCCGGGGTGTAGTCATGGCTGGCCTGTCATTGGGACGCGAAGCTAGCATGCGGGAGCCGGACGCGGCAACAGCGGTAAGCGCTTCACGCGAAGCGAAGGACGATGGCCACGGTCACGACGAACAGGCCGACCGACAGGTGGCGGTAGTTGCGGTACCACGGCACGGTCTTCAGGTGCTCCGTCTCTGCGGCCCATACGGCGCGCGAGAACATCAGCGGCACGATCCTGTCCGGGTCGGGCGCCGGCGCCGTCAGGCTTCCGGCAAACAGGGCGATCAGCGCCACGGCGAAGATGACAATGGCGGCGACCAGGAAGTGCAGGGGGATGGCATGCAGGAGCGCGATGCCGACGAAAAGGACGATGCTGGCGGCCGTGCCGGCGCAAAGCGCCCAGGCGGCCCCCGTGGCATTGACGCGGCGGACGAACAGTCCCCCCAGGAAGACCGCGGCGATCGGCGGCACGAAGTAGCACAGGAGCGCCTGAAGATACTGCCACAGGCCGGGGAAATGGACGATCTGCGGCGCCCACAGGACGGAGACCGCCATAAGGCCGCCCGCCGTCCACTTGCCGACATGGACCAGCTGCAGGTCGTCGAGGTCCGGCCACAGGCGGCGGATAAAGTCCATGGTTAGCAGGGTCGATGTGGCGTTGTAGATGCCCGCCAGCCCCGACAGCAGCGACACCAGGCAGGCGGCGACGATCAGGCCGACGAGGCCGTGCGGCAGGAGGCCGAAAACGATGTGCGAGAAGACGGTGTCGGGATGGTCGAGGTGGGGAAAGAGCGAAATGGCCGCCGCGCCCGGCAGGATGACGAGGAAGAGGCTGGTCAGCTTGAGCGCGCCGCCCAGAAGGCTGCCCAGACGGCCTTCGTCCAACGATTTGGCCGCCAGGACGCGCTGGACCATGGTCTGGTTGGTGCACCAGAAATAAAAGCCGATCAGCGGCACGCCGGTCACCAGCCCTGTCCACGGCATGACCGGGTCCGACGCCGGCAGGACCAGCCTGAGGTGGGCCGGAGGCACCTTCGCCAGGGCCTCGTGCCAGCCGCCGGCGGCCTGGTAGGTGAACCAGGCCATGGAGGCGCAGATGGTCACCATGATGACGCCCTGGATGCCCTCTATGGTCAGGATGGCGCGCAGCCCCCCCAGGATCAGGAAGGCGCCCGCCAGCAGGGCCAGCAGCACGCACACCTGCCACAGGGGCCACGCCGGGAACAGGATCTGGAACAGGACGCCGCCGGCGAACAGGGCGCCGGAGGCGTCGAGGAAGGTGCCGAGCAGGACGCTGAGGCCCGAAACATAGGTTCTGACGAAGCGGCCGTAGCGCAGTTCCAGGAATTCCGGCACCGTATAGACCTGGCTCCGGATATAGGTCGGCAGCACGCAGGCGCAGAAGAGGATCAGCAGGATGGCGGCGGGCCATTCGTAGTTGAAGACCGAGATGCCGTGCGCGTAGGCCGAGCCCGTCACCCCCACCAGGGTGATGGCGGATATGGTCGTGGCGTACAGCGACAGGCCGACCCGGGGCCACGAGGCGGAGTTGCCGCCCAGGAAGTGGTCGCGCGCCTTCAGCACCCTGCGTTTGTCGAACCAGCCGGCAAGGACGAGGCCTGCGAAATAGACGAGGATGACGCCGAGATCGAGCAGGCTTAGGCGTGACGCCTGAAACATATGGGCCGGTTTCCCTGAGATCTTTGGGTTTTTGCCCAAGTAGAGCACAAACCGGCGATTTGGGAAGGCCGATTATGAGCCGAAAAGATCAACCCGGATGCGAACGCCTGCGACAACGGCGTTCGCCACCGACAGGTCTCCACCCGGATTGACGACATACTGAAGGTCGGGCTCCAGGCTCAGGCCCTTGCGGACCGCGTAGTGGTAGGTGACTTCCCACGTCGTCTCGGCGTCGATCGAGGCGCTTTGCGTCGCGCGATAGGGCACGCCGAAGCGGGCGTGCGCCACCGACACGCCGATGGCGTCGTCCCCGCGGCCGAACGGACCGGACCGCACCACACCGCCGCCGATATAGGCCGACAGGGGCAGTGTCGTGTCTTGGCCTATGCCGGTGCGGATCCAGGCCTGGGTCGTGTCGTCAATCGTGACCTGCGCCTGGCCATAGGTGCCCGAGCGGTGGCCGTTGGCGGTACCGTCGATACGGGGATAGGCGGCGGTGTCGGCCCAGTGGCCGAGCTTCACGCGGCCGCCCCTGAAGTCGTATTGCGCCTCGGCCACGATGTGCGCGCCCTCATCCCCGGCCAGGCGGATATAGGCGAAGCGGCGATCGTCATTGGCGTCGCCCGGAACGCCGTCGAACACGCCGGCGCGCAGGCGCAAAGGTCCCATCCGGTGTTCGGCGACGAAGCCCAGGGCCGAGATGGGAAAGATGGACGGCCCCGACTGGCTGTAGTCGGGGCCGATGCCGTGCGAGCTGTTGTGAAAAAGCCCGCCCACGTCCTGGACATCGAATATGGCGTTGAGGTTGATCAGCCCGAAGGTCGCCGTGGTCTTGCCGTCTGAAGACGTATGGCGCACCCAGGTCTCGAACAGCCGGACAGCGGGCGTGGTATCGATGTTGGACACGGTCTGGATGTCGCCGGCGTAGCGGTCGGAAAAGCCGCCGTTGAAATTGCCGAGGATGTAGCCGTGGGCAGACCATTCACCCGCCCGCCAGTCGGTAGTGAGGTCGAGATTATGCATGACCAGGCCGCCCCGGCGCAATCCGCCCGACAGGTCGGCGACGGCGTCGGTGGTCCAGGCGCCGGCGGCATGGAGGCCCGTGTCGTCGGCCATGGCGGCAGCCGGTAGCAGAAGCAGAGCGGAGGTGAGGCCGCGGAGGAACGATACGCGCATGGTGACAGTCTGAAAAGAAGGGCGGAACTCTATCCCGATAACCCTAATCTTTGGTGACAATGGCAGCGGTGTGTGATCCCCCGATAATTGCGGGGCGCCAAGAATCGTTGGAAACTTGAAGATTCAGCCCGAGGATTTCATGCCCCTTCAACGCCTTGCCGTTATTCGCGGCCGTTTCGCGCCCCTGGCCCTGCCGGCGCTTGCCGTCATTGAGGATGCCCTGTCGCGGGCGGACCGCGTTCTGCTTCTGGTGTCGGCCGCAGAGCAGGCGCCGTCGTGCCGCATGCCCTGGACGGCTGCGGCAAGGACCGAAATGGCGGAAGCGGCGGTTGCACCGTTCGGTGACCGGGTGGTGATCCGGGCGGTGCCCGACTGGCGGTACGACCGGACGGCGCGCGAAGCCGCCGAGGTGGCCGCGATCGCGAGCGTGGAGAGCGGCGCGGCCGTGCGCCTGCCCGACCTGCCGGACGATCCCGAATTGATCGCCGCCCTGTTCGAGCGCGGCGCCGAAGCGGCGCGCGGCCGGGTTTCCGACAGCGTCATAGCGGCGCTGTCGGCCTTTTGCGCGACGGACGCCTATGAAGGCTTCCGTGAAGAATACCGGTATGTCGAAAACTACCGCCGGGCGTGGTCGGTGGCGCCCTATCCGCCGGTGCTGGTCACCGTCGACACGGTCATCGTCCATGTTCCCGACGGCGGCGGACCGCACCTGTTGCTGATCCGGCGCGGGGGTGTGCCGGGCAAGGGCAACTGGGCCCTGCCGGGGGGCTTCGTCGATCCGGGGGAATGGCTGATCGACGCCGCCTTCCGCGAACTGCGTGAAGAAACCGGCCTGACCTTGACCGATGACGAGGTTCGCACCGCGCTGAAGGGGCGCGGCGTGTTCGACGCGCCGGACCGTTCTTCGCGCGGCCGCGTGGTGACCCATGGCTTCCATTTCGTCGTCGAAGGCGGGCCGTTGCCTGACGTGGCGGGTGACGACGATGCGGCAGAGGCCCGCTGGTGGCCGGTGGGGGAACTGCACAGCTTGAGGGAAAGGCTCCTTGAGGACCACCCGGACATCATTGTCCACTTCCTGGGGCATGCCGCGCTGTCCTGACGCAGCGCGGAAACGGACGGCAGCGCATCCGTATTTCCCTATAGCGCTGTTATGTTTCAGGATTTTCGCGCCGCACAAAAAAGTCCCCATTGCGGCCACATAACGGACACAGTTGCCAGTCATCGGGTTGCATTGCAGCAGGAATGTTGCCGGATATGCGTCCCGGGCCAAGGCGGCGGATGTCCGACCCGGGAATATGATGACCATAGATCGCAGACAGCTTCTTGCAGGCGGGGGGCTCCTGTACCTGGCCGCGCCGGCGACATGGGCGGCCCCCACCGCACGGCGGACGGCCGCGCGGAGTTTCGGGCTGTCCGATGTGGCGGCGATGGCCCGCCGGCTTTCGGAACGGCCGTTCAGCCCGCCGCCGCAGGATCTGCCGCCCGGCCTCAAGGCGCTCGACTATGACGGCTATCGCCGCATCCAGTTCCGCCACGACCGCGCCCTGTGGATCCATGACGGCCTGAAATTCCGCGCCGAGGTCTTCCATCGCGGCAACATTTTCACGCAAAAAGTCGACCTTTACGAGGTCCGCGACGGCATACCGCGGCCGATCCTCTATTCGCCCGACCTTTTTCAGTACGATCCGCCGCTCAAGGCGGCCCTGCCGCCGGATTTCGGCTTCGCCGGGTTCCGCCTGGAAGCGCCGGGTACGCCCGGCATGGATGAGATCGCGGCCTTTCTCGGCGCCAGCTATTTCCGTTCGCTGGGCGCCAATCAGCGGTACGGCCTGTCGGCGCGCGGCCTGGCGATCGGCACCGGCAGCGCGGCCGGTGAGGAGTTCCCGCTCTTCCGCGCCTGGTGGATCGTCCGTCCGAAACCCGAGGATGAGACGATCACGGTCTACGGCCTGCTCGACAGCCAGAGCGTGGCCGGCGCCTATGAATTCCGCATCACGCCGGGAACGGCGACGCGCTTTGACGTGTCGTGCCGCCTGTTTACGCGCGTGGTGCTAGACCAGGTCGGCATCGCGCCCCTGACCAGCATGTACCTTTACGGCCAGGACACCCATGCGCGCTTCGACGATTTCCGGCCGGAAGTCCACGATTCGGACGGATTGCAGATGACGGCCGGGACCGGACAGGCGATCTGGCGGCCGTTGCGCAATCCCATGACCGTTCAGGAAAGCGCCTTTGTCGACCCCGGCGTGCGCGCCTTCGGCCTGATGCAGCGCGAGACGCGTTTCGATGCCTATGAGGACACCGAGGCGCGCTATGACCTGCGCCCCAGCGCTCTGGTCGAGCCCGCCGGCGGTTGGGGCGCCGGAAAGGTCCATCTGTTCGAACTGCCGTCGGGCACCGAGGCCGCCGACAATATCGTCGCCTTCTGGCGGCCGGACGCGCCGCTCCAGCCCGGCCGCGTGCATGCTTTCGACTACCGGCTGCTGTGGGGCGCGCCCGATGAAGGGCAGGGGACACGGTCCCGGCTGAAGATCGCCCGTACGCACAGCGGCCGCGCGCCCGAGGGCGACGGCCGGCTGTTTCTGGTCGACTATGAGAGCCAGACTGTCGCCGATGCCGGCCGTTTCACCGGCGCCGTACGCGTGAGCGCCGGTGAGGCCGGGCCTGTGCAGTTCACAGCCCTGGACGGCGGCAGGCGCATCCGCGCCTCTTTCCGCTTTATCCCGCCAGCGGCCACCGCCGCCGACATCACGCTCGATATCACGGGGCCCGACGGCCTCCCCAATGGCCTTGTCGCCGAAACATGGGTGTACCGATGGACGGCCTGAAACTTCTCCTTTTGCGGTCTACGGTTTCCGCCGGCGGTGCGATGGGGCATCTGCCCGAAGCCCGGCCCGCGCCGCTTCACATGCCGGCGCAGGATCTGTCGAAGGGCAGGCTCGCGCCCCCGCCTTCGACGTCGCCGGCCGACATGGCCCTGCGCCGCCTGTTCGTCTTCGGCGCGGCGGCGGGCCTGGGCGCGATCGGCAGCTTCATCATGTTCGATGCGCTGAAATGGCACGGCTTCCAGCCGCTGGAAGGCGTCTTCCTGGTGCTGTTCGGCTTTCTCTTCACCTGGATGGCGTTCGCCTTCGTCTCCTGCTGCGTCGGCCTGTGGGCGCTGACGTGCGAACACGACGACCTCGGGCTTTACGGCACGGGTCCGCTGCCGGACCTGACGCGCCGGACCGCCGTGCTGATTCCGGTGTGCAATGAAGACCCGGTCGCCATCGCCCGGCGCATCGACATCATGCGCCAGTCGCTGACGGCGACCCGCCGCGCCGAATTTTTCGACGTCTTCGTGCTCAGCGACACGCGCGACCTCGGGGCTTCCGCGCTGGAACAGGCCGTGCTGCAGGCCTTGCCGGCGGCGGGGCCGCTGGTCCACTACCGCCGCCGGGCCGAAAATATCGACCGCAAGTCGGGCAATGTCGCCGACTGGGTGCGGACGTACGGCGGCGCCTTCGACCACATGGTCGTGCTCGATGCCGACAGCCTGATGAGCGGCGACATCCTGGTGCGGCTGGCCGGCGCCATGGAACGCCACGCCGGCGTGGGCCTGATCCAGACCATTCCGCGGCTGATCGGGCAGTCGAGCCTGTTCGCGCGCTGCGAACAGTTCGCCGCGCGGCTTTACGGCCCGGCGGCGGCGGCCGGCATGGCCTGGTGGTCCGGCGCCGAAAGCAATTTCTGGGGCCACAACGCCATCATCCGCACGCGCGCCTTCGCCGAGGCCGCCGGTCTGCCGCACCTCAAGGGCCGTGCGCCCTTCGGCGGACTGATCATGAGCCATGATTTCGTCGAAGCCGCGCTGCTGCGCCGCGCCGGGTGGGCCGTGCACATGGCGCCGCGGCTGGACGGCTCTTATGAAGAATGCCCGCCGACCGTGCTCGATATGCTGTCACGCGACCGCCGCTGGTGCCAGGGCAACCTGCAGCACGCCGCCGTCGTGCCGGCCAGCGGCCTGCACTGGATCAACCGCTTCCACCTGGTCCGCGGCATTCTCAACTACCTGATCGCGCCGATCTGGTGCGCCATGATGGTCACCGGGGCGCTGATGGCGTCGACGCGGGCCACGATCGATGATTGCGACGCCCTGGTCATGGCGGTGATGTTCGCCGTCACGATCGGTTTCCTGGTCGGGCCGCGCCTTGTCGCCTGCGCCGTCGCCCTTCAGGACGAAGCACTTTACCGCGCCTATGGCGGAAAGTGGGGGGCGGGTCTCAGCATCGCCGCCGAAATGACCATGTCGACCTTGCTGACGCCGCTGATCATGGTCAGCCATACCTTGATGGTGGTTTCCGTCCTCCTTGGCTTCAAGAGCGGCTGGAAGACGCAGAACCGCGCCGCCTATGCCCTGTCTTTGGGGCAGGCGGCCCGGCGTTTCCTGCCGCACATGGTCCTGGGGGCCATGCTCTTTGCCGCCATGGCCTGGATGTCGCCCGAGGTCCGGCCTCTGGTCGCGATCACGGCGCTCAGCCTGCTGGCCTCGGCGCCCCTGGCGGTGGTGACGGCGATGGAGACGCCGGACGAATTGCTGACGGTTTTCCGTACGCCCGAGGAATACGTGTTGGGCCTCCCCGTCCGGGCGCCGCTTTTCGTCCTGCCCGCGCTTAAGAGCCTGATCCCGGCGTCGGTGGTTAAGCGGCTGAAGGCGTTCCAGCAGCCTTATACCAACGGCGATTGGCATTGACTCGATCGCCGTTGGCAAGGGCGACCGCCCGC
>CAKZJB010000020.1 GCA_936940865.1 uncultured Asticcacaulis sp. | reverse complement strand
CCCTCCCCATTTTCTTCGAAAACGGGGAGATGCAAGGCGCAGAATTTCGCTCGCCTTTGCGATGGATCGGGGCTAAACACCGCGCCCCTTCAGACAAAGCGCGGTTCCATGTCCCAGGCCTATTGCGGTATCGATTTCGGCACGTCCAATTCGGCGGTGTGCGCAGGCATGGGCGACGCGGTGCGGCTGGTGCCGATCGAGGGAGAGGCCGTGACCCTGCCGTCGGCCATCTTCTTCAATGAAGAAACGAAAGGGGTCGCATACGGGCGGCAAGCGATCGCCGAATATCTCGATCACTATGACGGCCGGCTGATGCGGGCGCTGAAGTCGATCCTGGGGTCGAGCCTCATCGGCGAAACCACCCAGGTCGGAGCCAGGCGCAAGGATTTCCGCGCCATCATCGGCATGTACATCGCCGAGTTGAAGCGCCGGGCGGAAGCTTTTACCGGGCAAACGATCGAGCGCGTGGTGCTGGGCCGGCCGGTGCGCTTCGTCGATGGCGACGACGTGGCCGATGCCCGGGCCGATGCCCGGGCCGAAGGGGAACTGCGCGCCATCGCGGAAGCGCAAGGGTTTCGTGAAATCGCCTTCGAATACGAACCCCTGGCGGCGGCGCGCGATTACCGCGCCGGGCTGAACACGGCCGAGACCGTGCTGGTGGTCGATATCGGCGGCGGGACGTCGGATTTTTCGGTTGTGGAGTTGCATCCCGGCGAAGCGGACCGGATCCTGGGCAATGGCGGCTGTCATATCGGCGGCACCGATTTCGATACGCGCCTGAGCCTGGCCACGGTCATGCGCGACTTAGGCTTTCGCAGCCGCTACAAGAGCGGGCTGGAAATGCCGGGGCTCTATTACCACCAGCTGTCGACCTGGCACCTGATCAACTTCCTCTATACGCAGAAGACGGTGACCGGGGTACGCCAGATGCACCACTTAGCCTCCGACCGCAGCCTGACCCAGCGCCTGTTGACCGTCATCGAAACGCGGGCCGGGCATCAGATCGCCGCGGCGGTCGAAGGCGCCAAGATCGCGCTGTCGGACGCCGGGGCGACGCGGATCGACCTTGGCGGCATCGAGGCCGGCTGGGTGCACGAGGTCGCGCGGCCGACCCTGGTCGATGCGGTGGCGGCCGATGTGCAGCGCGTGGCCGATACGGCGCTTGAGACCGTGCAGCGCGCGGGGCTTGAGCCGGGCGCGGTGCAGACCCTGTTCCTGACAGGCGGGTCGACGGCGCTGCCAGGGTTCGAAGCCGCGATCCGGGCGGTGTTTCCGAAGGCGCGCGTGCACTATGGCGACCGCTTTTCGTCGGTGGCCAGCGGCTTGGGGCTGGCGGCGCGGGCGGTGTACGGCTGACGCGGTCAGTGCGAGCGGCTGTTGCTTGACCAGGAGGACAGGCTTTCGGTGGACTTCGCCGCGCCGTCGCCCGCAGGCAGGCCGATGTCGCTGACCAGGCCGTCCTTGAATTCGCGTGAGGCCGAGCTTTCCTGCCGGTACTTGGCGGCAGGGGGCAATGACGACGAAGACGAAGACGAAGACGAAGACGAAGACGAAGACAGGGCGGACGCGGTGGATGGCGCCGGAAGCGGAATGCGTGCTTTGACGCGCGGTCCGCCAAGGGCGGGCAGGGTGCCGAGCAGGGTGACGCCAAGGGCGGCGGCAAGGACGCGGGCGGGCTTGGTCATGACGGAACCTCCGGAAGGCATCCAGCGACTATAGGCGACAAATGCGCCGCCGTCACGGCATGGGGAATTTGGCGAAACCGCGTTCGGTGATGCGGCCCAGGTGCGCGCGATACGGTTCGTAGGCCTCGTCGCCCGGCATGACGCGTCCGAAGACGCCGGGCGTTGCGTGCAGCGGCACGAGCGCCATCGGGACCGAGACGGGCATCAGCTGCGTGCCCATGCCGGCATGAAGCGTCGCCAGCAGGCCGTACATTTCGCCGCCGATCAGGGGCCGTCCGAGAATGGCCAGGCGCAGCTGACCGTCCTGGTTGGTGTGGAGGTAGACGTGGCCCGACTTGTTTGGCACGGATACGACGCCGCGCTGGGAGAAGGGGGCGTCCTGCCGTTCGGCTTCGCGAAAGGCCAGGCACCCCTGGGCGGCGTCCCATGCGATGACGGTGCGGTAGGCGAAGACGGCGTCGGCGATTTCGAACGACGGGCGCAGGGTGAGATAGTCGCCTTCCAGCCATTTGACGGCTTCGGCCGTATAGGCGCCGAGGCTGACGGCCAGCGATACGGGGGCGGCGGCAGGATGGGGTTCGGTATCGTCCGTGCGCAGGCGGCGGTCGAGCGCCGATTCCAGGCGCACGACGGTCGCCAGGGTGAAGGGGCGGCTGCCGTTCAGCGCCTTTTCCAGCGTCGACAGGCTGATGCGGGCAAGGTCCGCCAGGCCCTGGCGCGACAGGCGGCGGCGCGCCAGTTCCTCACGCACGCGCACGGCGATGGCGGAGCTGGCCTCGGGCGAAAGATCCGCTGATTTCAGGTCCGTCATCTTCCCCCTCACGTACCGGTCCGCACATTTGCGCACAGTATCCGGCAACGACCGGACAATAAAGACCAATCCATACGCTAACGCCCGGAATATGTGAAGGATATCCTTGGACTGCCGGACGTTCCGGGGGGAACGGCCGGCTTGCATCCCAAGTGCAAGACCCGATTGGGGAGCGCGGGCCGGGGGGGGCCGCGGACGGACGTTTCGAAGCCCCGGGCGTCCTTACTCTCTGTCCGCGAGGACCGCGCTTGTTTTTTCCGCGCCATGCACGCGTAATTGTTGTATTATCGCGCGAAAATACACCATAGATTTAATCGTTTTTAAACGCAACTATTGGTATTTACCTCTGACGAAAACGCCAAAGGATTGTTTTCGTAAAATGCCCCAGATGCCGGGTTTATCCAGGCACAAACGCACGGAGGTTTCCATGAACGTCATTTTCAGAAATAGCGCGCCCTACATCGTGAAGCACGTTTGCTGCGTCAACAAGACGGCCGGCGGTCACACGAAACGGTCCGGCGATATCGATGCCGGGCAGACCTATATCATCGACCTGTCGTCCACCGGGTGGGCGAATACCGACTTCATCTACACGGAATTCGACGTCGTTGCCGGCTCCAAGGCCGTCAAGAGCAATTCGGTGCAGCTCAATATCAAGGGCCCAGGCGACACACGGGCCGTTTCGGCCGGCACCTCGTTCAACGCCACCTGCAGCATGGGCGGCTGATCGCGATCCGCCGTCAAGGGGGAACGGCTTTCGGCGGATGCCGCCGTTCCGCCCGCACTTTCCGGACCATCGATACATATCAAAGAGGAAGCACTCATGTCCTGCACGCAAGGATGGGATTACCTGATCGCGACGCAAAACTATGCGGCCGCCGTTCGCGCCCTGATCATCAACGTCTATGGATCGACCTGGGTGGGCAGCGCGACCGACACGCCCGTCTCTACGCCTTCGGGTACCCAGTATGTCGACGCCAACTGGGCGCTGACATTCGAGTTGTCGAAATCGAACCTGACGGTGTCGGCAACGGCGGCGAACACGCTGGATGTCTCGGTGCCGTTTTACGGGACCTTCACCGGACCGGTCGGGATCACCAGCAATCCGGATGCGACCAGTACGACCATCGCCATTCCCGTGACCAAGCCGGCGACGCTGACGCTGAGTATCGACGTCAACGACCTGGTCATCACCGGCACCGTGTCCGCGACGACCGGCACGACCGAGACCGTCGAGTACGCTTACCAGTTCCAGGACGGCGCCTTCGGCAATATTGCGGTATCGGGCCTGTCCAGCGATGACAACGCGGCGCTGCAACTGCTGTTCCAGACGGCGCTGGCCGATATTACCGGCACGTCCTACGACCTGGGCAGCAAGGTCTATGACCAGAATCCGACGACGAAGTCCTATATCTATCCGTCGCTGATGAACTTCATCACCAATGCCGCCAACAATGAAGTCGTCATTTGCGGCATGCTGAGCGGCCATACGGCGCCCACGGGGTCGTGGCAGGATGCGCTGGATTCGTCGGGCGTGCTGTCCCTGCCGGCGGGTTCGAATACCATCCTTGCCATTTCCGACACCCTCATACTGAACGAAGCGACGGTCCTGCTCGAGGACGCGATCAACGACAACAGCGCGGGAAAGGCGTCGGTAAGCCTGTCGGACGCAAGCCCGGCCGTGCTGACCCTGTCGGTGCATACCCGCCCGGAAAATCTGAGCCTTTCGGTGTCGTTCGCGACGACCGACTATCTGACGCAGGTCCTGTCCATCAGCGGCGTTTACAATGCTGGCGAGCAATGGAACGGCGCGATTACGATTTCGGACAATTCCGACGGGACGCAGCAGCTGACCTTTGTCAACAAAAGGGTTTCCAGCAGCGGACCGACGCTGAACGAGAGCAATTCGCAGGTCATCGCGTTTGAAGCCACCTATGCCAGCCTGCTGGTACTGTCTCCGCTGCATGGCGTCATCTTCCTGGCCGTGGCCGTGACGATCGAGTCCGTTCTCTATACGGTCGTTGACAAGATTCTGGACGGGCTGAATTCGGGGCTGAGCGTGACCGTTTCGAAGACCTACAACCCGAACAAGACGATCGACAAGACGGTGGGCGGCGTCGAGATCACGACGACGATCGCGGCGCCGCTACAGGGCATCACGTTCAATTCCGGCATCATCATCACGGCCGATCTGAGCGTTTCGACCAACTGACGCCTGGCATTGCCCGCTTCACAGGGAAGCGGGCAATGCTTTATCGCGACCAGTCCAGCGGCCGGCCGGCCCGCCGCGCGGACATAGATGTCGAGGGGATGCCGGAAGGTATCGCGGCCGGAGGGACTGTCGCTCGGAAATTACTGGCTGGATGCAAGCGGCAATGCCGTGTGCTGGCGCGACGGCCGGGCGAGACGGCATCGCTTACGCTGGATATCGCGGCGCCGGTGATGCCCGTGGACGTCGGCCCGGGGCCGGACGGGGGCGGACAAATGCGCACGGGGCCGGGCACGCCCGGACAAAATTGACCGATCTGTACGCTAACGCACGGAAACTATGAAGGATATTCATTGTGGGCCGGTCGCGGAGGGGGCGGTCGGCTTGCACATAGACGTGCAGGGCGGTCCGGGGGAAGCCGTAGCGATGGCGTGTTGGGTCCAGGGCCCGGGACGGCCGTCGTCGCCGGTGGGGATCGTCAGTACCTTTCTGCGTACCAGTCATACTGCGTACGATTTTCAGCACTTGGGATATTGAAGGACTTTAAGGGCGGCTGGCGCCCGTTTCGCGGAGGCGA
>CAKZJB010000019.1 GCA_936940865.1 uncultured Asticcacaulis sp. | reverse complement strand
CTTTCTCAGATTCTCAACCCCGATGCACCCCACATCTGTGAGATATGCGGGCTAGATAAGGTTGATTTGATCCGGATGCACAAAAATAATCTGGAGCATCACCATCTAAATCTGGATTCGTTACAATAGACAGCCCACCATAACGTTGGAGGGCACCATGATCCTTCACGTGTTCTAAGTGAGCTATATAGTCAATTGCTAAATGTCTGCTGAGGAACCAACGGCAAAAAGCCTGACCAAGTTCGTTCGACTTGTTGCCTTTAAAGGTCTTCCCTATTCCTAAACCTGTCTTCGAAAATCGGAATTCAGCGCATGGCAATAGCTGACGAATTTGCTCAAAGTGGACAGGATTCGGATCCGGCGGCTTAACACCCCAACTATCTATGTAATAATGGTGGTACAGATCAGCCAAATTGACTTCTATGCTTGAAGCCACTCCTCCGCCATGAGATCTACAGAGCGATTCCGGCACTGTAGGAAAATCATTCAGCGCTAAATTGACGATCTTTAACACCCTCTCCTCATTTCCCAGCTCATCTTGCAAAACGTTCAGTTAGATAGCCTAATTCGATTTTCTCTATAACCAGGTAGATTGTCAAAGCGATTAATTGAAACGATCGCCGAGCATCTTCTTATTCCCAGAATAAAAAGGCACTTAGATCGTGCGGAAATAGAACCCTTAAGGCTTTGCTCCTACCCGCCCGGATGGAGCCCCGGCGCCTCTTGCCCGGTGCGGGCGACGTATTCGGTATAGCCGCCGCCATACTGATGGATACCTTCCGGCGTCAGTTCCAGCACGCGGTTCGACAGCGCCGCCAGGAAGTGGCGGTCGTGCGACACGAACAGCATGGTGCCTTCGAAGTCCTTCAGCGCCTCGACCAGCATCTCCTTGGTCGTCATGTCGAGGTGGTTGGTCGGTTCGTCGAGCACGAGCAGGTTCGGCGGATCGAACAGCATCTTGGCCATGACCAGGCGCGCCTTTTCGCCACCCGACAGGACCCGGCACGGCTTTTCGACATCGTCGCCGGAGAAGCCGAAACAGCCGGCGAGCGTACGCAAAGCGCCCTGCCCCGCCTGCGGGAACGAGCTGTCGAGCGACTCGAAGATCGTCTCTTCGCCGTCCAGCAGGTCCATCGAGTGCTGGGCGAAATAGCCCATCCTGACGCTGGCGCCGACCGTCACCGTGCCCTGGTCGGGCTGGGTTGCGCCGGCCACCAGCTTCAGCAGGGTCGACTTGCCGGCGCCGTTGGCGCCCAGTACGCACCAGCGCTCCTTGCGGCGGACCAGGAAGTCGAGCCCCGAATAGATCGGCTGCGCGCCATAGCCCTTATGGACATTCTTCAGGTTCAGCACGTCGTCGCCGGAACGTGGCGGCGAACGGAACTCGAACTGGATCGACTGGCGGCGGCGCGGCGCCTCGACGCGCTCGATCTTGTCGAGCTTCTTCACCCGGCTTTGCACCTGGGCGGCGTGGCTGGCGCGCGCCTTGAAACGCTCGATGAACTTGATTTCCTTGGCCAGCATGGCCTGCTGGCGCTCGTACTGCGCCTGGCGCTGCGCCTCGGTCAGCGCGCGCTGCTGGTCGTAGAAATCGAGATCGCCCGAATAGGTGATCAGCGAGCCGGCGTCGATTTCCACCACCTTGCCGATGATGCGGTTCATGAAGGCGCGGTCGTGCGACGTCATCAGCAGCGCGCCGTCATAGTCCTTGAGGAAGGCCTCCAACCAGATCAGGCTTTCGAGATCGAGGTGGTTGGAGGGTTCGTCGAGCAGCATGCCGTCGGGCCGCATCAGAAGAATTCGCGCCAGCGCCACGCGCATCTTCCAGCCACCGGACAACAGGCCGACATCGCCGTCCATGCGCTCCTGGCTGAAGCTCAGGCCCGCCAGAACTTCGCGCGCCCGCGCCTCCAGCGCATAACCGTCCAGTTCCTCGAACCGGGCCTGGACATCGCCATAGCGCTCGATGATCGCATCCAGTTCATCGGCCCGGTCCGGATCCACCATGGCCGCTTCAAGTTCAGCCATCTCGCTTGCCAGCGCGCTGACCGGGCCGACGCCGTCCATCACCGCCGCGACAGCGCTTTGGCCCGACATCTCGCCGACGTCCTGGCTGAAATAGCCGATCGTCATGCCGGCATCGATCGCGACCTGGCCGTCGTCGGGCTGCTCCTTGCCGGTGATCATGCGGAACAGCGTCGTCTTGCCGGCGCCGTTCGGGCCCACAAGCCCCACCTTTTCGCCCTTCATGATGCCCATCGACGCGTCGATGAACAGGATCTGGTGGCCGTTCTGCTTGCTGATATTGTCGAGGCGGATCATGCGGTCTTCAACTGACGAAAAACGAACGCGGCCCGGAGCCGGACCGCGTCGGTTTGGTTTGCGGCCCGATGGATAGCCGAATGTTTCAGGAAAGCAATCGGGAAACGGACACGCCCCGTTTTCCGCGGCGGCTTCCGGCCGGCGCCCCCGAAATCTCCACACCTAAAAATTATTCATGATTGCATATGTCAAGAATCTACCCCTATAACTTGCATAACAATCATGACCGAGGAGGCAGGCCCATGGACCATCTGAAAGCATCGCCAGGAAACACGACACCCGATACCCCGGCGACGCCCGCGGTCGACTGCGCCGCGGATCCGGTCGCCTCGTTGAAGACCATGTTTGTCGACATGGTTCAAGCGGGACGTATCGCCAAGGGACAGTGCCCGGCCCTGCGGCCGGTGTTTCTGAAGCCGCATGGCGTCGCCGCTGCGCAATTCCGCATCCGGCCGGACCTGCCGGAGCCCTACCGTGTCGGGCTCTTTTCCGAGCCGGGCAAGGCATTCGACGCCTGGGTACGGTTCTCTTCGGATACGCTGCCCTCGCTTGAAGACTACAAGACGACGCTGGGCATCGGTATCAAGCTCTTCGACGTACCCGGCAAAAAACTGCTCGGCAATCCGGACTCGCCGACCTTCGACTTCATCCTGCAGAATTTCGACGTCTTCTTCGTCGACACGGCCAGCGACATGTGCGCCTTCACCAAGGCCGGAGTCGTCGATGGCGATTACGATCCCTATCTCAAGGCCCATCCCAAGACCGCGGAACTGCTCGACGCCATGGCAAAGCCCGTGGCCAGCGTGCTGGCGACGCCCTACTGGAGCGGCCTGCCGTTCAGTTTCGGCGACACCTATGCCAAATACAAGCTGGAACCGACCCTTTATGTCGATCCGCCGGCCACGGACCCGGCCGACCCGACCTATCTCGCGGCCGATCTTGCCAGCCGTCTCAAGGCCGGCGAGGCGCGATTCCGCTTCATGGTGCAATTGCGCACCGTGCCCGACCGCATGCCGCTCGACGCGGCGACCGTCGCCTGGCCGGAGGACCTGAGCCCGCCCATCCATGTCGCCGACATCGTCCTGCCGGCGCAGGATATCAATGCCCGCGGCCAGGCCGACTACGGCGAAAATCTCTCCATGAACATCTGGCGCGTGACCGAGCCGCACAGGCCCGTCGGCTCGATCGCAGATGCCCGGCGCGTCGTCTACGCGGCGGCCGCCGAATTGCGCCGCAACGTCAACGGCATCCCGCTGGGAGAGCCTGACGCCCCGCGTCCGCTTGCCGTCAAGGCGCCTGCCGGCAACGACACCACGATCGTGCGCGCGGCCATTCATCCCGCCATAGGCATCGCCCGCATCGGCGACGCCAAAGCGGCCTGGTTCATAGGCCCCGAGGTCGCCGACGCGCCGCCCGAGAGCGCCCCGCCCCCCGACTTCTACCGGGACGAAACCGGCGCCATCAAGCGGCAGGCGGCCCGCTTCCGCGTCTATGGCTACAATGCCGCCGGCGAGGTGGTCAGCGAACTGACCAGCGACAATGCCGACATCATCTGGACGGTGCACGTCGCCAATCGCAAGGCGCAATGGTACCAGTTCCAGTACGCCCTCGACATCCCGGAAGCCGTCAACGCTTCGGACAATGCCTTCCCGCTGCGCAACCCGAATGTGAAAAACCGCACGACGCTTGCCATCGATCCAGGCCCCCGCAGCATTTCCGGACGCAGCGTTTCCGGCCCCGCCTATGCCTTCGACACCGGCACCTTCCAGGCGGCAGCCGCCGAGCCGGTGGTGGTGCCGCTTGGCGAGATCCAGACCGACGATGCCGGCCGCCTGATCTTCCTTGGCGGACACGGCAAATCGGCCTCACCGACGGGCGCCCCGGTCTTCGATCCCGCCAACCCGCCCAGCTTCAACAATGCCAACGACTGGTACGACGACACGTCCGACGGTCCCGTCATGGCCGAGGTCAGCATCAACGGCACCGTCATTCCGGTGGACTCCGCCTGGGTCGTCGTCGCGCCTCCGAACTATGCGCCGGACGTGGTCAGTTGGCGGACCATGTACGATCTGATGTGCGATGTGTCCGTGGAAGCCGGCTGGATGACCATGCCCGACACGCCGTCCTTCTGCCAGGACATCCTGCCGATCCTGCAAAGGCTCAGCAACCTGCAATGGGTCAACAAGGGTTTCGCCGCCTATTTCGGCAAGGGCTGCCCACTCGACTTCACCAATCCAGAACTGCTGGCGCGGCTGTCGCAGAAACCCGCCGGCGCGCTCGACGGTCAGGACCCGTATGGCGAACTGCGCCGCACGCTGTTCAACGGCTTCCGCCCCAATGCCCCCAGCGTCGCGGAGCCTGTGCAATGGCCCCATGTGCAGCCGTGGATCTATGGCGATGCCTTCGGCAGCTTCCCCGAGAACGGCCCGGGCAACATGCTGACCATGACCGGCCTGCAGGAGGCGATCCTGCGAAAATGGGTCGAGGGAAATTTCGTCGCCGATTGGCCGCAAACAACTCAGCCGCCGGCGACGCTGGCGGACGTGCCCCTGGCCGATCAGCCGCATATGCTCGACAAGGCGGCCCTGCATTACTGCCTGTCCGACACCTTCCACCCGGGCTGCGAGATGACGTGGCCGATGCGTCACGCCAGCCTCTATTCGGCGCCGTTCCGCATCCGCCAGCGGCCGGCCGACCAGCCCGAACCCGACTATGGGCCGACCATGACGCCCATTCTGGTCGAAAAGGTCGGCGGCCCGCTCTACGCCCAACCGCCCGGCGGCATTACCCGCTGGATGGCGATCCCCTGGCAGGGCGACACCGCCTTCTGCCGCTCAGGCTACGATCCGGAATTCGACCCGTATCTGCCGACCTTCTGGGCCGCCCGCGTGCCCAACCAGGTGCTGAGTGAAGACGACTATAACAAGGTCATCGATGCCGACCTGCCGCGCACGGAGCGGGTTCAGGCCTATAACAGACGCGTCAACTGGCTGCGCGCCATCATGAACCACGATGCGCCGCAGGTCATGCTCGACATGATCGCGGAGTTCGGCCAGCTCGGGATCATAGAGGTGCGCCCGGGCGTCAAGGATGATCCGGACTTCCCCGAATACATCTATGTCGAGACGCTGGCCGCCGGCAAACTCAAGACCGCGGCCGATCACGCCGTCCGCCTCATGGCCGAGGCGCCGCATCCGCTGACCAAGCTGGAAAAGGCGGGTTGGGCCAGCCCCGAGCAGCTTGAGGCCTTCCGGGCGGTCCGTGTCCAGAAGCGCTGATCGCGTGGCGGATACGACGGCGTTCGACGTTGTCATAGCGGGGGCCGGGCCGGCCGGATCGATGGCCGCCCATCGCCTGGCCCGCGCCGGCCGCAGCGTCCTTATGCTCGACCGGCTTCGGCCGGCCAGCCCGCGCCTTGGGGAGACCCTCCCCGGCGCGGCGCGGCGTCTCCTTGTCCGCGAGGGGCTGGGCGGACTTTTCGCCGATGATCGCCATCACGCGCCCGTCACCGGCGGGCTGGTAGTCTGGGGCGATGACCGCCCGGTCGCCAGCGACGTGCTTCGGGACCCCTATGGGCCGGGGCTGCGGCTTGACCGTGCGCGGTTCGATTCCAGCCTGCGTAAGGCAAGCCTCGCCGCCGGCGCCGACTGGTCTAGGACGGATGTCGGCGATGTCGAACAGTGCGCCGATGGCTGGATCGTTTACCGCGATACAGGCTCGGCCGTCCGGGCGCGGACTATCATCGATGCCACCGGGCGGTCGGCGCGGCTGCTGCGGCGTCTCGGCCAGTCCCGGCGTCGCGGCGTGCCCCTTGTTGCGCTCTATCAGATGGCGCGGCCGGAAAATAACGCCGCGATGGAGCGCACCCTGATCGAAGCCATGCCCGACGGCTGGCTCTATGCCGGCAAGGTCGGCGACGGTCGCTGGGCGATCGGCTATCACACGCGGCCCGACAACGCCGCGCGGCTGCGCGCATGCGATGCCGAACGCGCCGCGATCCTGGCGCGTGCGCCGCATCTTTCCGCGTGTCTGGGCGCGCTGACCTGGGAAGGCCCCGTGCTCAGCCGCGACGCCCGCAGCCTCGCCGCAAAGGCGGCCTGCGGCCCGGGCTGGTTCGCGGTCGGCGACGCGGCGCTGGCCTTCGATCCGATCGCCGGCCAGGGTCTTTTCAATGCGCTGCGCACCGGCCTGGCCGCCGCCGAAGCGATCCTGGTGGGAGGCACCGAGGGCCCATCCGCCTACGCCGAGGAAGTGGAGCGTGTCACTAGCGTCTATGCGCAACGGCGGCAGGCGCTCTACCAAGCGGAAACGCGCTGGTCAGGACAGCCTTTCTGGCAGGCGCAGTGCCAGACCATCGCGGACCGGAAAAGCCATCGTTCGTCCCTGTCAGAGCAGGGCTATCGCATATGACTTTTGCTTACGCATCTTGGCCCTCCCCATTTATGGGGAGGGCCGAAATCTCCCTCATCCGAAACCTTGATCGCGATATGCGATTGCCCTTCCTTTTAGAGTGAGCTCCTCACTCCCACTCAATCGTGCCGGGGGGCTTGGAGGTGACGTCGTAGACGACGCGGTTGACGCCGCGGACCTCGTTGACGATGCGCGTGGCGCAGCGCCCCAACACCGGCCACGGGAATTCGAAGAAGTCGGCCGTCATGCCGTCCGACGACGTCACCGCGCGCAGCGCCAGCACGTCTTCGTAGGTACGCGCATCGCCCATGACGCCGACCGTCTTGACCGGCAGCAGCACGGCGAAGGCCTGCCAGATCCGGTCGTAAAGGCCGGCCTTGCGAATCTCTTCTAGGTAGATGGCGTCGGCGTCCTGCAGCGTCTTGACCTTTTCCGGCGTGACTTCGCCCGGAATGCGGATGGCCAGGCCCGGCCCCGGGAACGGATGGCGGCCGACAAAAGCGTCGGAAAGTCCCAATTCCTTGCCGAGCGCGCGGACCTCGTCCTTGAACAGTTCGCGCAAGGGCTCGACCAGCTTCAGCTTCATGTAGTCGGGCAGTCCGCCGACATTGTGGTGCGACTTGATGACGGCCGACGGGCCGCCCGACGGCGACACGCTTTCGACGACGTCGGGATAGAGGGTGCCCTGGGCCAGGAATTCGGCGCCTTCGATCTTGGCCGCTTCGGCGTCGAAGACGTCGATGAACAGCTTGCCGATCGTCTTGCGCTTGGTCTCGGGGTCCGAAACGCCTTTCAGCGCGCCGAGGAAAAGCTCTTGCGCTTCAACGTGGATCAGCGGGATGTTGTAGTGATCGCGGAAGAGCGACACGACCTGGCTGCCCTCGTCCTTGCGCAGCAGGCCGGTGTCGACGAAGACGCAGGTCAGCTGTTCGCCGATCGCTTCGTGGATCAGCACGGCGGCGACCGAGGAATCGACCCCGCCGGACAGGCCGCAGATCACACGGCCTTGGCCCACCTGCTTGCGGATCTTTTCGATCGCTTCGTCGCGGAAGGCGGCCATCGACCAGTCGCCGGTAAAGCCCGCTATCTCGAACAGGAAGTTGCGGATCATGTCGGTGCCGCGCTTGGTGTGCACGACTTCCGGGTGGAACTGCACGGCGTAGAATTTGCGGGCTTCATCGGCGATGGCGGCGAACGGCGCGCCTTCCGAAGTGGCGATGACCTCGAAGCCTTCAGGAATCGCGGTGACGCGGTCGCCGTGGCTCATCCACACGGTCTCTTTCGGGTCCAGGCCCTTGAAGATCGGCGACGGCTTGAGCACGTCGATCTCGGCGCGACCGAATTCGCGGTGATGGCCGCCCTCGACCTTGCCGCCCAGGAGCTCACACATCAGCTGTTCGCCATAACATATTCCGAAGACAGGAATATTCATCTCGAACAGGGTAGCGTCGATACGCGGCCCCTGGTCGATGACGCTGTGCGGGCTGCCCGACAGGATGACGGCCTTGGGCTTCAGCGCCTCGATGGCGGCGCCGGCCTTGGTGAAGGGATGGATTTCGCAGTAGACGCCGCATTCGCGGACACGGCGGGCGATAAGCTGGGTGACCTGCGATCCGAAATCGACGATCAGCAGTTTTTCATGGTGCGACATAACTTCCTTCCAAACAAAGACCTCCAACGGCAATTGCCTTCAACTCAATCGCCGTTGGCAAGGGCGACCGCCCGCCGCCGCTGATGCGGCGAGCCATGCGGCGTTTGAGCTGAAAAATGGCCGATACCAGCGGTCATTCTTCATGACCGCTGGTATCGGCGTTTCGCCGGTAGAGCGAGACGAAGAAACCATCCGTGTGGCTGGTTCCCGGGCTTAAGCGCAGGCGGTGGCCCTGCGCCAGGGTTTCGAGGGTTTTTGCCCCCTCAGGCGTAATGGCGGGTGTGTCGAGCGCCTCGGTGATGGCGCGCGGCTGGAATTCGGGATGGGCGGCTTCGAACGTATCGGCGGTCGCCTCGTTCTCGTCCGGCAGGATCGAACAGGTGGCGTAAGCCAGAAGCCCGCCGGGCTTCACCAGCTTTGCCGCGCGGTTCAGAATCGCCGATTGCAGTTCGTGCAGGCGTGCGACTTCAGTCTCTTCAAGACGATGCGCGGTTTCCGGCCGGCGGCGCCACACGCCAGAACCCGAGCACGGGGCGTCGACCAGAACCAGGTCGGCCTGGCCTTCCAGATCCTCCATACCCTCGCCTTCCGGCCCCAGTTGGCGCAGATCGGCTTCGAGCCCGGCGCGCGCCAGGCGCGGCTTGATATTGTTGAGACGCGTGCGTTCGACGTCCGACGCGATCAGTCGCCCCTGCCCCTCCATGGCTTGCAACAGGGCCAGTGTCTTGCCGCCGCCGCCGGCGCAATAGTCGATGACCGTCATGCCGGGTTTGGCACCGGCCAGAAAGCCCGCCAGTTGCGAACCCTCGTCCTGGATTTCGATCTGGCCCTGGCGGAAGGCCGGGAGCGCACGAACATTGGGCGGCGGCTCGGCCGGCAGGCGGATGCCGAAGGCAGAAAACGGTGTTGGTTCAGGGCGATAGCCCAACATCTCAAGACCCGAGATGAGCGGCGTGCGGTCGCCGTTGACGCGCAGGTCGATCGGCGCGCGCGGCAGCATCAGGGCTTCGGCCTCGTTGACCCAGCGGTCGCCGTAAACGGCCTTCAGGCGTTCGGCGGCAAAGGCCGGCATGCCCGTGTCGATCCAGCCGGGCGCCTCGCCCTCACCACTTGCCGTCAGGCGTGCGCGTTCGGCCTCGGTCAGGGGCTTCGGGCCATAGCCCGCGGCGCTATACAGCGCTTCGATATCTGCCAGCGGCAGGCCGTCGATCAGCGACAGCGAAGCCAGCACCATGGCGCGCCCCCCGTCCTTGGCCTTTTCGTCCTTGCCCATGGCCCACAGCAGGCGGGCCTTGGCACGCAGACAGGCATAGACACGGTCGGCGATGGCGCGGCGGTCCTTGGAGCCGGCGTAGCGGTTGTTCTGGCCCCAGGTTTTCAACACGATTTCAGCGCTCGCGCGGGTGCCGCTCATCTGGTCGAGAATGTCGGCGGCGGCCTGGAGACGGGCGGCGGGGGTCAAATCAGATCCTTAAAACAACAGACAACAGGCGGTCGCCACGATACCGAAGAACGACACGGCCCAGACGGCCGAGCGAACATACGAGATGGCGAAGGCATAGCAGGGAATATAGACGATGCGGGCGATCAGATAGGCACGTGCGCCCCAGATCGACACTGCATCGGACTTATGGGCAAGAGCCAAGGCAACCACGATAACTGCAAAGAAAACATATGTTTCCATGAAGTTTTGAAATACGCGCCTCAACCGCCCTGGAACGGGACCGACGTCGAACGGCGTATCGCGCGGCCCGGTGTTCCAGCGGAGATATCCAGGAACACCCAACGGCGACCATGCGGCCAGGCACAATTGAAACATGCCCAGCAGCGCGGCATAGATGGCGATACGCAGTTCTTCGGTCATGCCCCGCTCCTACTTACTGCCGGTAGTTCGGCGCCTCTCGCGTGATCATGACGTCGTGGACGTGGCTTTCGCGCAGGCCGGCGCCGGTGATGCGGACGAAGCGCGCGCGCTCCTGGAAGGCCGGGACGGTCGGCGCGCCGACGTAGCCCATGGCCGCCCGCAGGCCGCCGACCAGCTGGTGGATGACCGGGGCGATCGGCCCCTTGTACGGCACCTGGCCCTCGATGCCTTCCGGCACCAGCTTCATCGAATCGCGCACTTCCTTCTGGAAGTAGCGGTCAGCCGAGCCCGAGGTCATGGCGCCGACGCTGCCCATGCCGCGGTACGATTTGTAGGAGCGGCCCTGATACAGGATGACCTCGCCCGGCGCCTCTTCGGTGCCGGCGAACATCGAGCCCAGCATGGCGGTCGAGGCCCCGGCGGCGATGGCCTTGGCCAGATCCCCCGAAAGCTTGATGCCCCCGTCGGCGATGACCGGCACGCCCGAATCCCTGGCGGCGCGGACGCTGTCGATGATGGCGGTCAGTTGCGGCACGCCAACGCCCGCGACCATGCGCGTGGTGCAGATCGAGCCGGGCCCGATGCCGACCTTGACGGCGTCGGCGCCCGCGTCGATCAGGGCGCGCGTGGCGTCGAACGTCGCGACATTGCCGGCGACGATCTGGACGTGGTTGTATTCGCGTTTGATGCGGCGGACGGCTTCGCTGACCAGGCTGGAATGGCCGTGGGCGGTGTCGATGACGACGACGTCGGCGCCGGCGTCGATCAGGGCCTGGGACCGCTCATAACCGGCATCGCCGACGGTCGAGGCGCCGCCGACCAGCAGGCGCCCCGCCGCGTCCTTGGCGGCGTGCGGGTAGGCCTGCGACTTTTCCATGTCCTTGACGGTGATCAGTCCCACCGCGCGATAGGCTTCGTCGACGACGATGATGCGCTCGATGCGGTGCAACGCCATCAGGCCGCGCGCCTTTTCCTGGTCGACGCCCTCGGTGACGGTGATCAGGCCGTCCCTGGTCATCAGCTCGGCCGCGGTCTTGGAATTGTCGCCTTCGAAGCGGATGTCGCGGTTGGTGAGAATCCCAACCAGCTTCTTCGTCTCGGGCTCGACCACCGGGAAGCCCGAAATCTTGCGGCGCGCGATTATATCGCGGATTTCACCGAGCTTGGTATCGGGGTGGATGGTGATCGGATTGATGACCATGCCCGACTCGAAGCGCTTGACGGCGCGTATCTCGTCGGCCTGCTCTTCGTTGGTCAGGTTGCGGTGGACGATACCCATGCCGCCGGCCTGGGCCATGGCGACCGCCAGGCGCGCCTCGGTGACCGTATCCATGGCGGACGAAACAAGCGGAATATTCAGCGTGATGTCGCGGGTAAACTTTGTGCGCGTGTCAACCTGGGTCGGCATGACGTCGGACGGACCCGGTTCGAGCAAAACGTCGTCGAAGGTAAGGCCTTCGCGTATATCCATAAGGGACTCTCCATTTTGCGGGCTGTGCATAGGTCAATCCGCCGGAGAGGTAAAGGGGCCGAGGGCAAAAAGTTTCAGATCGGAATGACTTGTCGTTTCAGCCTGAAACTTTTCGTTTGCGGATGCCGTTCACGACGACGACGTCGCCTTTAGGCCGATGATGGCGCCGAGCAGCATGACCAAGAAGAAGACCCGAAGCGGCGTCACCGGTTCGTGGAACAGGACGATACCCAACACCGCCGCCCCGAAGGCGCCGATGCCGACCCAAACGGCATAGGCCGTGCCGATTGGCAGGCTGTCGGCCGCCCTGGCCAGGAGGATCATGCTGAGGATCAACGTCACGGCCGTGAAAATCATCGGGATCGGCTTCGTAAATCCCTGACTGTATTTCAATCCGATCGCCCAGCAGGTTTCGAGCAGACCCGCCACGCCGAGATAGATCCAGGGCAGCACGCTACCTCTTTCCCTTGTAGCCGAGCGCCACGACGTAGATTTCCGAACTGTCGGCCCGGCTCGACCTGGGCTTGAAGTGCTTGACCGTATCGAAAGCCAGCTTGAGCTTGAGCAGCAATTGTTCGGTCTCGCCGCCCTGAAAGGCCTTGGCGACGAAGGCGCCGCCGGGCTTGAGGTTATCCAGCGCGAAGCCCGAGGCCATTTCCAGCAGCCCCATGATCTTGAGGTGGTCGGTCTGCTTGTGGCCGACCGTATTGTGCGCCAGGTCGGACAGGATGACATCGGGCGCGCCGTGCATCAGATCCATCAGTTGCCGGCCCACCTTCGGATCGGTGAAATCGGCCTGGAGCAGTTCGGCGCCCGGGATCGGATCGACGGGCAGAAGATCGACGCCGGCGACGAAGGCCGCGCCGCGCTTCAACGCCACCTGCACCCAGCCGCCCGGCGCGCACCCCAGGTCGACGATGCGGTTGCCGCGCTTCAGCACATGAAAGCGGTCGTCAATTTCCATCAGCTTGAAAGCCGCACGCGACCGCCAGCCCTCGGCCTTGGCCTGGGCGACGTAAGGGTCGTTCAACTGCCGCTCCAGCCACTTCTGCGACGACGTCGTGCGCTCCTTGGCGGTCTTCAGCTTGGTGTGACCGATGCCGCGCCCGGAGGCATTGCCGCTGCTCGGCGGCTTGACCATGCGCCGGCGCTCATTATCTGAAGTATCGTTCATGCGCGCCGCTATACGCTCATTTGCCCTGACGGGGAAACGGTTTTGCTGTAGGGTGTGCTCCGTTAACCACCGCCGGAGGCCGCAATGCATCCCGTGCGTTTGAGCACCCTTCTTCTGCTCTGCCTCGCCGTCGCTGCCTGCAAGCCGGGTCCGAAGCCCGTCGTCAGCGAGCAACCCGCCCCAACCGGACAGCAGGCGCCGGGCCTCCCTAATGGAACGATGACCGGACCTGCGGCCGCGCCGCCGGCGGCGGTTACAGCTCGGGCAACGGCGGCAAGCGCGTCCTCCAGCGCGTCCGGCGACCCCGACGCCCTGCGCTGCGACCAGCAGATCGGCAGGGCCGCCGCCAGGCGCCTGGTCAACCGCTGCCTGATCGTCAGCCCTGCCAGCCATCCGCCGTGCAACGCCGCCAACGCCTGCGAAATGATCCGCGACGAAATCAGGCGATCCTGCGATCTGTTCGGTCCCGACAAGCCAAAAGAGTGCACAGGCTGACTTTCACCCCGGTTTTATTTGAAATAGTGGACGCCATGGCCTATGTCGGCGGCCTCAGACAAGGAGCAGGCGAATGTCCGAAGATCCCGAAAACACCCTCATCCTCACCCTTGACACCGGCCCGGTTACGATCCGCCTGCGTCCCGACCTGGCGCCCAACCACGTCGCCCGCATCAAGGAACTGGCGCGCGAAGGCTTTTATGACGGCATCGTCTTCCACCGCGTCATCCCAGGCTTCATGGCCCAGGGCGGCGACCCGCAGGGCCAGGGCTACGGCGGTTCGGGCAAGAAGCTGAAGGCTGAATTCAACGAGGCCCCGCACGTGCGCGGCACCTGCTCGATGGCACGTTCGCAGAACCCGGACTCGGCCGACAGCCAGTTCTTCATCTGCTTCGAAGACGCCCGCTTCCTCGACCGTCAATACACGGTGTGGGGCGAAGTCACCGAAGGCATGGACAATGTCGACGCCCTGCCGAAGGGCGAGCCCCCGCGCAATCCCGGCAAGATCGTCAGCATGCGCGTCGCGGCCGACGTCGAGGCCTGAAGTTCCGGCATAACCAAGGGTTAAGCCGTTTATGATAGCAACGAACCGGGGCGTTCTTACGCTCCGGTTTTTGTGTGTATTTTGCCGGCCCTGCCATGACCCGATCCCGCCTGACCCTGTCCGTCGACGATGCCAACCGCATCATCGTCTTCCGCTATATCGGCGGCATAGACGGCGGCGACATCAATGCCAGCATGATTGACCAACTCAGGCAGATCGACCAGCCCTGGGACTACGACAATATCGTCGATATGCGCCGCCATGAAGGCACGGTCACCGCCGGGGAAATCGAAGACCTCGCCAAACGCTGGCAGATGCTGGCCCAAGGCCGCGACCACGGGCGCCTCATCGCCATTGTCAGCGAGGACCCGCTCGTCTTTGCCCGCCTGCCCATCAGCCGCGCCGCCTTTTCGAACCGCATCCTGGAAGGCTTCTCCCTGATGGAGGAGGCCATGGCCTGGATCGACAGCCAGCGCCAGCAACGCCGCGCCATCGCGTAAACCGCTTGACCTGAAAGCCATTTGCGCGTTTTGACACGAACCCCCTCTTCCCGGTGTTCGTCCATGCTTGTTTCCGATTTCGATTTCGACCTCCCGCCCGACAGCATAGCCCTGCGACCGGCCGAGCCGCGCGAAAGCGCGCGCCTGCTCCGCATCGACGGCAAGACCCTGACAGACGCCCGCGTCGGGGATATCGGCGATTTCCTCAATCCCGGCGACCTGCTGGTCGTCAACGACACCCGCGTCCTGCCCGTGCAGCTGCACGGCGCCCGCCGCCGCGACGGCGCGGACACGCCGATCGAGGCGACGCTGATCAAGTCGCTGGAACCGACGCGCTGGCAAGCCTTCGTCAAGCCGGGCCGCCGCGTGCGGCCGGGCGATACATTGCATTTCACAAGTCGGAGCAACCCGCGTTTCAGCTTGCAAGCCGAAACCGAGAGCAAGAGCGAAGACGGCGTCTACGTTTTGCGCTTTGCTTGCGAACCGCAAGATATGATTTCGCACTTGCAGACGGTCGGCGCCATGCCGCTGCCGCCCTATATCCGCTCGAAGCGCCGCGAGGACGAGCAGGACAAGACGGACTACCAGACCATCTTCGCCAACGAAGCCGGGTCGGTCGCCGCACCGACGGCCGGCTTGCACTTCACCCCCGCCCTGCTCGACCGATTGCAAAAGAAAAGCATTGATATCGCGCGCGTCACACTTCATGTCGGCGCCGGCACTTTCCTGCCGATCAAGGTCGAGGATACGAAAGACCACGTCATGCACGCCGAATTCGGCGTGGTCACGCCCGAGACTGCAGACCGCATCAATGCCGCGCGCAAGGCCGGCGGCCGTATCGTCTGCGTCGGAACGACCAGCCTGCGCCTGCTTGAAAGTGCCTGCGACGACGACGGCGTCATCCATCCGTTCGCGGCGGAGACGTCGATCTTTATTACGCCCGGCGTACGCGTGCGGTCGTGCGACCTGCTGCTGACCAACTTCCACCTGCCGAAATCGACCCTGTTCATGCTGGTCTGCGCGCTGGCAGGCGCCGACAATATGCGCGCGGCCTATGCCCACGCCATCGCGTCGGGCTATCGCTTCTTCTCTTACGGCGACGCGTGCTTGCTGACGAATACGTCCAGAAAGTAAGTGAAATCCACAGATTACACAGATTGCACAGATTAGGTTTTTGCCACGGATGACACGGATAGGCGCTGCGCGCCAACACGGATAAGAAGCAGGAAGCGCATTCAACGCGGCAACGGCCCCACCAATCGGTCTTTAATATGAAATCCGTGTCGCCGCGAAGCGGCGTATCCGTGTCATCCGTGGCCAATCTTTACGACCGCGGCCACGACCTCGGAATAATCTGTGCAATCTGTGTAATCTGTGGACCTCTTATAACTTCGCCGCTATGACGCCGCGATGAGTGCTTTCCCGTTTGAAATCCATGCCCATGACGGCCAGGCCCGCACCGGTGTGCTGAAAACGCCGCGCGGCGATATCCCGACCCCCATCTTCATGCCCGTCGGCACGGCCGCCACGGTCAAGGCGCTGACGCTCGACATGGTGCGCCAGGCGCATGCCAAAATCATCCTCGGCAATACCTACCACCTGATGCTGCGCCCGGGGCCGGAGCGCATCAAACGTCTGGGCGGCCTGCATAAATTCATGGGCTGGGACGCCCCGATCCTGACCGACAGCGGCGGCTTCCAGGTGATGAGCCTGTCGAACATCTCCAAGGTCAAGGAAGAGGCCGTCACCTTCGCCTCGCATATCGATGGCTCGAAACACGTCCTGTCGCCGGAACGCTCGATCGAAATCCAGGCCGACCTCCTGGGCTCCGACATCGTCATGCAACTCGACGAATGCGTCGCCTACCCGGCCGAGGAAAAGCGCGCGCAACAGGCCTTGCAACTATCGGCGCGCTGGGGCCTGCGCTCGAAGCAGGCCTTCGGCACGCGCGACAGCCAGGCGCTGTTCGGCATCCAGCAGGGCTCGACCTTCGAACACCTGCGCAAGGAATCGACCGAGCGCCTGCTCGATATCGGCTTCGACGGCTACGCCATCGGCGGCCTTGCGGTCGGCGAAGGCCATAAGGCCATGTGCGATACGCTGGATTTCTGTACGCCGCTCCTGCCGTGGGACCGGCCGCGCTACCTGATGGGCGTGGGCAAGCCGATCGACCTGCTGGAAGGCGTGGCGCGCGGCGTCGACATGTTCGACTGCGTCCTGCCGACACGTTCGGGCCGCCACGGCCAGGTGTGGACGTGGGACGGGCCGATCAACATGAAGAATGCCCGCTTCGCCGAGGACGACGAGCCGCTCGATCCGACCTCGGACTGCCTGGCCAGCCGCGACTATTCGAAGGCCTATCTGCACCACCTGGTGCGGTCGGAGGAAATCCTGGGTCAGGTGCTTTTGTCGTGGCACAACATCGCCTTCTTCCAGGCGCTGATGATCCGGATGCGCGCCGCCATCGCCGACGGCACGTTCCAGACGCTGCGGAAAGACCTGCTTACCCGCTGGACCAAGGACTAGGCGTCCTTGTCCTCGAACAGGAAGCGATAAATCAGGCCGCCAATGGCGGCCCCCACCAGCGGCATGGCCCAGAAGAACCACAGCTGTTGCAGCGCCCAGGGCTCGGCGAACACCGCCACGCCAAGCGACCGCGCCGGGTTGACCGAGGTATTGGTCACCGGGATCGACACCAGGTGGATCAGGGCCAGGCATAACCCGATGGCGATCGGCGCGAAGCCGGCCGGAACGCGCTTCGACGTCGCCCCCAGAATGACGATGAGGAAGAGCGCGGTCAGGACGATTTCGGCGACGGCGCACGCCACCATCGAATAGCCGCCGGGCGAATGGTCGCCGAAGCCGTTCGACGCAAAGCCCCCGGCCACGAACCCGGCCTTACCCGTCGCGATGAGAAAGAGAACGCCGCCTGCCAGCAACGCACCGGCGCACTGGGCAATGACGTAAGGCGCGAACTCGCTCCACTTGAACTTGCCGGCGACGGCCAGGCCCAGCGACACCGCTGGATTGAAGTGCCCGCCCGATATGCCGCCGACCGCATAGGCCATGGTCAGGACGGTCAGACCGAAGGCCAGTGCTACGCCGGCGAACCCGATGCCGAGGTCCGGAAAGGCCGCAGCCAGCACGGCGCTGCCGCAGCCGCCGAATACCAGCCAGAAGGTGCCGAAAAGCTCGGCGCCGAGTTTTTTGATCATGGAATGTGTTTCCCATGGTGCGCGCCGTCTGCCTATAAAGGCGCGGATAGCCGGTTCTGAGAGCATGTCCAGGCCTTGAAGGCGCCAGGACATGCAACCCTGGGGAACGTTAATCGCATTGGTCGCTAAAAACAACCCGCCAAAAGAGGGGTGTTGCCTGAGATGGAAGTCACTCCGCCCCTACCTTCACTGCCAGCTTCTTCGGGCTGTTGAGTAGCGGCGAGCCCACTTCGATCAGGCCGTTTTCGCGCGACACGATGGTCGCCACCAGGATCTGGCTGGTCACATTGGTCGCCGTGCGCATCATGTCGAGGATACGATCGATCGCAGCCAGGATGGCCAGGCCTTCGAGCGGCAATCCGGCCGCCGACAGGGTCACGGTCAGCATGACGGTCGCCACGCCCGGCACGCCCGCAGTGGCCAGCGAGCCCAGGATCGAGCTCAAAGCAATGATGACATAGTGGGTCGATGTCAGGTGAATGCCGAAATAGTTGGCGATGAAGATCGACGAAATCGCCGGATAGATGGCGCCGCAGCCGTCCATCTTCATATTGGCGCCCAGCGGCAGCGCGAAGCCGGCGAACGACTTGGGCAACTTCAGGTTATCGACCGCCACCTGCAGCGATACCGGAAGCGTTCCGATCGACGAGCAGGTGAAAAACGCCGTCTGCTGGGCGGTGAAAATGCTCTTGTAAAAGCCGCGAACGCGCAGGCCGTGCACCTTGAGCAGCGTCGGATAGACGATGAATATCTCGATCAGGCAGCCCATATAGATCAGGCCGATATAGGGGATCAGCGGCTTCAGCGCCTCAAGTCCGTACGACGCCACCACAGAGCCGATCAGGCCGAAGACGCCGATCGGCGTCAGTTGGATGATCCAGCGCGTCAGCTTGAACATGACCTGCGAGCCCTGGTCGATCAGGGTCGACAGTTCGCGTGTCTTCTGGCCCAAAGCGCCCAGCGCCGCGCCGACCAAAATGGCGAAAACGACGATGCTTAGGACTTTTCCTTCGGCGAAGCTCTGGAAGATGTTCGAGGGAACGATCCCGGTCAGGACCTCGACCGGCCCGGGTACGGCCTTGATCGGCGACGGATCGACCGGCAGCACGCCGACGCCATGGCCGGGCTGGAAATAGATGCCGATGGCCAGGCCGACCGACACGGCGATGGCCGACGTGATCATGAACCAGCCGATGGTATAGATGCCAAGACGCAGGGCTCGGCCGCCGGCGCCTGTTTCATGGTCGCCCTCGCCGTGGCCCAGGCGGGCTATCGACGCGGCAATGGTGAAGAATACCAGTGGCGCAACCAGCATCTTGATCGCACGGATATAGGTGTTGCCGATAGGATCGAAGACGGCGACCGCGTCCTTGCCCCAGTATAGGGCCGCCGCAACGCCTGCGGCGAAGGCGATCAGGGTCTTCACCCAGAACGGGATCTTGCCTAACAGCTTCAGCATGGGGCCTCCAACCGTGACCGCAAAAGTTTCAGCAGCATCCATATGGCCACAAGTCTCGGATTTGCGAACGAAAAAAATTGCGGCGACGGGTGAATGGATTTAAACCGTTTAATTGTCCTACAATAAGGAACCGCCGTGCGAACCGTCGTCCTTAGTGCCTTCCTGCTTTTGGTTGCGGCCCCGGCACTCGCTTTGACCGCGCCCAAGCCGCTCTATCGCGACCCGGTGTACGACGGCGCCGCCGACGTTTCGACGATCTACGACAAGGCGCACAGGCGCTGGACCCTGTTCTACACCAACCGCCGCGCCACGCTGAAACTGCCCGACCCGAAGGATGTGTCCTGGGTCCACGGCACGCCGATCGGCATCGCCACATCGAAGGACGGGATGAAGTGGACCTATTCCGGCCAGGCGAAAATACCGGAAAGCTGTACCGGCGCAACGCTGTGGGCGCCGGAACTGTATAAGGAAGGCGACACCTACCACATGTGGCTGACCGTCGTGCCGGGCGTCTTTTCCGACTGGAACGGCGCACGCAGGATCGTGCACCTGACCAGCCCCGACCTGGAGCACTGGGCGTGCGGCGATACGCTCGACGTCGGCTCGGATCGTATTATCGATGCCAGCGTCGTCAAGCTGGATAACGGCACGTACCGCATATGGTTCAAGGACGAGCGCAAGGGCAGCCGCATTTTCGCCGCCGACTCGACCGACCTCGTCCACTGGACGCGCCAGGCGACACCTGTCGTCGACATGTCGGCCGAAGGCCCCAAGGTCTTCCGTTTCAAGGGATCGTACTGGATGGTCGCCGACGCCTGGAAAGGGCTGATCGTCCTGCGTTCCGACGACGCTGAGACCTGGACACCGCAGGACAGCCGGCTTCTGGAAACGCCGGGGACAAAGCCCACCGACATCGGCAAGGGGCAGCACGCCGACGTCGTGGTCAACGGCAACCGCGCCTTCATCTACTACTTCGTCCACCAGGAGAACGCGCCCGAAGCGAAGACCGATCCATACTGGCACCAACGCACGGTCATCCAGGTCGCCGAGCTGAAATACGCCGACGGCAAGCTGAGCGTCGATCGCGACGCCGAAGTGGACGCAACGTTGAAGGCGCGGCGATAGAATTTTTTTGGATCGGTCGCTCAGTGTGGCCGACATGCCGAACTTCGCCCTCCCCATTTATGGGGAGGGGGGACCGCCGAAGGCGGTGGGCGGGGCTCTTG
>CAKZJB010000018.1 GCA_936940865.1 uncultured Asticcacaulis sp. | reverse complement strand
GAGGCCCGATTTGCGTCAGGATATTCGCGTCCAGTTCATGGCCTTGCACACCAGGCCGCCCAGGACACAGCCCGTCGTCGTCATGCTGCGGCCGTCGGCCGTAATGGTGATGCGGTAGGTCAGCCCGCGCTGGGGATCGTAGGCCTTGCCGGTCCACCGCATTGCGCCGTCGTCGCTCAGGGTCATGACCAGCCGGTCGTCGATCTTTTCGCCGCGAACGCCGGGCCTGATCCAGGTATTGACGGCGCACAGGTCGGCGCCGCAGGGCTCCATCCTGACGCGGGCCTTGCCATCCCCGCGCGCCCATTCGCCTTCGATGGCCGAGATATCCGCTGACAGCAGGCTGGAGGCAATAAGTAGGTGCATGATCACGATGCGTCTCCGCTTGGCCCCCGTGCATCTACGTTGGCGCCGTGAAAATGGATCGGCCGGTGAACCGTCCGCCGCCGCCCCGCGTAGAAGCCGCATGTCACGCTTTTCCGGGGACCGGCATGGAGCCTGCCTTCGTCATTACCGCCGCGGCCGCTCTGGGCGCCCTGATGGCCGTGGCCTGGGTGATCCAGCGCCTGACCGGCAAGAGCGGCTGGGTGGACACGATATGGTCCCTGGCCGTCGGCGCCGGCGGCGTCCTGGCGGTTGTCTGGCCTGACGCGAATGCCGCCCTTGGCCGCCGTATCGCCGTCGGCATTCTGATTGCCCTTTGGTCCCTCCGGCTGGCCGGTCACATCGCGGCGCGCACGCGCGGCGGTGAGGACGACCCGCGCTATGCCGACCTGGCCCGGCAGTGGGGTGGCCTGTTCCCGGTGTATCTCTTCGTCTTCCTGCAGATCCAGGCGGCCGCCGCGCTGATCCTGGTGCTGGCCGTCCGGCTGGCCGCCATCCGTCCGGGGCCGTTTCCGGCGGCCGGCGATTTTGCCGGCCTGGCCCTGCTGGCCGTGGCCGTGGTGGGCGAGGGCGTGGCAGACGCGCAACTGGCCCGTTTCGCCAGCGCCCACAAAGGCCGCAAGGCCGTGTGCGACGTCGGCCTGTGGGCCTGGTCGCGCCATCCGAACTATTTCTTCGAATGGCTCGGCTGGTGTGCCTGGGCGGTCGTTGCCATCGACCTGTCGGGCGCGTGGGTGTGGGGCTGGATGGCCTTGGCCGCGCCCGTGCTGATGTACGTTCTTCTGGTCCACGTCTCGGGCATACCGCCGCTGGAGGCCCACATGCTGAAAAGCCGCGGCACGGCATTCGAAGCCTACCGCGCCCGCGTCAACGCCTTCTTCCCCGGTCCACCGCACAAGGAAACACCCCGATGAGTCTTGCGACCGCGCTTGCCGAGCGCGCCCCCCTGCCCGACGGCCTGACGCTGTTCGCCATCGACGTCCTGTGCGGACAGACGCGCCGCCAGCTCGAAAAAGGCGACCCGTCCGACGAGGCGGCTTTCGCGGCGGCCATGGCGGATTTTCCCATCGCCGTCCATACCGACGCCGCCAATGCCCAGCACTACGAACTCCCGCCGGAATTCTTCGCCCTGATCCTCGGGCCCCGGCGCAAATATTCGTGCTGTCTCTACCCCAGCGAGGACACGACGCTCGACCAGGCCGAGATCCATGCGCTGGACGAAACCTGCATCCATGCCGGGCTGGCCGACGGGCAAACCATCCTCGAACTCGGCTGCGGCTGGGGCTCGCTGTCGCTCTACATGGCCGAACGCTATCGCAATGCCCGAATCGTCTCGGTGTCGAATTCGCATTCGCAGCGCGCCTACATCCTTGCCCAGGCCGAACGGCGGGGCCTGAACAACCTGACCGTCATCACTGCCGACATGAACGACTTCATGGCGGAAGACCGCTTCGACCGTGTCGTTTCGGTGGAGATGTTCGAGCACATGTCGAACTGGCGCGGCCTGCTGGAGCGCGTGCGCGGCTGGCTGAAGCCCGACGGCCGGCTGTTCCTGCACGTCTTTACCCACAGGTCGCGCTCGTACCGGTTCCGGCATGACGCCGACGACTGGATCGGCAAATACTTCTTCACCGGCGGCATCATGCCGGCGCACGACCTTGTGCACCGCTTTCCGGACCTCTTCACGGTCGAGGCCGAATGGCGCTGGTCTGGCACCAACTACCGCCGCACGGCGCTCGACTGGCTCGACAATTTCGACCACCAGTACGACCGCATCATGCCCATCCTGCGTCAGGTCTACGGCGGCAAAGCCGAACTGTGGCGCAAGCGCTGGCGGCTGTTCTTCATGGCGACGGCCGGCCTTTGGGGACATGCCGGAGGCAGCGAATGGGGGATCGGCCACTATCGCATGTCGCCGGCGGGATAATCATTTTTGGGCTTGCAATGTATCCCATATGCAAATAATTTTCACATAGGAAAGTTTTTTGCATGGAGATATGTGTGTGAAGACCCTCGTCTGCGAGAAGCCGTTTTCGCTTCAGCTCGGCCAACGGCCGCGCATCGAGCGCAAGGCCGGCGAGGCGCTGATCCGCATCATGCGTGTCGGCCTCTGCGGCACGGACTTTCACATATTTTCCGGCAACCAGCCGTTTCTCAGCTATCCCCGCGTCATGGGCCATGAACTGGCGGGCGAGGTCGTCGAAGCCGATGCGGGCTCGGCCCTGGCCGTGGGCGAACTGGTGACGATCAATCCATACCTGCCGTGCGGGCACTGTATCGCCTGCCGCAAGGCGAAACCCAATGCCTGCGTCAATATCCGGGTCATGGGCGTGCATATCGACGGCGGCATGACCGAGTTCGTGTCGGTGCCCGAAAAGGCAGTCGTTCCCGTACCGGGCCTGACACCCGACCAGGCGGCCATGGTCGAGTTCCTGTCTATCGGCGCCCACGCCGTGCGCCGCGGGCAGGTGACCGGCGAGGACCGCGTGCTGGTCGTCGGCGCGGGGCCTATCGGCGTCGCCACCGCGCTGTTCGCCATGCTGGCCGGTGCCGAGGTCAGCCTGATCGACACCAATGCCGAACGCCTGCGCTACGCCGGCCAGGCCATCGCGCTCGAGCACACGGCCGTAGTCGGCGAAGGCCTGGAGGCCTGGCTGAAGACCCGGACGGACGGTGAGGGGTTCGACGCCGTTTTCGACGCCACCGGCAGCGCGCGCGCCATCGAACAGGGTTTCGGTTACGTCGCGCATGGCGGACGCTACATCCTGGTCAGCGTGGTCAAGGACACGATTTCCTTCGCCGATCCCGAATTCCACAAGCGCGAAATGACCCTGGTCGGCAGCCGCAACGCCACGCGTCACGACTTCCAGATGGTCATCGACCTGATCCGCGACGGCGCCATTCCGACAACGGCCCTGCAGACCCATGCCTTCGCGCTCGAAGACCTGCCGCGCGTCGTGCCGGAGCTGATGGCCGATCAGGGGCGCGTTCTCAAGGCCATCGGCAGCTTTTAAAAAGATTGCCAACGGGGCGGCGAGCGCATACCCAGGGTCATGGTTCAGGACAACGATATCGACGACTCGGGGGGACCCCGCCGTATATACTCGGCGCCGGCGCTCGAAAAAGGCTTCAACGTCATCGAGCTGCTGGCTGAATCGCCGCACGGCCTGACGATCAGCGAAATCGCGTCGCGGCTCGGCCTGTCGATCAGCGAGATTTTCCGCGTCATCATGGTCATGGAACGCCGGGCCTGGCTGCGCAAGGGGCCGGGCGACCGCTTCCGCGTTACCCACAGGGTCCTCGACCTGGCCTTTCGCGCCACGCCGGCCGAAGAGCTGTCGGTCGTGGCCGCGCCGGTCATGCATGAGCTATCGCAACGCATCGGCCAGTCATGCCACCTGGTGGTGCGCAACGAAGACCACGGCCTGGTGATCCTGCGTCAGGAAAGCCCGGGACCGACCGGCCTGTCGGTAAAGGTCGGCTCCAGTCTGTCGCTGGAAAAAAGCAGCTCGGGCCATGTGCTTCTGGCATTTGCGGCCAAGGCCACGCTCGTGACGGCCGAGACGCAGCTCCGCCTCGAAACGGTGCGTGCGCAGGGCTACGAGATGATGGACAGTGCCCGGACGCTCGGTGTCACCGATATCAGCTATCCGGTGTTCGGTTTCGACGGCCATGTGGCGGCGGCGCTGACCGTGCCCTTCCTAAAGCTGATCGACGGCACGCAGACGGTCGACCGCGACGAAGCGCGCGACTATCTGGCCCGCGCGGCGGCCCGCATTTCGGCGGGGCTGGGCGGGCCGGAAGCCAAGGCTTGATTACAGGGCCTGAACGACCACTTTTTCTTCGGACTGGGTCTTCAGCACGTTGCGCAGGCCGTAGCTGAACGGCGCGGCGATGATTTCGAAGACGTCGCCGTCCTTCGTCTTGACGCCGTCGGCGAACGACGCCGTCGCCGTGCCGAAGCAGTGGACGTGGACGTCACCCGGTTGGCGGAACAGGCCGTACTTGAAGTGGTGGTGTTCCAGGTTGGCGAAGGTGTGGGACATGTTGTCCTCACCCGAGATGAAGGGCTTTTCCCACAGCACTTCGTTGCCGCGCCAGATGCGCGAGGTGCCGCGCACGTCGGAGGGCAGGGGGCCCGTCAGGATCTCGACACCCAGCGAAGCCGGGCGCAGCTTGGAGTGGGCCAGCCACAGATAGTTCTGTTTTTCGACGACGTGGTCCGAGAATTCGTTGGCGATGGCGAAACCGAGCCGGAAGGGCGTGCCGTCGGGGCCGATGACGTAGATGCCGGCCATTTCGGGCTCTTCGCCGCCGTCTTCGGCAAAGGCCGGCGATTGCAGCGCCTGGCCCGGGCCGACCAGCGCATTGCCGTTGCCCTTGTAGAACCATTCCGGCTGCGCGCCCACTTCGCCGGCCCCGGGCTTGCCGCCCTTCACGCCCATCAGGAACATGCGCATGGAATCGGTCTGGACCTCGGCGGCCTGCGCCGCCTTGTGCATCTTGTCGCGGCCTTCCGCGGAACCGAGGTGCGTCAGGCCGGTGCCGGTCAGGTGCAGGTGGGCGGGATCGGGATGGTCGATCGGCGCCAGCACGCGCCCTTCGCTGAGCGCTTCGGCGACGTCGACATTTTCGCCAAGACCTTGACGGGCAACCGCGTCTGCGATCGGGACGCCGGCCTTGATGGCCGCCAGAGCCAGTTCATAGGTCGACGAGACGCCTTCGACGATGCGCGCCGAGCCGTCGTCCTCGGCCGCCAGCACGTGGCGTTGTCCGTCGCGGGACGTGATCTGGATAAGGCGCAGCGTCATTGTTGAAGTCTCCTTGATATCGGCCAAAATGCCCTAACGCGGCGCTTTGGGCCTGTCAATTGTCTGACAACTTAATTTACCGAATTGGTCCTATTGTCATACATTTGAACCCTGATAAGTTGGGGCCAATACGACAAAAACGCCTGAGAGAGGAACGATAACCATGCCTGCAGGAAAATCCAACTGGGGTTTGAGCGTTATTCTGGCGGCGGCCGCGTGGTCGTCGCCGGCGCTGGCCGGCAGCCCGATTTCGACGCGGTTCAATGCCGATCCGTCGCCGCATGTCTTTGCGGGAAAGGTCTATCTCTACGCCACCAACGACCAGGACAATTCCGGCAAGTACTGGGATTCGACCGACTGGCGGCTGTTCACCTCTAAGGACCTGGCGCATTGGCAGGACGCGGGCTCCTTCCTTTCGGTGACGGTGTTCAAATGGGCGCGGCCCGACGCCAAGGCCTGGGCGCCGGAAGCGGCCTTCCGCAACGGCAAATATTATTTCTATGCCCCTGTGGGCGGCGACAAGATCGGGGTGGCGGTGAGCGACCATCCTGAGGGCCCCTTCGTCGACGCCATCGGCGACGCCTTGATCGACAAGGCACGTGACGCCAATGCCGGCGCGGAGCCGATCGATCCGGCCGTGCTGATCGACAGGGACGGCCAGGCCTACCTGGTCTTCGGCACGCGCGTGCCCAAGATCGTCAAGCTCAAGCCCGACATGATCCATACGGACGGGCCGATCGAGGACCTGAAGATCACAGGCTTTCCCACGGACGACCCCAAGAAGACGTATGGCGAGGCGCCCTTCCTGTCGAAGCACAAGGGCCTCTATTATTTCAGCTTCTCGACCGGCTGGCCGGGCCAGATCGTCTATGCGACCTCGAAATCGCCCATGGGGCCGTACACCTATCGCGGCGTGATTCTCGACTACCGCCCGATTTCGACCAACCACCAGGCGATCCTGGAGTATAAGGGCAAGTCCTACCTCTTCTATCACGACAAGCTTCTGCCCGGCGGCGGCGACTATAAACGCTCGATCGCCATCGACAACCTGACCTATAACAAGGACGGGACGATCCAGGAGGTCGTGCCCGCCCCATCCGGCGTCAGGCCGGTAAAATAAAACAACGAGGGAGTGATCAGAGTGAATCGTCGCCAACTGATGATGGGCGTGGCAGCCTTAGGCGCTGCCTCGGCCCTCGATATCCGTGCCGCCTTCGCCGCCGCGACGGGGCGCGAAGTCCTGTCGCTCAACAAGGGCTGGCGTTTCCATGACGGCGACATCGCCATGCCGAAGCCGATGACGCACGAAGACAGCTATATGAACGCCAAGGCGGGCAAGACCTGGGGTGCGGCGGCGCCCGAATACGACGACTCGAAATGGGCCAGCGTCCGCCTGCCGCACGATTTCGTGCTTGAGCAGCCGATCGTGAAAGCGGCCGACATCTCGCAGGGCTATCGGCCGCGCGGCATCGCCTGGTATCGCAACACGCTGGTCTTCGACGAGGCCGACCGCGGCAAGCACATCGAAATCCAGTTCGACGGCATCGGAACCCTGGCGACCATCTGGTTCAACGGCACGCTGATCGCCCATAACTGGAGCGGTTATAATTCGATCTATCTCGACGTCACGCCGTTCGTCACGTTCGGCACGAAACACACGAATTCGCTGGTCGTGCGTGTCGACGCCGACGCCATGCAGGGCTGGTGGTACGAAGGCGGCGGCATCTACCGCAATGCCTGGGTGGTAAAACGCAGCGCAACCCACATCATCACCGACGGCGTCTCCGCCCATCCGGTCAAATCGGGTTCGGGCTGGGATATTCCCGTCGAGGTGACGCTGAACTCGATCGCCAGGGCCGATCAGACGGTCAAGGTGACAAGCGAGCTGTGGGACACAGACAAGCGCATCGCCTCTGCCGAGACTTCGGCAACCGTCGCGCCGCTGCGCAAAGCCGTGGCGGCGCTGAAGCTCAGCCACGCAAACCCGCGCCTGTGGAGCGACGAGACGCCCGAGCTCTATCGCGTCGTGACGACGGTCAGCCAGGGCGATACCGTGCTCGACGCCGTCACCACCACGTGCGGCTTCCGGACCGAGCGCTTCGACGCCGACCATGGCTTCTTCCTCAACGACAAGCCGGTCAAGCTCAAGGGCGTGTGCCTGCACCAGGATCACGCCGCGGTCGGTGTGGCCGTGCCCGACGCCCTGTGGGATTTCCGCCTGCGCCGCCTGAAGGACCTCGGTTGCAACGCCATCCGTTTCGCGCACAATGCCCCGGCCAGGGAATGCCTCGACGCCTGCGACCGCCTGGGCTTTCTGGTGATGGACGAAAACCGCGTCTTCAATCCGGCGCCCGAACATATGGCCGAGCTGGAATGGATGGTGCGCCGCGACCGCAACCACCCCAGCGTCATCCTGTGGTCGGTGTTCAACGAAGAGCCGATGCAGGGCTCCGAAGCCGGCTATGAGATGGTCCGCCGCATGCGTGACACGGTGCGCCAGCTCGACACGACGCGCCCGGTGACCGGCGCCATGAACAACGGCCTGTTCAACCCGGTCAACGTTTCGCAGACGCTCGATGTCACCGGCTTCAACTACCAGCAGGACAAGTACGACGCCTTCCACAAGGCCAATCCGTCCGTGCCCCTGACCTCTTCGGAAGACACCTCGTCCTTCTCGGTGCGCGGCGAATACGCCAATAACGAAGCCCGGCACATCAAGGGCGGCTACGATGCCTCGGCCGCCCCGTGGGGAGAGACGCA
Source organism: uncultured Asticcacaulis sp. (assembly GCA_936940865.1). Taxonomy (GTDB): domain Bacteria; phylum Pseudomonadota; class Alphaproteobacteria; order Caulobacterales; family Caulobacteraceae; genus Asticcacaulis. The sequence continues at coordinate 12,531 of CAKZJB010000018.1, read as the reverse complement.
CCGCGCCGCCTGGAAAGCCATCAATGAGCGCGAATGGATCGCCGGCGGCTTCGTCTGGACGGGCTTCGACTACCGCGGCGAGCCGACGCCCTACGACTTCCCGACCAATGCCTCGCTGTTCGGCATCATGGATTCGTGCGGCTTCGAGAAGGTGCCCTTCTATATCCACCAGGCGCAGTGGCGGAAGGACCCGATTACGCGCATCGCCATCCATTGGAACTGGGCGGGCAAGGAAGGCAAGCCCGTGCGCGTCATGGTCTGCTCCAACGCGGACGAGGTCGAGCTGAAGCTCAATGGCAAGTCCCTCGGCCGCCAGAAGGCCGACTATTACGAGATGAATTTTTACGACGTTCCTTACGCCCCCGGCCGTCTCGACGCGATCGGGTACAAGGCGGGCAAGGCCGTCAGCCGCGACACCGTGGAAACTACGGGCAAGGCCGTGGCCCTGCAACTGACGCCCGACCGCAAGGCGCTCAAGGGCGACGGCGTCGACGCCATGCCCATCACCGTGGCGGCGGTCGATGCCAGGGGCCGCGTGGTGCCCGAAGCCATGGACATGGTCAGCTTCGCGGTCGATGGCGCCGAACGCCTCGGTATCGGCAATGGCGATCCCAATTCGCTGGAGGCCGATGTGGCGGACAGGCGCTCGCTGTTCCACGGTCTGGCGCAGCTGGTCATCCGCTCGCGTGAAGGCGCGGGGCAGGCGGTCATTACGGCCACTGCCGATGGCCTGAAGCCGGCGAAACTGACCGTGGCCGTGACTGCGGCCGAAGCGCCGGAATACCAGGTGACGGTGGCGGCGCCAACGAAGGGGTAACCGTTTTCTCCTCTTCCCATCGCGCGTGGGAAGAGGAGTTTTGATCGATTTTGATCAATTTTTATCGAAAGCGGCGGACATCGATCGCATCAGCGTATAAGCTGGGACAAAACCCAAAAAACACGCTGCAGGTTCGAAAGGTTCCCCATGAAATCGCTCGCCGTCTCCGGTCTTGCCCTGACGCTTGTCCTCGCCACACAACCCGCGCTCGCCGAAATCCCGGTGCTCCAGGCCGCGCCCTCGCAGACGCAGGCCCCGCCCAGGGAATGGATCGACAAGACGACCGGCCACCATATCGTGCGCATCTCGGACGAGGCGGGCAGCTCCAGCAACTATTTCAATGTCAATTCGTACACGCCCGACGGCAAATGGATGGCCTATTCGTCGCCGTCCGGCATCATGGCGCTCGACCTCAAGACGTTTACGTCAAAGCTGGTCGTGCCGGGCCGCGTCTCGCTGATGTTCGTCGGCAGGAAGACCGGCGCGATTTACTACACGACGGCGGCGGTGGCGACGCAGGGGCACGACGCGGCGCCCAGGGACGCCGATCCCCGCCGGGGGCCGCGCGTCATCATGTCGTTCGACATCAATAGCGGCAAGTCGACGAAGATCGCCGACCTCGACCCCGGCTACATGGTCGCCACGATCAATGCCGACGAGACCCTGTTCGCCGGCGCGCGCGAGACCGAGCGCCCGGCTGACGGCCCGCGCGCGGCGCTGGGCGGCCCCAACGGCGGCGGCATGAAGGATCCCGCCCAGGAAGTCCTGCCCGACGGCCGCAAGGCGACCTACGCCGAAGGCCGCGAAATCCAGATCAACCGCCGCCTGATGCAAAAAATCCCGATGGAGATCTTCACGATCGACATCAAGACGGGCGCGAAAAAGACGATCACGGCCTCGACCGACTGGCTGAACCACCTGCAGTTCTCGCCGACCGATCCGGGGCTGCTGCTCTACTGCCACGAAGGCAACTGGCACATCGTCGACCGCATGTGGCTGGTCCGCGTCGACCGCCCGGACACGCCGAAACTGGTTCACAAGCGCACCATGAACATGGAAATCGCCGGCCACGAATGGTGGAGCCATGACGGCGGGACGGTATGGTACGACCTGCAGACCCCGCGCGGCGAGGACTTCTGGGTGGCGGGTTACGAGGTCGCGACGGGAAAACGCACCTGGTATCACCTCGATCGTAACTGGTGGGGCGTGCACTTCAACAGCTCGCCCGACGGTTCGGTCTTTTCGAGCGACGGCGGCGACCCGGAAATGGCGGCCCACGCGCCCGACGGCAAATATATCTACCTGCTGAAGCCGCACATGATCCCGGACGTCGCCGGCATCCATGCCGCCAACAGCGCCGACCTGATTCAGGCCGGCGCCTTCGAGGCCGAAAAGCTGGTCGATCTCAACCCGCACAACTACCGTTCCGAGCCCAATGCCAGCTTTACCCCCGACGGCAAATGGCTGGTCTTCCGCTCCAACATGTGGGGCCCCGGCCACGTCTACGCGGTCGAGATCAACAAGGCGAAATAGTCTCGCGGGAGATGGAGCGGGCAGCCGATCGATCGACTGCCCCTATGCGGTTAGTCCTTCTCTTTTCCGATATAGTAGTTGGCCAGAACGTCGAAGGCTTCCTTGCGCACGCCGGTTTCCGACATCAGGCCCTTGCGGTTCCAGCCGTTCTGATAGACCGGGTGCTGGCGGCGCGGTGACTGGAAGTCCTTGAGGATCCACGGCGACATGCCGCGAAGCGCCGGAATCCTGTCGGCCATGGCCAGGGTCCGGCGATAGAATTCGGCCTGGTATTCCTCGGTGAACTTGACCGGCCTGGTGGCGTCGTGGAAGCCCGCCAGCGCGTCGGCGCCGAATTCCGAGAAGATCATGGGCTTGCCCGCCGGCATGGTCCAGGTTTCCTTTGCTACGTCCGCCAATGTGTCGTCGCCGTACCAGCCGTTGTAGGTATTGGCCGCCATCAGGTCGAGATGTTCGACCAGCGGGTCGTCGATCGCCATCTCGATATGGCCGTCCTTCATATTGTGACTGACCAGCAGCGCGGCGCTGATCAGGCGCGTGCCGTCTCGCGCCCGGGCGTCGTCGGCCAGGGTCGCCAGGAAGCGGTTGCGCTCGGGCGTGTTCGGCGTCTCGTTGCCGACGCTCCACACGATGATCGAGGCGCGGTTGCGGTCGCGCAGGATGTTTTCGGCCAGCATATGGCGTGCGGTCGAAAGCGTCTTTTCATTGCCGAAGTCGACCGACCAGTAGACCGGAATTTCGCTCCAGATCATCAGGCCCATCTCGTCGGCCATGCGCGTCGTCAGCTCCGAATGCGGATAGTGCGCCAGGCGGACGAAGTTGCCGTGTAAGCCCTCCTTGACCTCGGTCAGCAGGGCGCGGATCGCTTCGGGCGTCATGCGGCGGGCGGGGTTGGAACCGAACTCTTCCTCGTGCATCGAAATGCCGCGCAGGAAGATGGGCTTGCCGTTGAGCAGAATATCCGTGCCACGGGCTTGAATGGTGCGGAAGCCGATATGATCGGTCAGCGTGTCGTTACCCGCCGTAAAGGTCACGTCGTAGAGAGTCGGGCTGTCGGGCGACCACAGCTTCAGCCCCTTGGGCGCCGTAATGTCGATCTTCGCGTCGCCATTGCCGTCGGTCTTCAGCGCGATCGCCTTGCCCGCGCCGATCTTCACCGAGACGTCGCGGTTGCCGGCCGATGCGCCATTGAGGTGCATGCCGCCGCGGATATGGCCGTCGAGGTCGAGGTGCAGGAACTCGTCGTCGATAAAGGTCTCGGGCGTGTAGATCAGCCGGATCGGCCGCGTCACGCCGCCATAGATGTCCCAATCGGTGACAGTCGGCGGGACGGTCGTCGCGTCGTGCGTCGAATCGACGCCGATGGTGACCTGGTTGTCGCCGGCGCGAAGCAGCTTGCCGACCTCGATCGAGAACGGCGTGAAGCCGCCCTCATGCTGGCCCGCCAGCTGGCCGTTGACATAGACCTTGACGCGGTAGTTGACGGCTTCAAAGCGCAGGAAGGCGCGGCGGTTACCGGCGGCCTCGGCGGTGAAATGGCGCTGGTACCACATCAGGCCGTCGAACCAGCGCAGTTCGGGCTCGGCCGCGTTCCACGCGCCGGGCAGGGCGGCCTTGGGCGCCTTGTCCATGTCGAATTCGAAGAATTCGGTGTCCGGCTTTTTCGCCACCTCGGCGTCGACGCTGATGTCGCGATAGCGCATGGCGCGCGGCGCGGGCGGGCGGCCGTTGATGTCGGTCTCCGCCGTCCGGTAAAGGTCGGTCGAATAGGCCCACAGGCCCGACAGGTCCTGGCCGGGCCGGTTGATGGCATCGGTCAGCAGCACGGCGGGGGCCGCGGGCAGGGGCGCCGAGGCCGAAGACGTCGAAGATTGCGCCAGGGCCGGCGCGGCGCAGGTCAGGGTAAGGGCCAGGATGGCCAGTGTGCGGCGCATAGTCACTCCCGTAATGTTTCCCATTATCGTTGTGCGGGAACATGACGGCAGTTGCATCAAATTGGCAATACCAATTCTGCCTCTGTCCTGACCGGTTGCGAATTTTTTAAGGCGACATCGCCACATTTTTCAGAGGAAAATCTGTCGCCGGGTGTCTTCTGTCGTGTACAGTTTCGTTACGGCCGGGAACGTGCAGCTTTCCGGCGCAGCCAATGGGTTTCAGGGTCGCGGCGTCATGACAGAAGTAGCGGTAAAATCTGCCATGAGCGGCCGGCCGGAGGCGCACCATGTCGCCGATTGACGAAGCCGCGCTGGCCTGGGTGGCGAAGCAGGCCGCCGGCCCGCTGAACGATGCCGACCGGGCGGCGTTCGATGCCTGGTACGCCGAAAACCCCCGGCATCAGGGCGCTTACTTACGCGCCCAGGCGATCTGGCACACGCTCGACAAGGCGACGATCCAGCCGAACCTGCGGCCGAAGCCGCCGGCGCGCAAGGTTCTGATGTCGCGCCGGACGGCGATCGCGGGCGGCATGGCCGCTGCCGCTGCCGGGCTCGCCGCCCTTGTGCTGCCGCGCCGTGCCCCCGACGCGGTCCTGACCACCACGACCGGCGAGTTCCGCAAGGTGCCCCTGCCCGACAAGAGCATAGCCAGCCTTAACAGCGGCAGCCATGTCGAGGTGAAGATCACGCCGAAACTGCGCCGCGTCGTCCTGGTCGAGGGAGAGGCCTGGTTCGAGGTCGCCAAAAACCCGGAAAAACCCTTCGTCGTCGAGGCCGGCGACATCCGGGTCCAGGCGGTCGGCACGGCTTTCAGCGTGCGCCGCAGGGACACCGGCGCCGATGTCCTGGTCACCGAGGGCGTGGTCGAGGTCTGGAACGCGGGCGGGAGCGAAGGCGCGCGCAAACGCCTGGGCGCCGGCGACGAGGCCTTCGTGCCGTCGGACGCCTCCGCCATCAAGGTCGCGGCCGCTCCGGCCGAGGTCGAACGCAGGCTGGCCTGGCGCGAAGGCAATATCGTACTCGACAACGAGACGCTGGACGAGGCCGCGGCCGAATTCAACCGCTACAACAGCCAGAAGATCACCATTGCGGACCCGGTGCTCGGCCGCACGCGCTTCGTCGGCCAGTACCGCATCGACCAGCCCGTGCAGTTCGCGCAATCCGTGCAGGCCGTCACCGGCGCAAACGTTTCGATTGAAGACGGGTATATCGTCATTGGGCGGCCGGCGGCCTGACCGCGCGGAAACGCGGCGAATCCAGACAATATATGGGGAAAACGCGGGTCTTGTGCCCGACGTTTACCGAATAGTTGCAAAAAATCGTGCATGGTGTTCGCGCAAATGGAACACGACACAAGACGTATGGAACGGACCGCCCTGATCCTCGAAGACAGCCGCATCCAGGCCCAGATCATCAGTAAGATGATCGAAGGGCTCGGCTGGACGCCCATTCACTTCGAAACGATCCGCGATGCATCCGAGGGCCTGACCCAGATGGCCGTGCACGCCCTGTTTCTCGATGTCTTCGTCGGCCAGCACAATACGCTGCTGCACGTCGACCGCTTCCGCAAGCTGGCGCCGTCGGCGCCGATCGTGCTGATGACGGCGGGGTCCAGCAAGGACGCCATCGAAGAGACCCTGAGCCAGGCGCGCCGCACGGGCGCCGATTTCGTGCTGCGCAAGCCGTTCAACGAAAACCTGCTCAGGGACATTCTCACCACGGCCGAAAGCAACCTGTCGGGCGGTAAGCGCAAGCGCCACGTCCTGGTCATCGACGACAGCCGCACCGTCCGCATGATCGCGACGCGCGCCTTCGAAAGCGGCGGCTATCGCGTGTCGCAGGCCGAGTCCATGGAGCAGGCCTTTGCCGACATCGATATCGCCCACGTCGATGTCGTGCTGTGCGATGTCTTCATGCCCGGCATGGGCGGTTTCCAGGGCATGCGCACCATCAAGTCGACCTGGCCCAGGGTCCGCATCATCTCGATGTCGGGGGGGCTGGAAGCCAGGGTCAGTGAAACCGACGCGCTCAATGTCACCCGCCGCATCGGCGCCGACGCCCAGATCCGCAAGCCTTTCGAGGCCGAAGACCTGCTCGAGGTTACCGCCGCCCTGCTCGACGCGGCATAATCTGTTAATAAAAATATCTTAATTCCCAATCAACTGTAAGTCTTAAGCGTTCGTTTTGACCCCTTGCCTAAGCCTCTTGCGGGGGCGATTGCTGTGGTGGTCAGTCATGAAATTTCAGAACAACAGCCCGGCGGATGGCCGGGCCGGACACTCTCCTTTTTCTCGTCGCGGTTTTCTGGTGAGCTTCGCCGCGCTTGGGCTGACGGCCTGCGGCGGCGGCGGCGGGTCCGCGTCGGCTTCGGGTGCCGGTTCAACTTCAACAGCATCGGCGGCATCCGTCGCGACGGCCGGCTCCACGGCGACGCAGGGGTTCGCCCATCCGGGCCTGCTGCATACGGCGGGTGATTTCACCCGCATGGCGCAAAAGGTTGCGGCGTCCGCGTCACCGTGGGTCGACGGCTGGAACGTGCTGGTCGCCAACAGCCATGCGCAGTTATCCTATACGCCGCGCCCGCAAGCGGTCGTCTATCGCGGCTATGACGGGACGCACGGCGAAAATTATTCGCTGCTATATAACGACATCGCTGCCGCCTATGCTTGCGCCCTGCGCTGGAAGGTGACGGGCAACACGGCCTATGCCGACAAGGCGGTGGAGATCATGAATGCCTGGTCGTCGACCCTGACGGGCCTCGGGGGGACGACCGACGTCGATCTGGCCGCCGGCATCTACGGCTACGAATTCGCCAATGCCGCGGAGATCATGAGAGACTATGCGGGCTGGGCAGCTGCCGACTTCGCGCGGTTCCAGACCATGATGACGGGCGTCTTCTATCCCATCAGTCACGACTTCCTGAACCGGCACAACGGCACGGAATATACCCACTACTGGTCGAACTGGGACCTGTGCAATATCGCCGCGATCATGGCCATCGGCGTGCTGTGCGACACCAGGGCCTATTTCGACGAGGCCGTCACCTATTTCAAAAGCGGCGGCGGAAACGGCTGCATCCTGCAGGCCGTCTACTATCTCCATCCCGGCTATCTCGGCCAGATGCAGGAATCCGGCCGCGACCAGGGCCACAACACGCTGAGCATCGCCCTGGCCGCCGCCATCTGCGAGATGGCATGGAACCAGGGCATCGACCTTTACGGATACGACAACAACCGTTTCCTCGCCGGCGCGGAATATGTCGCCAAGGGCAACCTGATCGAAAGCGGCACGACCTATTACACCGTGCCCTTCGTCTACTACACCAATATCGACAAGGTGGCGCAGACCGCGTTTTCGACAGCGTCGCAAGGCAATATCCGGCCCTGCTGGGCGCTGATCTACAACCACTATGTCCGGCGCAAGGGGCTGGCCGCCCCCTATACCGCCAAGTTCATGCAACTCGTCGCGCCCGAAGGCGGCGGCGGCAATTACGGTCCCAACAGCGGCGGCTACGACCAGTTGGGGTACGGCACCCTGACGGCGACGCGCGATGCCGAGGTCACGGACGTGGCGCCCAGCGGCTTGACCGCGCGATACATGGCGGAAACGGTCGTCCTGTCGTGGTGGGGATCGGCATCGGCCGCCAGCTATACGGTAAAACGCGCGGCGGCGTCGGGCGGTCCTTATACGACCGTTGCATCCGGCATTACCGACCTCCTGACCTGGGCCGACACCAGCTTGACGGGCGGCGTCTACTACTATGTGGTCACGGCCATCCTGCCGTCCGGTGAAAGCGCGCCGTCGGCCGAAGCCAGGGTCGTGGCGCAGACGGCGCTGCACACGCAGCTATCTTTCGACGAAGGTACAGGCGCCACGGCGGCGGACGCCACCGGAAACGGTCATTCAGCGACGCTGACGGGGGCTGCCTGGGGCAGCGGCAAGAGGGGCAGCGCCCTGGCGCTCGGGGGCAGCGGCGCCTACGCTGCCCTGCCTTCGGACAGTCTGCTCGACCTGGCGGATTTTACCGTCGCGGCATGGGTCTATTGGAACGGCGGTCAGACCTGGGCGCGCGTCTTCGATTTCGGATCCGGCACCGGCCGTTACATGATGCTGACGCCGCGCACCAGCGGCGGCATTGCCCGCTTCGCCATCACGCTCAACGGCTATTCCGGCGAAGAGGTCATCGATGCGGCTTCGGCCCTGCCGTCCGGCCGGTGGGTGCACGTGGCCGTGACCCTGTCGGGCGCCACGGGCAGGCTCTACATCGATGGCGTCGAGGCAGGTTCCAACAGCGCGATGAATTTCGCGCCCTTTCGCATCGGCCCGACCACGCAGAACTGGCTCGGCCGTTCGCAGTTCAGCGCCGATCCTTACCTCAACGGCCGGATCGACGATTTCCGCATCTATTCCGGCGCCCTCGGCGCCGCGGATATTGCCGCGCTCGCCCAGGCCTAATCCTCAATCGCCAAAGCCGTTGCCGCGATGTCGAGATCGATATCGTCGCCGATCAGCAGGCGGTCGCGGTCTATGCCGAAATCGCTGCGCCGGATGTGCGCCCGCGCGCTGAGCGCGATCATGCCGCCCGTCCGGCGGCAGACGGCGGTCAGGCTGACCTTGCGCGTTACGCCGTGCAGGGTCAGGTCGCCGGTAATGACGGCCTTGTCGGGGCCCGTTGCGGTTACCTGCGTGCTGCGGAAGGTCGCCTGGGGAAAGTGCGCCACGTCGAAATAGTCGGGGCCCTTGAGCTTGCCATCGAACCAGCCATTGCCGATGGTCAGGCTCGCCATGTCGAGCCTGACCTCGACGGAACTGGCCTCCGGCCGGTCGGGATCGAATGCGCCCATGCCCGACGCCCTTTCTATCCGGCCGTCCGAACGGACGAAGCCCACCTGATGATAGGAAAAGCGCACGCTGGTCGTGTCCGGCCGGAGCGCGTACTCGCGCGCGCCGGCGGGCAGGGCCGAAGCGGCGAAAAGCATCATAAGGGCAAAGGGCGCAAGCATGGCCATGTATACCGATTCCCCGTGATCCCGTTCAGAAGGCGCGCACCGCGCTGAATACGAGGGCGGTACCGCCGTCATCGTGGCCCCAGGCATAGAGCGGAGGCGCGTGCGTCACCGTCAGGCGCAGTTCGCAGGCCCGGATCGTCATGGCGGCGCCCGCGCCAAGGTCGTAGCGAGGACGCAATCCCCACGACCCCGACAGGCGCCTCAACCATCCGGCATGGGCGAACAGGCGCACATGCGGCGAAACCTGCCGTCCGCCGCTGAGGTCGGCATAAAGGGTCTGGACGTCGCGGCCGTAATAGCGCGGCGAGTACGACAGCCGCGCGCTTACGCCGCCGGCGATCAGCCCGGCATAGAGTTCGTCATAGTCATACCGTTCGCGGTCGTCGATATGGGTATGGCTTATGCCCCCGTCCCAGGACAGTCCCGGAAGCGGCCGCGTCACATAGCCGGCATAGGCGGTGTAATGGGTAAGCGGACCGGACTGTCCCCGCCCGGAGGCCGCCGCCAGCGAGACGCCGCCATACAGGCCGCTGTCGTGATCGTAATCGACTTCGAGCCGGGCGTCGGGCCGGCCATGGCTCAGGGACACGCCGCGAAACCGGTCGTCGCTGTCGAGCGCCGCGCTGACCGACAGCTGGCCGTCCGCGTAAGCCGGCCGTGCAAGCAGGCAGGGAAGAAAAGCCAGCCACGCGAGCCTCGACCCCATGTCAGGGGCGTCCGCCGGCGGCGAGATCGGCCGCGCAGCCGCCCTGGGCGGACAGGCGCTTCAGCGTGGCGCAGGGATCTATGATGTTGTCGGTCCCGGTGGTGACCAGGGCCGCGGCGGACTGCGGCTTGTTGCTGCGCTCGCGGATAAGGGCGAACAGGCCGCTGACGTGGGCGGCGGCATAGGAACTGCCGTTGACGAAGGACCAGCCGCCCGGCCGGGTGGTCGGGATGTCGCGTCCCGGCGCACCGAAGGCCCGGGTATCGCCGGACCGGTCGCCCTCATCGATCACGGCGACGACACCGGCGTGCGATGCCGGAAACCCGCCGTCGCCCTGGGCCGGATCGACGGCGCCGACGACGGTGATGCCGCGGCTCTGCGCGGCATCGATCAGATTGCCAAGGATACGGTCGGACGGCCCGGACAGGCTCATGTTTATGATGTCGGCCCGGTGCTCCACGGCGAAATAGAGCGCCTTGGCCAGGCTCAGCGTATCGCACACGGTGGCGGCCGGGCTTTCCTGCCAGCAGGCCCGCAGGGCCATCAAACGGGCGTTGGGCGCGACGCCGATAATGCCCTGGCCGTTGTCCGCCGCCGCCGCGATGATGCCGGCCACGCCGGTGCCGTGGATTTCCGGTGCGTCCGGCCGGCCGGATACGAAGTTCTGGCGCACCGTGACCTGCCCGGCCAGGTCCGGGTGCCGGGCGTCGACGGCGCTGTCGATGACGGCGACCTTGACGTTCCTGCCCGTGGCGATGCGATGGAGCGCGTCGAGGTGCCATTCCCGCATGTCGGGCTGGGTGGCGGCCAGGGGATCGCCGCCCGCCTTGTCTTCGACCTTGCCCTGTCCGTGGTAGGTCTGCATGGGCTCGGCCCACTCGACGCCCGGATCGTGCGACAAGGTGTCGGCGGCGTCCTTGGCCGAGCGGTCGGCCGGCACCTCCATGACGAAGCAGTCGAGCCCGACCATGGGCATGGCCCAGCGGTCGACCACGGTCAGGCCGTTGGCGCGGGCGCGTTCGCGGGCGAAGGCCTCGCGCTTGGCGCCTTCCGCGCCGGCGCCGTAATTGCCGCCATAGCTGCCCTGGGGCGTGAAATGCGCCGGCGGCATGCGCAGGAAGACCAGGATGCGATGGTCGCCGCCCGAATCCTCCGCCCGGGCCTGCTGGAACAGCATCAGACACAGGCCCAGGACCACCAGAAGGAAGCCGGCCATGAGCCATCCGCGCCGTACGCCGGTCGTCATTTTCCGTCTCCATCATCCAGAGGCTCGGCGACGACGACCGCCTTGTCGGCCCTGAGCCCCTTCAAGGCCGCGTCCCGCAGCGGGGGCGCCACGGCCAGGACGTAGGCGTCGGCCGCGGTCGGCCCGTCGACCAGGCGGGCATGGGCGGCGCGCAGGGCGCCCCGGACCTCGCTTTCACGGGCATCGGGCTTGAAGACCACGACGACATTGCCGGGGCGCGGCTGATCCGGGGCGGCCAGGGCATGATATTGCGGTTGCGTCGTGCCCTGGGACTGGGGCTTTTGCGACGCGGCCAGCCAGAGGCCGCCGCCGAGGAGCAGCGTCAACTGCGCCGCCATGGCCCAGCGCATCCAGGCGGGACTGTTGCTCCATTGCCTGGACAGGTGTGGACGCGGCGCGGCAGGTGCGGCGTCGATATCGGCCATCAGCCGCGCGAAGCCCGCATCGGCATCGCCCGCGGCGGCCGTATCGGCGACCAGGGCCTTGAGGCGCCGTTCGCCGGCCAGGTCCGCCTGGCAGGCCGGGCAGCTTGCCAGATGCGCCTCGACGCGGGCGCGTTCTTCCGCATCGAGTTTGTCGGTGACGTACCAGGGCAGGAGCGCGTTGACCGCGTCGTGCTGGTCGCCATGCAGGGATATGATGGTTCCGGTCATGATACTCTCACAGCCAGTCGGCCAGTTGGCCGGAAAGCTGCGCCTTCAGGTTTCGGCGGGCGTGGAACATGCGTGTCTTCACCGTGTCCACCGGACAATCCATGATTTCGGCAATCTCACGATAGCCCATTTCATGAAAATAGGCGAGGTCGACCACGGCGCGGTGATCGGCGCTCAGATGTTGCATGGCGCGGTCGAGCACGAGGCGCGTCTGGTGCGCATCCAGCTGCTCTTCCGGCGTCTTGTCGTGGCTCCTGCGGTTTTCGGCGTCGGGGTCCTCGACGGCTTCGTCGAAGCGGTTGAGCGCCTTCAGGCCCTGACGGTAGGCGATGCCGAAAACCCAGGTCGAAACCTTGCTTTCGCCGTTGTAGCGGTCCGCCCGGTTCCACACGACCATGAGCGTGTCGTTGAGCGCCTCCTCGACCCGGTCGGGCCGCCGCAGGAAACGCGTCAGGAAGGCGGTGAGGCGCGGGTGATAGAGCCGGTACAGCGTCTCGAAGGCGCGCCGGTCCTGCCCGGCCACTTTGGTGACCAGATCCACCTCGTCATGATCCGTGCCGGCGCGCCGTTTGCCGCCGTCACCGCGCAGTTTGAGCATCGTACCTCTCCGTCCGGACAAGTATATTCCTCTTG
>CAKZJB010000017.1 GCA_936940865.1 uncultured Asticcacaulis sp. | reverse complement strand
CCCCTCATCCGGCCCTGCGGGCCACCTTCTCCCCTTAGAAGGGTAGAAGGGAAGGATCACCAAGCCCCACACATTTTACGCATAGCCCTCCCCGCCACCGCGCGGCCACGGATGCGTCTTGCCCGATTTCTCCGAAAGAGGCCCCACATGAACCTCTCCAAATTCTTCATCGACCGGCCGATCTTCGCGGGCGTCCTGTCGCTTCTCATCGTCGTCGCGGGGCTGTTGTCGCTGCGCGTCCTGCCCCTGTCCGAATATCCGGAAGTCGTGCCGCCCCAGGTGGTGGTGCGCGCCGTCTATCCCGGCGCCAACCCCGCCGTCATCGCCGAAACCGTGGCGGCCCCGATCGAAGAGTCGGTCAACGGTGTCGAGAACATGCTGTACATGAACTCGACCACCACGACCGACGGCGTCATGACGCTGACCGTCACCTTCAAGCTGGGCACCGACCCCGACCTGGCGCAGCAGATGGTGCAGAACCGCGTATCACAGGCCGAGGCCCACCTGCCCGGCGACGTGCGCGCGCTGGGCATCACGACCGAGAAATCGCAGTCATCCCTGCCCATGGTCGTGCACATCGTCTCGCCCAACGGGCGCTATGACGAAACCTACCTGCGCAACTACGCCCTGCTCCACGTCAAGGACCGCCTGCAGGCCATCAAGGGCGTGGGGCCGATCCAGATGTTCGGCGGCGGCGACTACGCCATGCGCATCTGGCTCGACCCGCAAAAGGTCGCCGCGCGCGGCCTGTCGGTGACCGACGTCACGAACGCCATCCGCGAGGAAAACGTCCAGGCCGCCGCCGGTATGGTCGGCTCGTCGCCCGGCCTGCCCGACATCACGCTGCAGCTGTCGATCAATGCCGACGGCCGCCTGAAGACCGAGGACGAGTTCCGCGACATCATCGTCAAGACCGGCGCCGACGGCTCGGTGACGCGCCTTGGCGACATCGCCCGCGTCGAAATGGGCGCGTCCGACTACTCGCTGCGCTCGCTGCTCGACAACCAGAAGGCCGTGGCCATCCCGATCTTCGAGACCGCCGGCGCCAACGCTTTGCAGCTGTCGGCCGACGTCAAGTCGACCATGGCCGACCTTAAGAAATCCATGCCCGAAGGCGTCGATTACCGCATCGCCTACGACACCACCGAATACGTCCAGGAATCGATCGACTCGGTCATCCATACGCTGATCGAAGCCATCATCCTGGTCGTCATCGTCGTCATCCTGTTCCTGCAGACCTGGCGTGCCTCGATCATTCCCTTACTGGCCGTGCCGGTGTCGGTCGTGGGCACCTTCGCCGTCATGCACGCCTTCGGCTTCACCATCAATGCGCTGACCCTGTTCGGCCTGGTGCTGGCCATCGGCATCGTGGTCGACGACGCCATCGTCGTGGTGGAAAACGTCGAGCGCAATATCGAGCTTGGAAAGTCGCCGCGCCAGGCCACCTACCAGGCCATGCGCGAAGTGTCGGGTCCGATCATCGCCATCGCGCTGGTCCTGGTGGCGGTCTTCGTGCCGCTGGCCTTTATCAGCGGCCTGTCGGGCCAGTTCTACCGGCAGTTTGCGCTGACCATCGCGATTTCGACCGTCATTTCGGCCATCAACTCCCTGACCCTGTCGCCGGCCCTGGCCGCGCTGCTGCTCAAGGGCCACGATGCCCCGAAGGACGGGCTGACCCGGGCCATGGACGGGGCGCTCGGCGGTTTCTTCAAGGGCTTCAACCGCGTCTTCAAGACCGGCTCGGACCGCTATTCGAAGTCGATCGGCGGCATCGTCACCCGCAAGGGCGTCATGCTGGGCGTCTATGCCGTGCTGGCCGGCGCGGCCCTGCTCTTGTTCAACATCGTCCCGTCGGGCTTCATCCCGGCGCAGGACAAGGCCTATCTGGTCGGCATGGTGCAGTTGCCCGACGGCGCCACGCTCGACCGCACCGAGGCGGTGGTCAGGAAGGTCGGCGACATCTCGCTGAAGCAGCCCGGCGTGGCCCACGCCGTGCAGTTCCCGGGCCTGTCGATCAACGGCTTTACCATTTCGTCGTCGTCGGCCGTCGTCTTCCTGCCGCTGAAACCCTTCCATGACCGCCACGGCGCGGCCCTGTCGGCGGGCGCGATCGCGGGCGCGCTGAACCAGCAATTCGCCGGCATCAAGGAAGCCAATGTCATCGTCTTCCCGCCCCCGCCGCTTCTGGGCCTCGGCACCACCGGCGGCTTCAAGATGCAGCTGGAGGACCGGGCGGGCCTTGGCTATGCCGAACTCGACCGCGCCACCAAGGCCGTGATCGCCAAGGCGTACCAGACCAAGGAACTGGCAGGCGTCTTCACCTCGTACCAGATCAACGTACCGCAGCTCTATGCCGATATCGACCGCACCCGCGCCCGTCAGCTGGGCGTGTCGGTCAGCGACGTCTTCCAGACCATGCAGGTCTATCTGGGCTCGCTCTATGTCAACGACTTCAACCGTTTCGGCCGCACCTACAGCGTCCGGGTCCAGGCCGACGCGGCCTTCCGCGCCCGCCCGGAAGATATCGGCAACCTGAAGGTCCGCTCCAATACGGGCGAGATGATCCCGCTGTCGGCCGTGCTGAAGGTCGAGCCGTCGTTCGGACCGGTCACCGCCAACCGCTATAACGGCTTCCTGTCGGCGGACATTTCCGGCGGCCCCGCCCCCGGCTATTCCTCCGGCCAGGCCCAGGCAGCCATGGAAAAGATCACGAAGGAGGTCCTGCCCCAGGGCATCGGCGCCGACTGGACCGAACTGACCTATCAGCAGATCCTGGCCGGCGACTCGTCGACGCTCATCTATCCGCTGGTCATCCTGCTCGTCTTCCTGGTGCTGGCGGCGCAGTATGAAAGCGTGGTCCTGCCGATCGCCATCCTGCTGATCGTGCCCATGGGCCTGTTGTCCGCCATGACCGGTGTCTTCATCAGCCACAGCGACAACAACATCTTCACCCAGATCGGCCTGTTCGTGCTGATCGGCCTGTCGGCGAAGAACGCCATCCTGATCGTCGAGTTCGCCCGCGAACTGGAACTGTCGGGCCTCAGTCCGCGCGAGGCGGCGGTCCGCGCCAGCCGCCTGCGCCTGCGGCCGATCCTGATGACGTCGATCGCCTTCGTCATGGGGGTGCTGCCACTGGTCCTGTCGTCCGGCGCCGGCTCCGAAATGCGCCGCGCCATGGGCGTGGCCGTGTTCTCGGGGATGATCGGGGCCACCTTCCTCGGCCTGTTCCTCACCCCCTTCTTCTACGTCCTGCTGCGCGCCCTGTCGGGCAACCGGCCGCTCAAGTCGCACGCCTCGACGCTCGACGGCGAAGGCCCTGAGTCCGATGCCCCGGCGCACGCCCATATCGAGGAGGCTCATTAATGCCCAAAAAACTTTCTTGGACTCTCTCGCTCTCGTTCGCCGCCCTGCTCCTGACGTCCTGCGCTTCGGCGCCCGTTGAAAAGGCCGCCCTGCCCTCGACGCCCGCTGCCTTCAAGGGCGCGGCCGCCGAAGGCCCGGCAGCCCCCGTCCAGCAGGCCGGCGCCTGGTGGCTGGTCTTCAGCGACCCGGTCCTGAACGACCTGGTCGGCCGCGCCATGGGCTCGAACACCGACATCCAGACGGCCGAGGCGCACCTGACCCAGGCCAAGGCGCTGCTCAAGGCCGCGCGGTCGAGCTTCTGGCCGCAGGCCGGTGTCGGCTTCACGGCCGCGCGCACCACCGACCAGCAGCCCTATCCCAAGGCGGCCAACGTCGACACGCTCGACCTCGATCTCAGCTATGAGGCCGATATCTTCGGGCGGCTGGCCAAGGCGTCGCAGGCGGCCAAGCTCGATGCGCGTTCGGCCGAGGACATCCTGCGCGACACGCAGCTTCTGGTGCAATCGCGCGTGGCGCAGTCCTACTTCGCCCTGCGCGCGCTCGACGAAGACCGCGCCATCGTCGCCGAGACGCTCGACGCCTACCGCGGCAGTCTCAAGGTCACGAAATCGCGCTTCGCCAATGGCGATGTCGCCGAGCTCGACGTGGCACGGCTTGAAACCGAAGTGTCCGCCACTGAGGCCGAAGCCCTGGCCCTCGACCAGCAGCGCGCCAACCTCGCCAATGCCCTGGCGGTGCTGGTGGGCGAGCCCGCCACGACCTTCGACATAAAAGCCGCCGCCTGGGCGTCTCAACCCTGGGCGGGCGCCGTGCCGGTCATTCCGGCGGGCATTCCGTCGGACGTCTTGAAGCGCCGGCCCGACGTGCTGGCGGCCGAAGCCTCGATGAAGGCCGCCGAACGGCGCGTCGGCGTCGCGCGTGCCGCCTGGTTCCCGTCGCTGACCCTGACAGGCTCGGGCGGCCATGCCTCGACCGATCTCGACACCCTGTTCGACAAGGGGTCTCAGACCTGGTCGCTGGCGGCCATCCTCAGCCAGGCCGTGTTCGACGGCGGCAGGCGGAACGCCAATATCGACTACGCCAAAGGCGGGATGGACGCGGCGTTCGCCGGCTATCGTCAAAGCGTGCTCGTCGCCTTCTCGGACGTCGAGG
Organism: uncultured Asticcacaulis sp.; assembly: GCA_936940865.1. Classification (GTDB taxonomy): domain Bacteria; phylum Pseudomonadota; class Alphaproteobacteria; order Caulobacterales; family Caulobacteraceae; genus Asticcacaulis. The sequence goes on along the minus strand of CAKZJB010000017.1, from coordinate 16,136 downwards.
ACCAGCTGTCGGACCTGTCATATCTCCGCCAGCAGGAAGCCGCCGAAGGCCGCGCCGTCGACGCGTCCGACCGGGCGCTGCGCCAGGCGCAGTCGCTCTATCGTAACGGCTCGTCGTCGCAGCTGGAAATGCTCGACGCCCAGCGCCAGCAGTTGGCGGTCCGTCGGCAGGCTCTGCGGGTGAGGGCCGCGCAATACCAGTCGACCGTGGGCCTGATCCGGGCGCTCGGCGGCGGGTGGGGCTGACAACATCCTCCCTGACCGGCGGCCCATCACCGTTGCCCCGAAGCGGCGATGCGGTTAAGGTGCGGCCGTCGGTTCGGGGAGGGACAATGATCCGCACAGCCATCAGCCTCGCGCTGGCGATCGCCGGCCTTGCCGCCGCGCCGGTCCTGGCCCAAAGCGGCAATATGACCGTGTTAGAGCCCGTTACGCCGGCACAGACAATCACGGGACGGTCCCTGCTGAAAGGCAAGGACGCTCAGGCCGCGCTCAACGCCAATATTGCGCGCGTACTGGCCCCGGATTTCGTATTGGACGGCGAGGTCACGGTTCACGACGAGGCAATCCGCGAGGGGAGCCTTTATCCTGTCGCTCTCAATGCAGTTACACGACTACCAGTCCAGACTGTACTCAGCGTCCCGGTGCGCTTTCGCCATACCGCGACACTCGATGGCGCATTTCGCTTCCAGAGCCACAACATGCCAAGGGGGACACGGCTCTATCTCCAATTTCTGCCGCAGGCGCCTGGAGCCATGACCGGATACGAACAGTGGTGCGGCTTAGCCATAGTAAGCTACGATCACACTTCGGAAAAAAGCCTCATCTGTTTCAGCCGCCGCGCCGATGGAACAACAGCCCTATATCACCCGGACATCGCCTATTACGCCACCCCTTTTTACGCGACGCCTTACACATTCCTGCCCGACGAAATTCCTACGCCTTCCGACTATTTGCCGTCGAGCCTTGAGGACTACAGAGGGCCGTTTCCGAAGATGACGCCCGAGACAAAAGCGCCTGCCGGCATGACGGCGGAACTTCAGGTCACACATTTCGGCGACGGCGACAGCTTCAACTGGGTCGTTAAATCCGGCGAAAGCGAGGTCGAACTGGGGTACCTCGGGGCCCGCGCAGAAAAAGCGTTGCGCCAGGAAAACGACCGTTTGGTTCTACGCCTCGGCTGGTTGGATCTGGTTTTTCACGCGTCCGACCGGCGTCTATTCTATGAAGGCTTAGTCGATCTCATTGCCGGCAACCCCGAACTGGCGTCCCGTGCCAGCCTATTCGACAGTCAGGCAGACGGAGCGCCGGCACAACTGGCGACGAACACCTGGCGGCTGGGCGCTCTCGACATAGACCGTGACAGCCTGGTCTTAGACACGGTGAACGGCGACGCGCGGATTCGCCTCAAGGCCCGGCTCCACGCTAAGGTCCGGCTGCTGGACGGCACTCCGCCTGGACGCCTGCCGCTGCCCGGGGAACTGATCACCCGGATCGGAAATTACGACGCTGGCGATGTCTTCTATGCGACCGTGCTCGACCGCTATTACCAAAACGGAGAACCGTACATGGAAGACGGATGGTGCGGCACGGTTCACAAGATTCCAGAATGGAGCCGCGACATGTTGGCCAAGTATCAAACCTGCTTTTCACCGGAAGATGACTTCACAACGATCCTTTCCAACGACGCCCTCACTTGGGAAAGTCGCGGTGCTAGTCCGCTCATTTTTGGCGGCAAGTTCCCTGCCGACCTTCCGCGCCACGAAGCCGTTGCCCTGGCCCCCGAAGACGCCCGCGACATTACGTTCCGAATCTACCGCGATCGCGAACGGGACGATAAGGACCGGTACGTCTTCATTACACTTTCTGTCCATGACGCTGCTGGTGAACGCGAGCAGCGCACTTGGTTTTCGCGCTTCGATGGACAAGAAAAGGCTATATTCATTCTGTGGACTAAGCGCCTCGAAATCACTCGCGATGGGCCGAGCGGCGTGAAGGTCAAGCTCGATGATTTAGGCGACGGCTTGGGCGCCCGCTTTGTGCAGTAAGAAATCGAAGTTCTCGCGAAATTAGAATCCAAAAGCCGAAACCGGCCTCATATTACCAATATTCACGGTTAACGCGCATTAATCGTAAAGTTGCCAAACGCCCCGCACCAGTACAGCGCCCCCACCTTTGACAACTCAAAGCAGTTGTTAATAATTGTCTGCTTAAGGTTTAAAACAACAGGGAGGCGCCGATGACACGGCTTTATCCAAACCTGTTCCGGCCAGGGGTATAAACGCCATGCCGGGACAGTCGCAAACGCCCGCCATGTTCGGGAGCGTACTTGTTCTGGATAACGACAAGCCGCACGCACAACACGCGGCGCGCCTGCTGCACGACCAGCGCTGGACCTCTTCGCTCGCCTTCAACCTGCCGACGGCGCTGCGAACCCTGCACTCCACGCGATTCAAGATGATTCTGACCGACTCCTACATCGACGGGTCGCATTTCCGCAGTTTCGTCGAGGAGCTTCGCGCCGCCGCCCCGACCACGCCGATCACCGCCATGATGCTGCGCGGCCAGCGCGGCGAAAACGCCCAGGACTACATGAGTTTCGGCGCCGACTTCGTGCTGCTCAAACCCGTCGAGTCACACGGCGTGAAAGCGCTGATCGCCGATGTCAGCACCTGGCACCGCAAACGCCAGCGCCAATACACCGTCCTGGTGATCGAACAGGACGTCGAGCTGCGCGCCGAGCTCTGTTCGGTGCTGGCCCAGGTCGGGTACAAGGTCAAGGCGGCGGCCAATATGGAGGACGCCTTCTTCGACCACGACCTCCATGCGGTCAATGTCGTCGTCACCGCCGTCCTGATTCCCGGCATAGGCGGCATTGAGGGCACCAGGCAAATCCGCAAGGAATTCCCCCATATCCATGTCGTCGCCACGTCGCGCGCCGTCGACGCCAAGATCACCGCCGAGCACGTACTGGCCGCCGCGCGCGAGGCCGGCGCCGAGGAAACCCTGGCCAAGCCCTTTACGATGATCAACTTCCTCAAGGCCGTCGAGCACGTGCTGCAGTCCGAGCCGCGCCTCATCGAGGCGGACGCAGGCGAGGAATAGGGTCGAATTTCGGCGCCCCCTGTCGTCTACGCTCCCCCCTTCCGTCACTCGCTCCGCTCGCGCCCCTCCCTCGCGGAAGCTATACTTCCGCTTCGCTCGATCCACCGTAAACGGGGAAGGAGGCTGGGTCGGCGTCAAGCCGATCCAGAAGAAGGGGCAACGCCGTCCGCTTTACAAGCGCGAAAGCGAGCCTACTTCACCGCTACCGTCGCGCTCAGCGGCGTATTCGCCGACGAATCCCCGACCAGCAGGCTGACCGGTGCGGCCTCGACCTCGAAGGCGTGCTTGGCCACGTTCCAGTAGGCCAACTGGCTGGCCTTGAGCGTGATATGGACGGTCTTCGTCTTGCCGGGCTCGACATGGACGCGCTGGAACCCGGCCAGCGCGCGCTCTGGCCGTTCGACCTTTGACTTGAGGTGGCGGACATAGAGCTGGACGACCGCGTCGCCTTCACGCTTTCCGGTATTGGTCACATCGACGTCGGCGGTGATCGAACCATCATGCGCCATGACCTTCGGCGCCCTGAGGTTCGAATAGCGGAAGGTCGTGTAGCTCAAGCCGAAACCGAACGGATACAAGGGCGTGCCCTTGGCGTACATGTAGGTGCGGCCGTGGCGGATATCGTAGTCCATCATCGGCGGCAATGCGTCCATCGACGCCGGCCAGGTCTCGGTCAGGTGGCCGCCCGGGGTGTAGTCGCCGAAGATGACCCTGGCCAATGCAGTGCCCTCGTCCTGCGAAGCGTGTGTCATGTGCAGGATCGCCGGCACATGATCCTGCGACCAGTTGATGGTGTACGGGAAGCTCGACACCAGCACCACGATGGTCCGCGGATTGGCCGCATAGACCGCCTTAACCAGGTCTTCCTGGGCAAGCGACAGCGTCTCGCGGTCGCGCCCTTCCCGGCCGTCGCCCGGATCGGCGCACGGCTTGGTGCCGTCCGCCGTCCAGTCGTGCGCCATATTGGGCCCGCAGGTCGGATCGTTGCCGACAACGACGATGGCGATGTCCGAAGCCTTCGCCGCCTGGACCGCCGCGTCCTGGGCATTGTCGGCCGCATAATTCACCGCGACGCCCTGCCCCACGGCGGCCCTGATGCCTTGCAGCGGCGTCACGGCCGCCGGCGGATAACCGCCATACCAATCCCAATGGATGCTGTCGGCCAGCGGCCCGATGACCGCGACCGATTTCAGCTTCGTCCTGTCGAGCGGCAGGGCAGCGCGATCGTTCTTCAGGAGCGTGATCGACTCCAGCGCCACCTTCAGCGACACGGCGCGGTCATGGTCGCCGAGCCATGGCGGAAGACCGGAACCGATCTTACTATAGGCCACCTGTTCCGGCGGATCCAGCAGACCGAGTCTCAGCGTCACGGCGAACTTACGCCTGAGGCCGGCATCGATATCGGCCTCGGTCACCAGCCCGTCCTTCAGGGCGGCGCGCAGCTCGTCTTTATAGGTGTCGAGGAACTGGTTGATCCCCGCCTTGAGACAGGCCGCCACCGCCGCCTCCTGATTGGGATAGCGCTTATAGAGCTTGACCAGGTTGGTGACCGCGCCGCCGTCGCTGGAAACCACCTCGGCGCCCCATGTGTCGATGACCACGCTTTGCAGCACCGGATTGACGCCCATCGGCGTGCCGTTCCAGGCATTGTACGACGCCATCACGCCCTTGCCGCCGGCTTCGAAACCCATGCGGAACGGCACGGAATAATATTCGTAGAACAGGCGTTCGTCGAAATCCGACGACGAAGAGCCACGCCCGTTCTCGTTGCTGTTGGCCAGGAAGTGCTTCATCAGCGACGCGGCCTGCCAGTATTTCGGATCGTCGCCCTGCAGCCCCTTCACATAGGCCTGAACCATCGTGCCGTTGAGGAACGGATCCTCGCCATAGACCTCTTCGCTGCGCCCCCAGCGCGGATCACGCATCAGGTCCGCCTGCGGCCCCCACTGCATCAGGATCGGGCGCTTGTATTTTTCGGACTGGGTAATGTAGCGCGCCTCGTACCCCTGGACCGCCGCCGCCTGGCGGATCAGGTCGGGGTCCCACGTCTCGCCCATGCCGGGCGGTTGCGGAAACTGCGTCGTCGGGATCGGCCCCCAGCCGCGCTTCTCGTTGCCGCGCTGCACGACGCCGTGGATGCCCTCGGAACTGCCGAAGCTGGGGATGCCCAGCCGCGGCACCGCCGTATTGGTGCTGAGGGCGTCGATCTTCTCGTCGATCGTCATCAGCGACAGGATGTTGTCGATGCGTTGCGCGGCCGGCAGGTCGGGATTGCGGAACGGGTATGGGCCCTCCGCCCTGGCCTGCATAGCCCCGAAAGTCAGCGCCAGAACGGCGGCCGAAAGCAGAAATCGATTACATTTCATCGCGCGCTCCACCCGTTTTCATGTTGTACGCTTGAAAGGGCTTAAACCAGCGCCTTCCGGAACAAAGGCTCCAGTTCATCGGCAATGCCGATATGATCTTCGGCGATCGGATGGCCATTGCCCGGCCGCCCCGGATAGGGCTTGACCGGGGCATGGCTGACCAGGGGCGAATTTACCCGCTTCACGATGTCGTTGAGATAGCTCAGCAGCACTGTGCGCTTTGGGATATCGCCGTCGGTGACGATGGGCGAATCCATCAGGAAGACCGGCGCCTTCGGCGCGTCGCGGCGAACCTTTTCGACGAATTCGACATAGGCGTTGATGAACTCGTTCTGGTCGGGAATGCCCTGGTTGAAGTCGTTCGTGCCCAGCATGATGCCGATGGCGTCCGGCACGTAATCGGCCGGGTTCCACAGGCTGCCGGCTTCGTCGGGCGCGGCGCGTTCATAGAATTGCGGAGCATTGTTGGTGTCGCGTATGCCCTGCCAGTCGCGGATGACGCCGCGCCCGCCATACGACACCAGGTGAACCTGTGTATTCAGACGTTTCGCCAGCAGCTTGGCATAGGTCTTCTGGGCGTCATTGACCGTCATGTCCTCCCTGGGATCGTCGCGCGCCACGTCGCACGCCGCCCCGCAGGTAATCGAGTCCCCGATGAACATCAGCTTTTTCGCCGGCAGCGCCGGCGGCGCCAAAAAGCCCGTCCCCTCGACCGTTGCGCCCGAAATATCCCAGACGCCTTCCCAGCTTTCGTTGCGCCGCGCGATTTCGACCGAATGCGTCCCCGCCGCGCCTTCGAAAACAGCCAGCTGCTGCGCGCCCTTGCTCAGGCGCACCATTTTCGGCGCCGCGCCGTCGACCGAGATGTCCAGCCAGAGATTATCGCTCGACGCCGCGGTCTTCAGCACCAGTTTCGTACCGTCAAAGCGCGCGCGCAGCACGACCCCGGGAAAGCCCGCGCGGACCGTGCCGTCGGCCAGGGTCGCGGTGCGGCCCTCATAGCTCAGCAACGGGCTGCGCGCGGCCGCGTCCTTCGGCGCCGGCGCGGGTTTCGTCCTGGCCAGTACAGGCTGGGCGGCTAGGGCGAGCGCCCCGGCGGACAGGGCAAAACGGCGGCGGCTGATGGACATGCGAACGGCTCCCTCGAAATTATGTTTTTCGTTTTGGTAAATCAGGTTCGCGGCAAAGTCCAATCCTGCCTGCCGCCCTTAGAAATTCTTTATTTATCGCGCGGCCATGCCCGCAAAATCCTTATGCGGCTTGGGATAGAAGGTTTTCATGCTGCCTGCGCAGCGCACCCGCCGACGGAAGGATTCTGGATATGGCCGACACCACGACCAAAACTGCACAAACCGCGGCTTCGGCCGCCCGCGACACCGTCGACCAGGCCACCGAGGCCGGCACCGAAGGCATGAAGCGCGCGCAACGCGCCGCCAGCCAGGGCATGGAGTTCGGCACCCAGACGATGAACGCCTATGTCGAAGCCGGCAAGACCGCCTCAGCCGCCATGGGCGACGTCAACCGCGCCTTCACCGATGCCTGCAGCCGCTCGCTCGCCGACTACAATGCCCTGTCGCAGCGCGCGCTCAGCGTCAAGTCGCTGCAGGACGTCGTCGACCTGCAGGCCAGCGCCCTACAGCAGATGCAGACCAACATGGCCACCATGGCCGACATCTATGGCCAGTTCATCAACGGCCTGACCCGCACCTTCGAGCCCATGGTGTCGCGCGCCTCGGACGCCGCCTCGCAGGCTGCCCGCCAGGCAACCCCACGCGGAGCCTGATGATGGACGACAAGGCCCCGAAGGAACGCCTGACGCCGGACGGCCTGAAACGCGATGGCTACAATGCGGGCATCGACATCCCGGTATCCGTCGAGCCCCTGGCCAAAAGCCGCATGGGACAGGCGCTCGACGTCCGGGCCCTGACGGGTGAAGGCGTTGTCGAAGTCCACGACGACGACGACGAAATGCTCGATGAAGACCGCAGGAACGCCGCGCGCGCGCCGAAGCCGTAGGTATCCGGCCGCCCTTGCCAACGGCGCCGGCGTCAAAGTCGATCGCCGTTGCGACTACGCATTATCGCCATGAGCCGCCACGATACGCGCCAGACCCTGGCGCGCGAATTCGGCGTTACCTTCGGCGGCAGGCAACGCATCTTCGCCGGCGCCGCGTGCCGGCCAGCCCGCCCCCCACAGCTTGGGACGGGCGTATCCCATTTTGAACTTTCAGATAACGGTTGTTTCGCAGCGGGACACCCAAACGCAAGGTTGCATTAACGGCCAGCCCTACCCTCCCCCTTGCGCCGCGCGCAAAACTGAATAAAATCAACGGTAACTGAATCTGAGTCGGTTAATTTACGGAAATGCCCCAATGACGGCATATTCTTCGCATTATGATTGTGCGGGCCGGGAATTCGTCCCGGTTCTGTACACGCCGCCCCTGGCGTCAGCGAGAGTGACTGTAGGTTTATGAGTACGAATACAATCGATTCCAAAACACCGCATGCTGTAGACGTCCACGTTGGGGGCCGGGTTCGTCTTCGCCGCAGGTTTTTGGGTTTAAGTCAGACCGAACTGGCTACGGCCGTCGGTGTTACCTTCCAGCAGGTCCAGAAGTACGAGCGCGGCTTCAACCGTGTCAGCGCGTCCAAGCTTTACGAAATCGCCCGGGTACTCAAGGTGCCCCTGTCCTATTTCTTCGAAGGCTTCGACGGTACGGCGGACCGCGCGGAGGCCGGATCCGATATGTCGCCGGCCGACTTTCTTGGTACGTCCGAGGGCCTGGCCCTTGCCGAAGCCTTCCCGCGCATCCGCAACGAAGAGCGCCGCCGCAAAATCCTCGACCTCATCCACTCTCTCGCGGACGAATAAATTCGTCCACGGGCATTCCCTGGCTGACGGACATACGCGTCAGGGCAGACACGGGCGGCTGAAAGCCTTACAGCCGCCCGGCACCGCGGCGATGCCGGGAACGATGGTGAAATACTGGGCCAGATTGAGCTGGCCCCACAGGTCGGTTTTGCCGTGCAGCTTGGCCACGGGAACGCACACCAGGTCATCCACGCCGTCGAAGGCGCATCGGCTTTCGGCACGCGGACGCCTGCGCCGCAATTCGTCCACCATCAGCCCGATGGCCGCCGGAATATAGAGGACCACTCCGCCCGCCGCCATGCCCGCCGTATAGACCCAGTCGCGAAGTCTGAAACGCATGATGAACTCCTTACAGGGGCTCAGGATAGCGCTTCGCGGCTCAGGACGCAGTGCGATTACCGCGCGCGTAAGCCAAAAGTCGGTAAAGACCGGCCGCCGCCACGTCTTCGCAAAATCACTCAGGCGTTCGGCAGTTCGCCGATCTTGCCCCAGAAGTTGACGACCTGGTCGAGCCGCTCGGCATACTGCCGTCCGTCGAACGGCTTCACGACATAGCCGCTGGCATAGCTTTCGTAGCATTCCCGGATGTCGGCCGGCGATTCCGAACTCGTGAACATGACCACCGGAATGGCTTTGAGGCTGTCGTCGTGCTTGACGGTCCTGAGGAAGGTCTTGCCGTCCATGCGCGGCATGTTGATATCGAGCAGAATCAAGTCCGGGCGCCCGTGCGGCATGCCCCCGCCCCCTTCGCCATGAAGATAGTCGAGGGCCTGGTTGCCGTTGTTGGCGACCGACAGCGTGCACGGAGTGGTCGCGCGGCTCAGCGCCCGGCGCGTCATCTCGACATCGCCCTCGTTATCCTCGACAAGCAGAATATCAAGCGCTCCCTTCGGCATCATTGCGGCCTCCCTGTGTCAGGCAGCGTAAAGGTAAACGTCGTGCCCATGCCGGGCGATGACGAAAATACAATATCGCCTCCGCAAAGTCTTATGAATTTCCGGCAGGTGGCAAGCCCGATCCCGGTTCCCGGATACTCCTCGCTGCGGTGCAGGCGCTGGAACATGGTGAAGATGCGCTCGGAAAAGGCCGGGTCGATGCCGATGCCGTTATCTTTTACGTCGAAGCGCCACATCGGTTCACCACGGCTGCCGGCGCGCCGCGCGGAAACGTTGATTTCCGGCGTCCGGCTTCCGTCATGGAACTTGAGCGCATTGCCGACCAGGTTCTGCAGCACGACGCGCAAAAGCGTCGGGCTGGCCTCTATGGTCGGCAGGGCGCTCGAGGTCACGATCGCCTTCCTGGCCTCTATGACGTCGCGCACCTCGGCCAGCACCTCGTCCAGGATCTTCTGGCTGTCGACCGCCTCCAGATGCAGTTCCTCGCGGCCGACGCGGGAAAAGGTCAGGATGTCGCGGATCATCTTCTGCATGCGCACCGCGTTGTCGCGGATATATTGCACATAGCGCAGGGCGCCGTCGTCGAGCTTTCCCGCCGCGTCCTCCGCCAGGAAGCCGGCATAGGTATTCATCATCCGCACCGGCTCCTGCATGTCGTGCGAACAGACATAGGCGAAACGCTCCAGTTCCTCGTTGGACTGGCGCAGGGTCGCGTTAAGCGACAGGATCTGCTCGCGCTGGCGATAAAGATCGAGATAGACCTTGACCTTGCTCTTGAGGATGTCGGGATTGATCGGCTTGAAGATGTAGTCGGCGGCGCCCAGGCCGGCCGCGCGCGTCGCGAAATGGTCTTCCTTGCTGATGGCGGTGACGAAGACGATGGGCACGCCCTGCATGCTGGGCCGGGTCTGCATCAGCTGCGCGGTCTCGAAGCCGTCCATGCCCGGCATCTGCACGTCGAGCAGCACCATGGCGAAGGTATGTTCCAGGACATGTCCCAGCGCCGCTTCGCCCGATTCGGCCGTGACGATCTGGGCGCCCAGCGGCCGCAACAGGGCCTCCGTCGCCAGCAGATTTTCCGGCCGGTCGTCGACCAGGAGGATTTTCGGAGGGGCGTTGTGCGCGCCCGGCGCATAATCGGCTTCCGTTCGGACGACGCTCATTTCGCCCTCAACGGTTGCGCGGCCGCCATGGCCGCGGTTCTGTCGTCCTGCCCCAGTGCGCGGGTCTCGTCCGCTTCCATGCTCTCTTTCCTGACCCTGACACCCGGACACAAGAGCCTAGTGCCGTGCAATCATCGGGTGAAATCACAAAAGATTTATTGCAGGCGAGCGTTAATATCGCGTGGAAGCGGACACCCCTTTTTTGAGCCTACGCCGCGGCCATGGCGCGGGCGATGCCCATTTCCAGGCCGCGCAATTCGGCCAGGCCGCGCAGGCGGCCGATGGCGGAATACCCGGGATTGGTGCGCTTATGCAGGTCGTCCAGCATCTGGTGTCCGTGATCCGGACGCATGGGAATGCGGCGGTCGTGGCGAATCGACGCACGGCGCAGCGCCGAAATCACCGAGAACATGTCGATCGAGCCGTCGAGGTGCGGCGATTCGTGGAAGTCGATGGCGTTGTGTTCGCGGCCGGGCGCGTCGTTTTCCCGGCGCGTATTGCGCAGGTGCGTGAAGTAGATGCGATTGCCGAACCGCTCGATCATCGCCGCCAGGTCGTTGTCGGCGCGGATGCTGAACGAACCGGCGCAGAAGCACAGGCCGTTCGATTCGTTGGGCACGCGCTCGAACAGGTCGGCCAGGTCCGCCTCGGTCGACACGACGCGCGGCAGGCCGAAGATGGAGAAGGGCGGATCGTCGGGGTGGACGACCAGCTTGACGCCCGCCGCATCAGCCGTCGGGCATACGGCCTTGAGGAAGTGGACCATGTGATCCTTGAGCTTCGCATGATCGATGCCGTCATAGGTGCGCAAGGCCGCGCGGAACTCGTCGACGCCGAAGCTTTCCTCGCTGCCCGGCAGGCCCTTGATGATGGTGCGTTCCAGGTCCTTGCGCCCGGCCTCGCTCATCGCTTCGTAACGGACACGGGCGCGCTCAACCAGTTCGGGCGCGTAGTCGGCGGCGGCGTCCGGGCGCCGGATGTGGAAGATGTCGAAGGCGGCGACCGCCACGGCCTCGTATCGCAGGGCGCGGGCGCCGTCCGGCATGGCGTAATGAAGATCCGTCCGCGTCCAGTCGAGCAGCGGCATGAAGTTGTAGGTGATGGTCGTGACGCCGCACGCCGCCAGATTCTCTATGCTGATGCGATAGTTTTCGATGGCGCGCCCGAGCGTCGGGCCGTGGGTCTTGATGTCTTCGTGGATCGGCAGGCTTTCGACCACGCTCCAAACCAGGCCGGCGGCTTCGATCTCGGCCTTGCGCTTCAGGATTTCCTCGACCGTCCAGACCTCGCCGTTCGGGATGTGGTGCAGGGCCGAGACGACGCCTTCGCAGCCGGCCTGGCGGATATCGGACAGGCTGACCGGGTCGGACGGTCCGAACCAGCGCATCGTCTGGACCATGAGGTTGCGGTCGGCGGGGGCAGTCATCGGCATCTCTTTTCGAACGGGACTTTTCTGGAAAAACAATTCCAGACTTATAATTGGTCGGACCACTTTCCGTCAATGGCAGACCAGTCACAATTCTTGCCTGCCCATCGCCTCGGAAGAGCGAAAGTTGATACCTTTTCGCAAAAATGATCAAAGTGATTTCGAACCTGGGGAGGGGACATTCCATGTGGATCATCATCTGGCGCGGCTGGGGCATTCTTGTGGTGCCGCTCGTGTTCGCCGCCGTCGTCGCCGGCAGCCTGCTGGCTTTTGGCCTGAAGGCGCTGGGCATCCCGGAAAACATTGTCGCCGCCGCCTGGGTGGGGGCCATCTCGGCCCTGGCCGGCCTGTTCATCTGGTTCACGGCCAAGGCGCTCAGCCGCGGCCCGCAACGCCGCCTGGTCGACGAAGCCACGGGGCAAAGGTTCGTCGTGAAGCGCGATGCCAGCAGCCTCTTCTTCATCCCGATGCGCTTCTGGGCCTATATCATCGGCGTTCCAGGCGTTCTGGTCAGCCTGCTGCTGTTCGCGGCGCCCTTGTTGCCGCATTCCCCGGACACCGTGGCGTCCGGCGATGCCGCAACACAGTCCGATGCTCAGGCGGCCTCGCAATAGGCCCAGGCATTTCCTGAAACGGCGTTTCAAGTCTCCGCTTGAAGTTACCCCCGGCGGTGGATAGATTCGCGCCATGGATGGAATAAGCAACGAATTCGCCCCGGACCCCGAAACTGCGCCCGAGGGCACGCCGGAGGCCGCCACCGAGACCGAAAGCCGGTCGATCACCGGCGCCCTTACCCTGATGCGCGGGCTCGAGGTTCTCGACCGCGTGGCGCGTGGCGACAATACGCTGGCGCGCATCTCGCGCTCGCTGGGCCTCAACAAAAGCACGGTGCACCGCCTGGCCACCACCCTGGTCGAAGGCCGTTACCTCACCCTCAGCCCGCGCGACGGCTATTGTCTCGGCACCAAGCTGCTCGAACTCGGCTGGATCGCCTCGCAACAGATCACCATCACGCGCGTGGCCCATCCCCACCTGCTCAAGCTGGCGGCCGATACCGGCGACACGGTGAACCTGGGCGTGCTAGACCACAACCAGGTCCATTATATCGACAAGATTCCCGGCACGCGCCGCATCCAGGTTCGCTGCGTAATCGGCGAGCGCCAGCCGATCCGTCCGACCGGCCTCGGCAAGGTTCTCCTCTTCGATAGCGACGAGGAATACTGGCGCGAAGTCTATCAGCGCGAGGCGCGCGACCAGCCCAACTACCGCTACGACCTGAAGTCCTGGATCGAGCTGATGAAGCGCTACAAGGCCGAGGACTGTGCGCTCGACCTCGACGAGAACGAAGACCGCATCCGTTGCGTCGCCGCGCCGGTGCGCGACAGGGGCGGCCGCATCGTCGCCGCCATCAGTGTGTCCAGCGCCCAGCAATATATGGACGAGCCCCGCATGGCATCCCTGCGCGGCTATGTCGCCGATACGGCCCTGGCCATCAGCCGCGACCTCGGCTTCCCCGGATAAATATTGAGGCGGCCGTTTCACTATATTGAACGGCATACCCTTATGTGTTACGCCGGATGAAAGACAGATGGAGGGTCGTATGCGCCGGTTTTTGTATGCCGTTACCGTGCTGGCCGGTTTTGCGGCCTGTCCGGCCCTGGCCGAAGACAAGCCGGCGGCGCCCGTTACGGAGGCCCCCGGCCCTTCTCTTCCGCTTGCCCTGAAACTGGCCCAGGGCGCGCTCGACGCCTGCCATGCGCGCGGGCTTGAGGCCAGCGCCGCCGTGGTCGATAGCGATGGCCGCATAAAGGTGATCCTGCGCGCCGACGGTGCGCCGAAGCCGCCCGTCGCCGCGCCGCTGAAGGCCGCCGCCGCCGCGCACTACGACGCGCCGGGCTCGGACATGGAACCGCGCCAGAAGAGCGACGCTGCCTTTGCCGCCGATATCGCCGCGCACAAGGACCTCTACAATCCGCACGCCGGCTCCCTGCCGCTGCACAAGGACGGAAAGGTGTTCGGCGGACTGGCCGTCGCCGACGTTCCGCATGCCGATGCCGATACCTGCGCCCGCGCCGCCCTGGCCGCCGTCGCGCCGGAATTGAAGTAGGCGCGGATGTTTAAATCCGTCCACTACGCCACGCCGCCTTCGGTGCTCGACGGCGCCAGCAGCGCGGCCTTGCGCGGGCATTACCTCGTCGAAAACCTGTTCGAAGCCGGCGGCCTGAACCTGGCCTATGTCCATCAGGAGCGGATGATCGTCGGCGGGGCGGCGCCGGGCGCGGCCCGCCTCCCCCTCCCGGCCCAGGCCGACGGCGTCCCCCTGCTGGCGCGCCGCGAACTGGGCGTGGTCAATATCGGCGACGGCCCCGGCACGGTCGGGGTCGACGGCAAGGACTACGGGCTGCAACGCTTCGACGCCCTCTATGTCGGTCAAGGCGCCCGCGACATCATCTTTTCCGGCGATGGCGCACGCTTCTACCTGGCCAGCACGCCGGCGCACAGCCGCCACGATACGCGCCTTCTGCCGCGCGACACGATCACGCCGCTACGGCGCGGCGGCGAGCGCAACAGCAATGCGCGCTCGATCTATCAGTTCATCACGCCCGATACCTGTCCGTCGGCGCAACTGCTCATGGGCCTGACCGAGATAGCGCCCGGCAATGTGTGGAACACCCTGCCGCCGCACCGCCACGAACAGCGTTCCGAGGTCTATTTCTATTTCGGCCTCGACGACACCGAGCGCCTTTTTCACATCATGGGCACGCCGGAAGAAACGCGCCACATCGTGGTGAAAAACGAGGAAGCCGTGATCTGCCCGTCCTGGTCGGTGCACATGGGCGCGGGGACATCGGCCTACGCGTTCGTGTGGGCCATGGGCGGGGACAATCTCGACTACGACGACATGGCGGGCGTCTCGCTCGCCGATTTACGATAATAAAAACAAACCGGTGGAGCCCCAGATGAAGTTGAATACGGCGTTCGTCACCGCCGCAAGCCTGCTTGCCTTTTCGCCCGCTCTCGCCCCCGACCTGGCCAGGGCCGAAGCCCCGACGCCACCGCCATCCGTCGCCGTGGCCGACGCCGTGCCGTGGAAGCCGGCCGCGGTCATCGCGCTCGCCGAGAAGGCCGGCGACTGGCAACTCAAGGCGCTGGCGCGGGGCGAGTATCCGCGTTCGGTGAAATCCATGCCCGATCCGAAGGGCTGGGAACAGGGCGCGCTCTTCGTCGGCCTGGCGGCCCTGGCCGACCACAGCCAAAATCCCGAATTCGCCGACGCCATCCTGCAACGCGGCAGGGACAATGCCTGGGAACCCGGCCGCCGCCCCTTCCACGCCGACGACTTCACCATCGGCACCGCCTATCTGTGGGCGGCGCGCCATGGCGGAGGCGACGCTGCCCTTACGCCGTTAAGGGCCCGCCTCGACTGGATCCTGGCCAATCACCAACAAGTCGACCTGCATTTCGTGCAAGGCGCCGACGGCAGCGTGCCGTCCCAGGACCGCTGGTCGTGGGCGGATGCTTTGTTCATGGCCCCGCCCGTCTGGCTCGAAATGTCGAAGGTCACCGGCGATCCCAAATATGCGGACTTCGCCAAGCGCGAGTTCTGGGCGACGACGGAGCTGCTCTACGACAGGGACGAGCACCTTTATTTCCGTGACAGCCGCTTTTTCGACCGCCGCGACATCAATGGCAAAAAGGTCTTCTGGTCGCGGGGCGACGGCTGGGTGTTCGCAGGATTGGCGCGCATGATGGCGCTGCTGCCCGATACCGATCCCGACCGGGTCAGGATGGCGGTGATCTTCAAGGAAATGGCCGCCAAACTGAAGTCGATCCAGAAACCCGACGGCTTCTGGGCGCCCTCGCTGCTCGGCGATCCGGAAACGGCGCTGCCGGAATCGAGCGGCACCGGCTTCTATACTTACGGCTTCGCCTGGGGCATCAAGGCCGGCCTGCTTGACCGGACAACTTACGAGCCCGTGGTGCGCAAGGGCTGGGCGGCGCTCAGCCGCGCCGTGCACCCCGATGGCAAGGTCGGCTATGTCCAGCCGGTCGGCGACCGCCCCGACGCCGTCGAATACGACGATACCCAGCACTATGGCGTCGGCGCGGTCCTGCTGGCGGCAACCGCCGTGGCGGACCTGAACCTGGCGCCTGTCGAGCCCGTGAAGGCCGGCGTCACCGTCGAAAACCCGTCGTCGCACGACCAGCCCGACGCGCTCGTTTCGGTGCCGGCATCGCGCATCGGCGCCACGGCCGGCAACTGGTCGGTGATCAGCAGCGGCCGGGTCTATGCCGCGCAATACACCCCT
>CAKZJB010000016.1 GCA_936940865.1 uncultured Asticcacaulis sp. | reverse complement strand
TGGTCCTCAAGGAGCGAAGCGTCAGGACAAAGCTTCGTGGGCGGCGAGCCATGCGGCGTTTGAGCTGAAAAAAACGAATACCGACGGTCATTCTCTACGACCGCCGATATAAGTCCTTGCTTCAGATCAAGGATTCGGGCGTCCGGACCGTGAGCCCGTTGCCAAAACGTGGACACCGGCTTTTCGCGAAAAGCATGCGGCGGACACGGAATCCGGATCGTTACATTTGGCTCAAAGCGATGCAGAATAGCCACGGCGGCCACCATTTATTGCGCCAGTTGCCGTCAATACAATAAATATAGCTTGAAATGACGCGTAAAGCGGAGCAACTGCGCGGAACTCTGCGATATCCATCGCATAAATTTGTATTATATAGCGCATTTTACCGCGAAAACTTTCAATTTTATAGTTTCTGCGGAGACAATTGTTGCATTGATCACCGCGTACCCGCTGCGTTTTCAGCAGATACTGTCGATTCGCGGATAATATCTCATGCAACATTCACGAAACCGACGCACCGGCGTCACACAGACCCGGCAATCGCGTCAGCAATACCCAGTCCGCGTAAAGCGTAGCGTCGCCTTTTCCCGCCACCCTCTCCGTGGAGACTTCTCAATGGTCCGCATCATCCTGGCGCTCGGCGCCGCCCTCGCTCTTTCGCTTCCCGCCGCCGCCCTCGCCCAGGATGCCGCCTCAGGCACGGAAGTCGCGTCCGAGCTTCACGTCAGCGCCAAAGGCCTCGACCTCAACACGCCGGCAGGTGCCCGCATGATGTATGCCCGCCTCCAGGCCGCGGCCTATCAGGCCTGCCACTCCGATTTTTCGGATCCGATGTCGCAAAACGCCGAAGCCGCCTGCGCGGCCCGGGCCGTCGGCGACGCCGCCGCGGACCTGCAAAGCCCGGCCGTCCTGGCGCTGCTGAGCGGCCCGAAGAGCGATGCGCAACTGTTGGCCGCCATTTCATCGCCGACGCAGGTGGCCGTGGCCGGCGACACCGCCCGGCCCGCCGGCGCGGTCGCCGACACAGGGAACCTCCAGCCCGGCTCGGCCCGCCAGCCCGGCGCAATGTCGAAGGCCTGGCACGCCGTAACCTCGGCGCTGGGCGGCAAGTAGGCCCAGGGTTGGCGTCGGACGACCGTGGCGCCGGTCCCGTGACCGGCGCCATTTTTGCTCATTGCGCCGGCATGCGCGCGAATTTCGCCATGTCCGGATCGAGCCGGTCCCAGGCATGGCCGCGCGAGGCGTAGGTAACCGCCTGGGGGCGGTAGCGTCCGGGATCATCGAGGCTTCCGGCGCGAATGGTAAAGACCTCGGGCGCGGCCGAAAACATCATATAGACCGCCGTTCCACAGACCGGGCAGAAATAACGGGTCTTGATGTTGCCGCTGTCACCCGTCATGTCCCAGGACGCGGCCTCCCCGGTCACCGTCACGCCCGATCGCGCGAAGGTCGCGTAGGAACCGTGCCCCGTGCCGCTTTCGCGCTGGCAGTCGCGGCACTGACAGTGGTTGCTGAAGACGGGCTCGCCGTGAACAGCGTAACGGATGCGGCCGCAGGCGCAGCCGCCGGTATAGGGCCCGGCCATGGTCACGCCGCCTCGCGGGCGACCGCGCCGATCTGCCTGACGATTTTCGCCCAGCCCTGGCCCATGTGGTAATGGGCGCCTTCGTTGCGCGGCATGGCGAAGCCGGAATGAACCATGTTCACGCGCGTGCCGGCCTCGACCGGCGTCAGCGTCCAGGTGACGACCGTATCGAGCGGCGCGCCGTATCCGGAGACATTGTCCGGGTGTCCGCCTTTCCAGGCATAGCTGAGGCGCCGGCCGGGCTCGACCTCAAGCACGCGGCAATGGATGATGCCGTCCCAGGCCCCGCCCGGCGTGGTCCTGAAGGTGAAAGCCTTGCCCGCCATGGCCTCGAAGCCTTCCGCCGGCATGATCCAGCGGCCGATCAGTTCGGGCGTAGTCAGGGTCTTCCAGATCACGTCCGCCGGATGCGGCAGAATCTCGTCGATGACGATGTCGCGGGTTTCGGTTTGGGTCATGGGTCGATGTCCTTCAACAAGGTTCTGAGGTTCGCGAAGCGGTCGCGCCAGAAGACGCCGTAATAGTCCATCCACGTGACCAGCGGCTCCAGCCCCCGGGGGTCGGCGCGGTAATAGACGTTGCGGCCAAGGGCGCGTTCGGCGACCAGCCCCGCCGCCTTCAGCGTCTTCAGATGCTGGGATACGGCCCCCTGGCTTACGCCGCTGCCCCGCGTCAGTTCGGCGACGGAAATTTCGTCGCTGGCGAAGATGCGCTCGAACACGGCGCGCCGGGTCGGGTCGGCCAGGGCGCGCATGACGGTCGTGACGGGGCTTGGAGCGATTTCGGTCATGGAAATCAATTAGCCAATGCTAATTCATTAGTCAATGCTAATTTATTTCGGCAAAAAAGTCCCCGAAGGCAGCCCTTCGGGGATCAGGTTCGGAGAAACGAAGGGACGGGCCGTCAGGCGGCGGCCGTACTGGTCGCCGGGCCGAGCGCCTCCATGCGGTAGCCGATGCCGGACTCCGAGGTGATGCTGGCGCCCAGGCCCGCGGCGGCCTCGAGCTTGTTGCGCACCTGGCCGATGTATACGCGCAGGTATTGCGTATCGTCGACGTGCTGCGGTCCCCAGACCTCGCGCAGGATCTGCTTGTGCGTGATCATCTTGCCCTTGTTGGCGACGAACAGGTGCAGGAGATTGAATTCCTTGGGCGTGAAGGCGGCCAGCTTGCCGTTGATCATGACTTCGTGGCGGTCGAGGTCGATGCGCACGGGGCCGTTTTCAACCGCGTTGCAATCGTCGTTGGCCGGGCCGCGATGGCGCAGATTGGCCTTGATGCGCGCCAGGAGGATGTCGGCGCGGAAGGGCTTGGTCACATAGTCGTCGGCGCCGAGGTTGAGCGCCTGAACCACCTGCTGGTCCTCGGTGCGCGCGGTCAGCACGATGACCGGCACGTTGGAGAACTTGCGGATGGCTTCGATGACCTCGTTGCCGTCCATGTCCGGCAGGCCCAGGTCGAGCAGGATCAGGTCCGGCTTTTGCGCGATCGCCTGGCGGAGCGCCGCCTTGCCGTTGTCGGCTTCATGGATCTCGTAGTCCTCGACCCCGAGAAATATGCTCAGCATGTTGCGGATTTCCGGTTCGTCGTCGACAAGAAGGATTTTCTCACCCGGCATGACAGTGCCCCTTGCTAAAAAACTGCGGCCTCAGGCCCCTGGCACCATAGGTCTTTCATTCCCCTGCAAAATGCGCGGGGAAAATGCGGCTCGAAAAATAAGGACGGCATCAGGACGCAGCCCCTCCCCCGCGCATTTTTGCCCCGGCGCGGACAGATTTGGCCGCCTGTCGGGCTAACTCCGGGCGGCGGCGCCCCGTCTTTGCCCCAGAAAAGCGTATCCGGGACAAATATGCCGCGCCGTCCGCTATTCTGCAGCGGCGGGCGCCGGGGCATTCTGAAATCGCTTCGGGGCTGCTAAGTTGCGGTTTCATAAGTGCGTTTTTCGGGCTGGTTCATGGCAGGTTTTCGTTTTCGTCTCATCACCGGCACCGCCGTGGCGCTGACCGGCGCGGTGTGCGCGGGAACCGCGCTGGCCGACACGAAGCTTGGCTGGTACGTCGCCGCCGACGGCGGCCACGACCTGTCCTCTTCGCAGGCGCTGAAGGTCACCGATGTCACCCTGACCTCATCGAACGCCGCCGCGACGGCACCGGCCGCGGCGGGCACCTATACGCTGAAACCGGACTATGCCGCCGAAGGATTCGCCCGCGCCGGCTACCGCTTCACGCCCGGTCTCCGCGCCGAAATCGAGGTGGGCACACGCCCCGGCACGGTGATCAACGGCCTGGGCAGCAGCCGCGCGGCCGACCTAGGGGCTTTCGACAAGACCTCGCTGATGGCCAATGCCATCTTCGACCTGCGGCCCGACCTGCCGATCCACCCCTTCGTCGGCGTCGGCGCGGGCGTCGTCCGCGTCAAAACCGGTTATGCCGAGACCGATACGACGGCTGGCCACGCCCTCGGCTACGGCATGGCGGGCGACAGGACCGTGCCGGCCGGCCAGATCCTGGCCGGGGCCAGCTGGGACGTGACGCAAAGCCTGCATTTCGACATGACCTACCGCTACCTGCGCACGGCGTCGACGTCCTACGACGTGGCCATGAGCGACGCCCACAATGGTACGACCGACACCTGGACGGCGAAAGCCGCGGGCCCGATCAAGGACCAGTCCCTGAGCGTCGGCCTGCGCTGGACCTTTGGCGGTGGATCGTCGACGCCCCCGCCGTCCTACAGCGACGCCTCGCCGCCGCCGGCAAAGCCTCTCCATGCCGGCTTGCACTTCCCCGCCCTGTCCCTGCCGTTTACCCGGTCGCACAGGGTCGAGGCCGCTTCAGCCCCGCCGCCTGTCCCGGCCGCGCCGGTTGCCGTGGCCCAGGCCGATCCGGCTTCGCAGGCAACTGTTCCGCCGCCGGCCACGGCTTCCGCACCGGCTCCTGCCGCCCAACCCGCAACGCAGGCCGGCGAAGCCGATGCCGCCCCCGGCTCCGACGCCGCCGCCACGGCCAGTGAGCCCAGGCGTTTCTTCGCCGCTTCGGCCCGCAAGCCTGGCAAGTCGCGCGGCAAGGCCAAGGCCGCGCCGCAACAGGACGCGGCACAGCCGGCCCCGGCGCCCCTGCCCGTCCCGCAATCCGGCATGCCGGCGGCAGATCCGGCCACTGCAACCGATCCGGCCGCGCCGCCGGCCGCGCAACCGGCGTCCGCCGTCACCACCGTCCCGCTGCCCGAAGCGGCGGCGCCTTCGGTCAAGGCCCGTCATTTCACCGCCTATTTCCCGCTCGGCGGCGCGAAGCTCGACGACAAGGCCCAGGCCGTTGTGTCGGACGCCGCGCAGCACGCCCAATCCGCTCCGGACGCCCATGTCCGCGTCGACGGCTATGCCGACACCTCGGGCAGCGCGGCCTACAATATGGGCCTGTCGCGCCGCCGCGCCACGGCGGTGGCCGAGGCGCTGAAGGCCGGCGGCGTCGCGCCCGAAACGATCACGGTCGCCTGGCACGGCGAAACCCACCTGGCGGTCAGGACGCATGACGGCGTGAAGAATGCCAGGAACCGCCGCGTCACCATCGGCGTGCACTTCGGCGCGGGAAAAGCGAAGACGCACCACCGGCATCACCGCCGCCACCGGCATCACCGGTAGAGAGCGGCGTCTTTGGCCGCTGACGCTTTCAGCCTTCAACCACGCCCGGCCGGCCGTTTTCGACGACGAAGCGCTTTTCCGTCGACACCGTGGCGTTCGGATCGGCGCGGTCTGAAATCGCCTGGAAGCGTGTCTCCAGGTGGTCCGGCCGCACGGTGACCGAGACGTAGCCGTGGCTGCGCGCGTTGAAATACTTCACGTGCGGATTTTCGGGCAGCATGTCGGCGAAGTCCTGGTGCGAGGGATTATCGCTCGTCACCGAGGTGCCGACGAATTCGGTCGCCACCACCGGCGCATCGGGCGAAGGCCTGAGTTCGGTCGCCCAGAAGGAATGGATGTCGCCGCCCAGCATGACCGGATTCCGCAACCGCGACGCCTGCATGGCCCAGAGCAGGCGTTCGCGCGTCGCCGGATAGCCGTCCCAGCCGTCGGTGTAGTGGCCGATGATGGGGTTCTTGTCCCTGTCCTTGCCCTTCTGGACGAAGGCCGCGACCAGCAGGTCCTGGCCCATCAGGTTCCAGGTGGCGTCGCTTTTGGCGAAGCGGTCGCAGAGCCATTTTTCCTGTTCAAATCCCAGCATGGAGCGGTGCGGATCGACACGGTCGGTGCAGGCGTCCGTGACCACGTGCCCCTTGCGCGCGTCGCCGTTCGGGCAGGCGGCGGCGGAACGGTACTGGCGCCCGTCGAGCATGTCGATCGCGGCCAGGCTGCCGAAGCGGTAGCCCGTATAGAGCTTCATGTGCGGGCCGTGCGGCAGGGCGCGGCGGCCGAGCGGCATGGCCTCGTAAAAGGCCTGGTAGGCGGCCTGGCGCAGGGCCGGCATATTGACGTCGTCGCGCATGTATTGCGACAGGTAGGCGCCGTAATCGTTTTGCACCTCGTGATCGTCCCAGGTGATCAGCGCCGTCGCCGCGGCGCGCAGGCGCTGCAGGTCCGGGTCGGTATGATAGAGGGCGTAACGGTTGCGGTAGGCCGGCAGGTCGCGAACATCCGCGACCCGGTCGTGCCGGCGGACCGTGGCCTTCTTCGGATCCTTGTTGCTGCCTTCATAGATATAGTCGCCGAGGAACATGACGAAGTCGGGCGCCTCGTCCGCAATGTGGCGGTAGGCCGAGAAATAGCCCTGCTCATAGTTCGAACAGGAAGCGAAGCACAGCCGCAACTGCGACGGCCGCGCCCCGGGCAGCGGCAGGGTGCGCGCCCGCCCCGGGCGGCTTTGCGCGCCGAGCGCTTCGAAGCGGTACCAGTAGAAGCGGTCGGGCTTCAGGCCCATGACCTCGGCGTGGACGGTGTGGGCGCTGTCGGGATGCGTCGTCACCTGCCCCGTGGCCACCGGCTTTTCAAGGGCTTCATCATCATAGACGGTCCAGGTCACGGTCGCCGGTGCGGGCATGCCGCCCAGTCCGTCCGCCGCCAGGGGATCGGGGGCCAACCGCGTCCACAGGACGAAGCCCTGGCGCGACGGATCGCCTGACGCGACGCCCTGGGTGAACGGGCCGTCGCCCGCGGCCCGGGCCGGGACTGCGAACGTGGCAAGGCCACCCAGCACAAGGCTGCGGCGGTTAAGGACAAGGTTGGTCATGGTGACCTCGGGGAGAGCGCTTCAGGACCGGCGGTACCGGCATAGCGCGGACACTTGTCACATATGTGACGATGTTTGCGATGAAGGCCCCCGTTGAAATCGGCGCGGCAATAGCGTTAACTTCGGCCCGGGCATAATTCAGGGAGGGGTCGATGGCGCGCAGAGCCTGGTTGACCGGTATCGTTTTCGTAGCGCTGACCGTGCCGGCCATCGCGGCCGCGCAGTCGCGCCAGCCGCAGCTGGTCAGGCCGCCGGAATTCGGCACTGTGCGCGAAGTCATTGGCGACACCCTGCCCGTCGCCGCGCCGCGCGACCGTTGCAAGCTCTCCGCCGGGGACCTGTGCGCCGACGGCCTGCCGCTGGGCGACAAGCCCTTGCGCGTTCTGTTCGTCAACCGTCCCGTCGAGGACAACCAGCGCCTGTCCGGTCCCTATGGACGTGACTTCCGGCTCTACGACATCCGGCGCGACGCGAGAGGCGTCGATGCGCGCCCGGTCGAACTGCCGACCTCGAACATCCAGGTGCCGCGCGACTGCTATGCCCTGAACGGCGAAGACGTCGGTTATGGCATTACGGCGAAGGGCGGCGCCTTTTCAGCCACCGAAAGCCAGATCGTCAGCTGTGGCGGCGGCCCACACGAACCGCACGGTCCCTACACGCCCGAAGGCAATGTCATCCGCTCCGAAGGCGGCCGCCATCCGACCGAGATGCTGCGCGTGGCGGGGCAGCGCCGTTACCTGGCGGTCCCGGGCCAGTGCGATCCGCAATACAGCCTCCGCACCACCTGGTGCGCCGTGCCCGCCATCACCTGGCTGCAGACCCATCCGGACGAACAGGAACTGGACCTGATCGCCGCCCACAACGCCGTCAATGCCGGCGATATCCTGGGCGACAAGGACATCGACCAGTGGGTGCTGAAGCGCAAGGGCGACAACAAGTTCAAGGCCGACGGCCGCTGGTTCAGGAAATCGATGATGACGGCGGTCGACGGCTGCTGGGCGGCCGAGCCCGTCCGTTGGTATGTCGAACCGGGTGAAGGCGGCCTCTATATCACCGAAAAGGCGCTTAGCCGCTGCGGCGCGCCGCTGGCGCCGGTGCCGTCGGCGGTCTACGAGGCCTATGGCGACGACATGTTCATCGTCGACTGCGGCGACAATCGCGGCTGGCGCGACCGCAACGACAAGTCGACGGACGGCTGCTTCGCCCCGGCGCGCGACTACCTGCAGCGCTCGCGCCAGAAATCGGCCCATGTCGTGGTGTTGAACCAGCGCGCGCGCATCGACGACCACCTCTATGACGGCGGCTATGTCAGCTTTGACGTCGCCGAGGTGAAGCTCAACGGCGACGGTCCGCTCGACGTCCGCCGCGACGGCTACAGCCCCTATGTTTCGCTGCCCAACTGCGACGCGGTCGACGACGGCCCGCCCGAATCGCACGGCTTCGTGCTGGTGCGCGCCCTGGGCGTGATGTGGGCGCGGCCCTACCGCTGGATGCGCTGCCCGGTCTATTGATGAAAACTCAGAATTCGGTTTCGTTCGCTCGCGTTTTGCGATAGCCCTTAAGGACATCGCATCGCGGGGGGGAAGCCTGTTGGCAGCGGCAAAGATCATATTGTGCACAATGGGCACGCGGGGTGACATCGTGCCCTTTCTTGCCCTGTGCCGCGAACTGGTCTCGCGCGGCCACGATACCACCCTGCTGGCCAACGAAAACTGGCGCGATGCCGTCACGGCGACCGGCGCCGCCTTTCACCCCATCGCCCCCCAGGACCCACCTCAAAGCGGACGTGACGACAACCGCTTCTTCAGAAGCGCCACTGTTCCGTCGTTCCGAAAATCGTTCGAATACGTCTCGCAACGATTACGCGAAAATCCCGATTGCATCCTGGTCTATCGCGCCAACATGCTGGGCATGGAAAGCGCAGCGGAAAAATATGACCGGCCCCATGTCAAGATCGCCTTGCAGCCGTCGGCCGTAAAGTCTCTAAAACGGCCGCCCTGGCCGCTGAACCGCCTGGTCGAAGGGCAGAGTGGCCAGATCGCCCGCCAACTGCTGGTCCCCGCCCTCTATCTGCTGGTCGAGCTTCTGCGCGGGCATTACCGACACCGCAACGATTTCCGCCGTTCCGTCGGTTTGCCGCCGCACCCGCTTGGCCGCATGGGGCCAAGGACCGAAACGTCAAGCCTTGTCCTGGCGCCCAAATGGTTCGCCCGCCCGCCGGAAGACTGGCCGCACAACTGCCTCTGCACCGGCTTCCTGTTCGACCTCGGCGGTGCGCGCGATCCTGAGATCGATGCCTTCATCACCAGCCACGGCGCCCCGCTGGTCTTTACGCCGGGAACTGGTGTCACCGACGTCGCTCGCTTCTTTCGCAAGGCCGCACAGATTTGCGAAGCCGCTGAGATGCCAGGCCTGTTTCTCAGCGCGCAGCCCATCACAGTCGACCAGGTTGCGGTCCCCATTCTCAAAAAGAATTTTGCTGACCTAGACAAAGTCCTGCCGTCAGCTCGGCTGATCGTGCATCATGGCGGCATCGGCACCACGGCGCAAGCCTTGCGCGCCGGCATTCCTCAGATCATTCTGCCAGACCGTTTCGACCAGCCTGACAATGCCGTCCGCGTCGCCAAACTCGGCCTCGGCGCCGCCATCATGCGGGACAACCTGCCGGTAGAGGCCTGGGCCGAACTGGTCCGGAGGCTGACAGAAGACACGCTCATGCGGCAGCGTCTGAAGAAGGTCGCGACCGCCATTGCCACAGACCCGGCAGTTGCAAGGGTTTGCGACCATATCGAGGCTGCCGCGTTAACTTCCCGGCTGCGAAGGAAGGTACCGTGATTTCTGGAGCGGTCAGTCGGGGCGGCCCCCTACGGACGCTGGGCAATCGTGTAGTCGACCGGCACGGCCGTCCCTTCCTCCTGCGCGGCATGTCGCTCTTCTGGAGCCAGTGGATGCCACAATTCTACTGCGCGGGCACAGTAAAATGGCTGCACCGGGATTGGGGCAGTAACGCCGTCCGCACGGCCGTGGCGGTGGGATATGGAGGCTACCGCGAAAACCCCGAAGCCGAATGGGAAAAGGTGGCGCGCGTCGTCGAAGCCGCCGTGGCCGAAGACATGTATGTTGTCGTCGACTGGCACACGCACGAGCCCGAACCGGAGCCGGCGGCCGAATTCTTCGGCCGGCTGGCGCAGGCATACGCCGGCCTTCCCCACTTGGTCTACGAAATCTGGAACGAGCCCTACCCGCGCTACGACTGGCATCGGGATATCCGCCCCTACTGCGAGGCGCTTGTGCCCGTGATCCGCGCCCACGCTCCCGACAGCCTGATCATAGTGGGCACACCGAATTACAGCCAGCGGCCCGACATCCCGGCGGCGGCGCCGCTCGCCCTCGACAATATCGCCTACGCCATCCACTTCTATGCAGCGTCCCATGGCGAAACCCTCCGACGGAACTGCCGGATCGCCATCGACCAGGGCCTTCCACTTCTGGCCAGCGAATACGGAACATGTGAAGCCAACGGGGACGGCCGGTTTGCTCCGAATGAAACACAAGCCTGGTGGCATTTCCTCGAGGCGAACGGGATCGGACATTTCAACTGGTCCATCGCGGACAAGTTCGAAACCGCCGCGGCGCTGATGCCCGGCGCATCTCCTGAAGGCGATTGGCCCGAAGACATGCTGACGCCGTCTGGCCGCCTGGTGCGCAATCATCTGCGCTCACGACGGTTCGACGGCCGCCAAGAGACAACTGATGACGGCAACCAGTTTGTCGGCCATGTCGTCGCACGGGGAAACATGGACGCCCAGTCCTAGCTTTTGAACCCGCGCTGCATTATCGGGCTGATCCCACATCAACGGCACCACGATTTGCGGGATCCGGGCACGGATGGCCTGCGCCACCGTTCCTATGCCGCCATTGTGCAAGATGAGGCGCGCGCGCGGTAGCAGGTAGC
This sequence comes from uncultured Asticcacaulis sp., assembly GCA_936940865.1. GTDB lineage: Bacteria > Pseudomonadota > Alphaproteobacteria > Caulobacterales > Caulobacteraceae > Asticcacaulis. Next base: position 10,069 of record CAKZJB010000016.1, on the reverse strand, counting down.
CATGATCGGCATGGGGCCGCACGAGAATATCGGGAGGCGGCGACCAGCCATCCGTAAACCCGCTGAGGAGCAAAACCGGCAAACCTAATCGTTCCGCCGTCGCCTCCGCGGCTTCGAGGAACGGATGGACATGCTGCATGCCGCTGCCGAGCGAAACGACGACCGGCGGTTTCGCCGCCAGAAACGTTTCCAGTTCCGCGTCCGGCCGGTACCTGGCGTCGTCCAGATAGACAAAACCTGCACAACGGCCGCTTTCGCGCCAGTCGCTTTGCGGCATGCCGAACCATTTCGGAAAAAAACAAACCGTATCCTGCCAGGTTTCGGGCACGGCACCGCTATCATCGAGCAACGGCAGACCGATGTCCGCGCGAAAGCCGTTCAGCAATTCGATCTCGCGACGGGAGACCGGATGTCCTTCCCGGCGGATCGCGCAGGGTTGCAGGGCGATTCGCGAAAACGGCAACCCCAGGCGCTCGGCTGCGAACTGCGCCCCCCAATTGCCCGTCCGCGCAATGATTCGCGCCGTTACGGGCGCGACGGCGATGCTGTCGAAAACCGCGCGGTATCCCGGCATAACGACCTGCTCGAAAAAGGCCGCCTCGTCGCGCCCATATTGCGGCCAGTCAGGTGCGCATACGGCTTCGAACGGTACGCCATGCCTGGCCGCCAGGGCAGCGTGATCGGCATTGGATAACAGAACGACGGCCTGCCCCGCGTCCATCAGTTGGCGAGCGTAGGCAATGAATGGCGCCGCGTCGCCGCGCGTGCCGGTGGTGACAAGTCGTATTTCATTGGTCCCGCCCATGGCAGCCATATTGACCTGAACCCACCCCCGTGTGAAGTTGCATCCTGTATTTGGGGGCAATTATGGCGCGATTTCGAGGCAATGCCCAATCGCGGAACGGGGGACAGGATGCGCGACGGCAGCATGGTGGTGATGTCCGCGTGCGACGAGGGATATTTTCCGCTTGCCAAGGGCATGTACCTGTCTCTGATCGAATCCGGAATGCTGCCGCCCGGCGTCCGCCTGGCCTTCCTCGACCTGGGCTGCCGAGAGCCGTCGCTCGATTGGTTTCGCAGTCAGGGCATCGCGATCCTCCCCGGCGTCAACGAGGTCATGGGCCCTCTTGCCGCGCCCAGCCTCGGCTACTATCGGGCAATGACCTGCCGGGCATTCCTGCCCGACCTGTTTCCGGATGCCGAAGTGCTGTGCTGGATCGACTGCGACACCTGGTTCCAGGACGCTTCCATCATCGCGACACTTCGGCAAGAAGCCCTCCAACACCCCGACAGCCTGCTGGTCGCGCCCGAAATCCACTTCACCTACACCCGCGTCAACGATGAGGTAGAGGTGACACGGCGCGAAATGTACGGCTATTACGAGGCACTGTACGGCCCGGAACTCGCACAAGCCCTGCATCTCTTGCCGAACATCAACAGCGGCTTCGTGGTCATGCATGCCGAAAGCGGCCTGTGGGACAGTTGGAAGATCGAACTCGAGGCCATCTATTTCCGGGACTTCGACCTTCATGCGCCGACCACACGCCATTTCGCCGAACAGACCGCGCTAAACAAGTTGGTAAAGACGGGCGCGAAGGCCCGTTATTTCGATCCGCTGTACAACTACCTGTGCCTGTGGAACCCGCCGTTCCGCGACAAGGCCGGCGTGATTCGCGCCGCTTGGCCGCCATACCCTCCGCTCGGCATGCTGCATCTGGCAGGAGGGTGGCGGCATTTCGGCCGCACCTATGCTGAACGCGGGCTCCTGTACAAGGCTGGAGAATACCTGAACAGCCACGAAAAGATAGCGCTGCTCAAGGCGTTCGGAGTCGTGGCCATCGGTTAGCGGACAGTCTCCAGGCGCCCGTTCTCCAGACGCATTACGCGTGTAGCGCGGTCGATGAGCGCTGGCCTGTGCGCGACGACAATGCGGGTGATCGGCATGTTCGAGATCATATCGGCGATCATCTCCTCCGTATCGGGATCGAGATTGGCCGTCCCTTCATCGAGAATCAACACACGAGGGCTGCGATAAAGGGCGCGGGCCAGCAGAACGCGCTGTTTCTGGCCACCGGACAGGCTGGACCCCATGTCGCCCACCAGAGTCTGATAGGTCATCGGCATGCGCATGATATCGTCATGAACTTGAGCCTGGCGTGCGGCCTGGATGACTTTTTCCATGTGCATGTCCGGATCGAAGAAGGCGATATTTTCGGCCAGGCTGCCCGACATCAGGCGGTCGTCCTGCATGACGACGCCCGTCTGTTCGCGCCAAGCCCGCCACAGGTCAGGCTGGGCATCCTTGCCGTCCAGTGTCATGGCGCCCTCTACCGGACGCTGCAACCCCAGAAGAAGCTTGGTCAGGGTCGATTTGCCCCCGCCGGTCGGCCCGATGATGGCGATGAAATCACCGCTGCTGATATCCAGATCGATGCCTTGGAATATCCAACGGTCGGTGGCGCCATAGCGGAACGACACGCCGCTCAGCGAAAAGTCTCCCCTGACCGCAATTGGAACCGGATTGCCGGATCGCGCCTCGCCTTCCTGCGCCAGGATGTCGCTGAGGCGCTCAATATAGAGGCGGACCATGCCGAACTGCAGGCCCTTCTGGACCAGCGACTGGGTGCGGTCGGTGAAGGTCTGGCGGAAGGACAGGAAGGCGACGAGCATCCCGATCGAGAAGCCGTTGGCTGTGATGATGTTGCGGGCCCCGATGTAGATTATTATCATCGTCTGCAGGGTCAGGATGAGCCCCTGCAGGAAGGTCAGCGTCTGCTCTACCCGCGTTGCGGACATGCTTGAATTGAAACTCTTGGCGTACATGTTCCGCCAGGCGCTTTCCCGCACGCTTTCCTGCCCCATCAGCTTGACGATGGTCGCTGCCCGGATCGATTCCATCATATGCGACTGCTGGTCCGCCATGGCGACCAGCGCCTCTTCGCGGCGCAACCGGATCACCGGATAGAAACCGAGGGTCAGGGCGACGATGACAAACAGCGACGCCACCACGATCGTGGCCAGCAACGGCGCATAGACGAACAGGATTATGCCCGCGGCCAGCGCCATGACGCCGTCCAGCATCGCCGACACCACGCCTTGGGTCATGACGTCCTGGATACTGTTGATGGCGCTCATGCGCGAAAGTATGTCACCCACGTGCCGCTTCTCGAACCAGTCGGACGGCAACCGAATCAAATGCCGGAAGATGTTGCCCGCCGTCTGGAAGACGATCTGGCTTCCCAGCAACTGCAACGTCCATTCGCGCAAGGCTGTGAGAACGACGGTCATCACCGACACGACCGTGAAGGCGAGGACGACCAGCGCCAGAAGGTCCAGGTCGCTTTGCGCCACGACATCGTCGACGATCACCTGCATCTGGAAAGGCAGGATAAAGGCACAGACCTGCAGGGCGAACGACAGGAGCAGCACGAAGGCCAGGCTTTCCCGCAGCCCCCTGAAAGACGGCCACAGGGTCGACAGGCGAATAGGCGCCCGCGCCTTGACGGGGGCGAAATCCTTGGCCGGCTGCAGTTCCAGGGCTACGCCCGTGAAATGCTGCGAGACCTCGTCCCATGACATCTCCAGCCGCCCCCGGCTGGGATCGTGGATTACCATTGACTTGCGGCCGACGGACTTCAGAACAACGTAATGGTTGAAATCCCAGTGCAGGATCGCAGGCAGGCGAATCTGTTCCATCGCGCCCAGGTCCGCGCGGATGGCCCGGCCCGACAACAGCAGTTCGTCGGCGATACCCATGATACCGCGCAGGCTCGCGCCGGCCATGGATATTTGAAACCGCTGTCGCAGACCGTTCAGATCGATATCGTGGCCATGATAGACCGCCACCATGGCCAGGCAAGCCAATCCGCATTCGGCCGCTTCCGACGACATGATGAGGGGCAGGCCCGGTCTTCGCCGGAACAACAACGTCTCTGGAACCTTCATTGTCTCTTCGTGACCGCGTACAGTGGATCAAGCAACCATCCGACGACAGAACGGCGCTCTATGATGATGTTGGCCGACAGCAGCATGCCCGGTTGCAAAGGCCGCCGGGCGCCGTAAGCAAAGACGTAGTCGCGTTCGAGCGCGACGCGTACCCGAAAGACGGGTTCCGCCGGACTCACGCCGGACGCCGCGGCTTCTGCCGGCGTAAGCGGCGAATGCGATACCGCCGAGATACACCCCTTGGCCGAGCCGAACTTCTTGTAGGAAAACGCATCATACTGCAGAAAAACCTCTTGGCCGGGACGAACGAAGCCGATCCCGCGCGTCGGCACGTAGAGTTCTGCTTCCAGGGCGCTGTTCTGCGGCGTGAGGATAGCGACGGTCGCCCCGGGCACGACGGCCTGTCCGGGCTTGACGGCAATGGTCATTACCTCGGCGTCGACCGGCGTCGTGACCGTGTAAGCGCTGGCGGAGCGGACCTGTTCCAGCTTCTGACGCATGCTCGCGTCGGCCGAGAGAGCGTTGGACCGGGCCTGGTTCAGCAGGATCGGAGTTTCCGCCAAATCGGAGCGCACGTCCGCCAGTTGCTGGCCCAACGAAAGCAGGTTGGTATTGGCGGTGACGACGGCCTGCTGGGCATCCAGGGAGGCGCTCACGGCATCGTCCAGCCCTCGCGGGGACAGGAAACCTTTCTGGCTGAGTTCACGCGCCCGTGTCAGGTTCCGGTCCGCCACCGCCTGCTTGGCAGCCAGCACTGTCTTGAGCCTTGCCGTTTCGTCGTATTGCGATTGCAGCGCCGCCTGCCTGCGCAGCAATGTCTCATGGTCGGCCTCAACCTTTTCGATCGCCGCCTGGTTAGACTGGCGCATGGCGGTCTGCTCGTTCTCTGCAGCCTGTTCCAGCAGTTGTCCCGAATTTCCTTCACGACCGTCGACGGCCAGCCGCAGGGTCGCCAAGGCCTCTCCGGACCTAAGCGCCTGTCCCTCGCCAGCCTCTATTCCCGTGATAACGCCACCCTGCTGCGCCGTGACCCGGATGATGCCGGCCTGCGGCACCAGAACGCCGGCCACCTGTTCCTTGCGGTCGTACTTCGCCAGGCAGGCCACGATGACAATGACGAAGATTGCCCCGATCATAATATAGCCCAATACCAGCCAGGGCAGGCGAATGCCGACGATGACCTCGCCCTGTACCGCCCGTCCCTGGTGCGCCAGCGCTTCAGTTCTGAACAGTTCACTCATGGGCAGCCCAGTCTTACGGGGCCTTCGGGGCGCCCCGGTCCGTATGATGCGCAATCAGAAGGCAACGGCAACCTGTTTGTAATTGAAGGTGGTGACATTGCCATAGTGGTCCCGGGTTTCAGCCTCCTGGGCCGCCTGGTACAAATCCTCCGCATCGTAATCCTGCAGGGTGAAGCGGCCGGCATTCGAGTATCGGAAGTCCGGATCACGCGCGAGGAGGAATTCCGCAAACGCCTCGAGTTGATTGAGACCGACGCCGACCTGGTCACCCCACAAAAACTGCCCCTGCGGGTTGACCTCGAGAAAATGATAACTGCCGTCGGCATCCAGGGCGAAGTCGAAAGCGCCGTAAACTAGGCCGAGGACCTTCATCAGCCGATGGCATTTGTCGACTATATCCGCCGGCAATTCATGCTGCCGATGGTCGCAGTCCTTGTACATGCCGCGCCAGTCGATCTCGAGTTCTTCATGAGGACGGCGGTCGAACCGCTTTTCCCAGCAGAATACCGACCGCCCCATGAAGGTGGCCCGGATTTCTCCCTGCTTGACAATCTTCTCCTGGTAGATACCCGGCGCGGACGACAGGTCCGACCCCGTCAACAGCGACCGGTCGGTGATCAGGGTCGTCGGCACGATGGACTTCTGCGTCTCCGAAATCGTCCATAGGGCCGGACGCAGAGGCTTGAACACGAATTCTCCGCCACATGCGTCGAAAAAAGCCAGAATATCCCTCGGTGAGTTGCTGACGAGCGTCTTCGCTCCGGTCAGGCCGAGACTTTCCGCCAGGGCGAACTGATAGGTCTTGTTGCCGGCTATGACGGTGGCCGCGCTTGGATTCACGACGAACTTGCCGACTTCCAGCCAGTTGACAACCCCGGATATGAACGCTCTCAATTCATCTTCCGCCACGGCGCGTTCCGCCGTATCGGCTATCTTATCGAGTGGAAAAACACTCCCCGGCCTGCGGACCCAAAGCGTACGATAGTCCGCGCGCGACAGGCTTTGGCGCTCGCCATTGCCGTCGATCAGCAAACTGTCGCCGTCCGGCGCGAAGGTCCATTGACCGCCCGCGCAAAGATCCATCGGATAAAGGACCCTGGCGTCGCCCCCAAGTCTGCCGACAGCCCAGCGCACGGCGTGCGCGTGATAATCGCCGGGCATGGTAAGAATGAGTACTGACATGGATTGAAGTCCCCCCGATAGACCCGTGCGCGGGTCTAAACACATTTACGCTACTGGAAACGGGCGCTGAATCAATTGTGAAATTCGCGCCTCAGGCGTCTTCGATCAGGGATCTGTGTTGTACTGATCCGTGGCGCAGTAGTCGTCATTGCCCGTCCACGTATGAGCCACACCTTGGTCGTCATAGGCGACGCCGCTCGACGTGGTCGGACCGCCGGAATAGGCCGACGAACTGCCCTCCCCTGCGCCGCCGACGAAATCCATTTCTTCGACCTGAAGTTCGCGGATTTCGGACAGTTGCTTATGCAAAGTCTTCATACTGCTCTCCTTGTTTGGATGAATGCGGGCCGGATGGCTCGCCCCTCGACGCTACCATTTGGCGATCAGATGTCAATTCCGCCCAGGCGGGTATGCATTTGCGAACGCGAAGTATAATAACAACGGACAAAATCAGAAACCAAAAGAAAATATGCTAATAATTCAATATATAACGCAAACCTATTTTGAGACAAAACACAAAATCCAATGGCTGCGGCCACCGCAATCGTTTTCAATTTTCGCAATGCAAAATAGTATTTTTCGATATCAAATTGTGTGAATTGACTTTTGACAGCGGATGAAAATAAAAGTTTAGATTGCGATCCGGATACGGGGCGACCGGACAAGGAGGGGGGACATGCAACTGGACGATTTCCGCGCCGCGGACACGCCGGCCGGCCGGCTCATTCTCAATCCAGCGGATCTTGGTCCCCATATCAATGTGCCGCTTCGCGTCTGGCCCGTACGCGGCGCCGGCCTCTTGTGGCTGAACGACCGCTGGCTGCTGGAAAATGGGGTGGACGTTACAGAACCCGATGTCCGTACGCGGATTTCCCATTCGATTCTTGAGGCATTCGCTGTGTCCACCGTGCCGTCGCCCGGCATGGTGCCGCTGCGGCACCTGGGCGCCGAACGTTACGGCGGAACCGGAGGCGCCGTTCACGGCGGCAGCGGCCGCTGCGGTAGTGCGGGTGATTTCAACGCAAAGGGGATCGGACGCACCCCCCTGGTCAGCGAGGCCATGGACATCTACCACAAACATGGCTGGCTTAGCCTGTCCGAGGCCCTGCGCGAAGCGGTCAACGCCGAGATTGCGGATATCGAGTTGCCGTACGGCGGCGTGCCCGTCGTGGCCATCATCGACACGGGACGCAGTTTCCAGGTCGAGCCGGATTCCCCGTGGGAACGCGCCGCCATCGTCGTGCGCCCCAACTTCGTCCGGCCGGCGCATTTCGAACGCAGCATTTTCTTCGGCGACAGCGGCCACCCGGCGGCGCAGCAGTTCATAGACGCACAGCGCGTTCGCGATGCCGTCACCGCCGCGGCTGCCGCGCCCGCGCGCTATCCGTCGCTGACGGACATGTTCCTCCGGTTCAGCCGCCAGATCGGCGCAGCCCGGGCCAAGCGCCTTTGGCAGGGGCAATTCCTGACCTCCAATCTGTCCGTCGATGGGGCGCTCGCCGATTTCGGCTCTTTCCGGTCCGTGCCCAACTGGCGTGCGACGGTCGGCCAGGCCGGTGAACGTTTCGGAACGGAATTGACGCAGTTGCGAAAGGCCATGCTGTCGCTGGCCTTCTATATTACCAAGTATGCCGGGGACACGCTGGCGGCGCTGGACCTGCGTGCGTTCCTGCCCCAGATCGAGCAAGCCGAGGCGGACGCCTTTGCGGACGCCTGCCGCTGGGGGCTGGGCCTGGAAGACCCCGCAGCGGCGGACCTGACCCGTGCTTTGCAAGACTATTATCAACTCCAGCAGGCCACACGGCTGGCCGACAACGTGCCTGAGGCAACCTCGTGGCTGTACGATTTCTTTTCGCCCACCCGTGAACCCGCCGCCGGCCCTCGGCGTGAACTCGCGCTTGGCCGGCACATCCGCAGCCTGTTCGATCGGGCGGCTTCCGGAAATCATCGCGAAAGTACAAGCCTGAACAAGGCGCGACGTTTCCTGTGTCCGCAGCCTATGCTGAGCTATCAACTGGCCAGCGGCCGCGCCCGACGCATCGAGCAAGCAATCGCCGCGGGACACCCTGCCCCCGCAAGGCTCGTCGAGACTCATATCCGGGGGCAGGTCGCCCGGCACCGGCGGTCCTGGGCGACCTTGCCGACGCATCTGGACGTGATTGGACGCCGCTCGGGCAGCGACCTCCTGCATTGCCTGGACCTCAGGACCGGGGCTTCCTGCCTGTGGCTCGAAGGCTACCGACTGGGCGACCGCGCAGTGCTGGACGGCCGCGCCATCCCCCTATCGTCCCTGGACCGCGAACCTCGCAGCCGGGGAAACAGGATCGGGATCGCCCTGCCCTTTGACGACGACATTTCCCTGACGCGCCCGGCGGGCGACAGGACAATCTCACTGACACCGGCCTGACAGGAACCAGCCATGGACGAAGACGTCAGGTACAAGACCGATTATCCTGAAAGTAGCGCGAACCGGGCACAGTCCGCGGCCTTAGGCCACGCACTTCGCGTCATGGCCAGTTGCCGCGGCTATGATGAGACGGTCAGGAGCACGATTCGCGATCTGTGGCCCGCCATTCAGTTGCAGCAGATCGTGTTCCTGTTCAATTCGAAAGGAGCTCCCGTGGCCTTCGCCACCTGGATGCACCTTAGCGAGGATGTTGCCGGCGCCCTGGTCGACGATCCGGACTATCCCCTCGACTTAAGCGAGCGCAATGAAGGCGACCGCCTGTGGATAACGCATGTGGTCGCGCCTTTCGGTCACGTGCGGGCGCTGGTCAAGAAAATGAAAAGAAGCATTCCCTTCGGCGACGGACGTGTCAGGGGGGTGAAATGGAACCGCGCCCGTACCCGGCGGCGCTTCAAAGACCTCCGCGTCCGGTGGCGGAGGCAGACGGATGACGCCCGGAAAACCACAACCGAGACAGTATAGCTTTTTAGGGAGACAGAAGCCTTGGACACTCCGAACCAGCCCGAACAGCACGCCGAAGTCGTCGACGATCTGGAACTCGACCTGTCGGACGACGTGGCACCGATCATTATTGGTAAGCGCACGCTTATGGAACTGGCATCGCTGTCATTGACGATCGCTGAGGACATGAGTTCGTAACGACACTACCGCGCATCTGGCAAAAGAGGCGGGATCGTGCGAATGAGTGTGGGATCAGCGGAGCGATACGATGCCAGTTTCCCGGAACGTCCTTTTCAGCGCCCTTGTGGCCGCGCTCGCGGCGGCGGCCTGCGGCCATGCGCCGGAGCCGAAACAGGAGCAGGCCGATATCGCCGGTATCGGGCCGCGCCCGCATGTCTTCGGCCGCCACGCCTGGGACGACGCCCAGAAACGCGCCGCCGCCCGCATGGCCCAGGCACAGCCTCCCGCTCCGGCGGCCCAGCCTGCCCCATCGCCTGTCACGGCGCCTGCGCCCGTAGCGGCCGCCACACCTCCGGCGCCGGCTGTGCAAGCCGCCCCCCCGGCTCCTGCGGCGGTCGCAGCCGCGACACCGCCGGCCGCTCCGCACGCAGCCGCCGCACCGCTCGCGCCCGAAAATCCGAAGCAGGCCAAACCCGCGCAGGTGGCCGAAGCGCCCGCGAAAAAGGGCCCCAACCTTTGGCAGCGCATCGTGGCGCTGCCCCCGGCGCCGCCGGTCGTGGTCGGCGGCTACGGCCCGGCGACCGACAAGTCAGCCGTCGAATCGGCGGCCGCC
>CAKZJB010000015.1 GCA_936940865.1 uncultured Asticcacaulis sp. | reverse complement strand
CATGGCTCGCCGCGTTAGCGGCGGCGGGCGGTCGCCCTTGCCAACGGCGATCGGTCAAAGGTAATCGCCGTTGGTATTACGCCGAGTCGCAAAGTACGGCAGCATCGATCCCGTACCCCGGCCGGACAGCGGCATTTGTTAAGCCCGCCCGGTTAAGCTCAAGGGTCTGGAGACCGCCCATGCCGATCGAGCAATGCCGTAACATCATTCTGCTGTACCGCCTGCGGGCGCGAGCGCGCGGCATGATTGCCGCCGGCCGCAAGGCCGGGAACCCGGCCGTCGTCCGCATATATACGCATATCGACGATTGGCTTGAAAATCAGATGGCATACGCCATTTCCGGCGCCGAACGCAGCGAAGGCTTGCGCTGACGCGTCCCAGCGGGTAGCGCAGGCGCAGTAACATTCCGGACTGCCCCAATGAGAAAAATTCACAAGTCGAGCAAACTCGCCGACGTCCTGTACGACATCCGCGGCCCCATCATGGAACGGGCGCGGCAGATGGAGGACGAGGGGCAGAAGCTGATCAAGCTCAATATCGGCAACCTGGCGGCCTTCGGCTTCGACGCGCCCGAGGAAGTCCAGCAGGACATGATCCGCAACCTGCCCAATTCCGCCGGCTATTCCGACAGCAAGGGCATCTTCGCCGCCCGCAAGGCCGTCATGCACTACACCCAGACCCAGGGCGTGCAGGGCGTGACGCTGGACGACGTCTACCTGGGCAACGGGGCGTCGGACCTGATTGCCATGGCGACGAATGCCCTGCTCGACGACGGCGACGAACTGCTGCTGCCGGCGCCCGACTATCCCTTGTGGACGGCCGTCACCACCCTGTCCGGCGGAAAGCCCGTCCATTACCTGTGCGACGAGAGCCAGGGATGGATACCCGACCTGGACGACATCCGCGCGAAGATCACGCCGCGCACCAAGGGCATCGTGGTCATCAACCCCAACAATCCGACCGGCGCCGTCTATCCCGACGCCGTTTTGCACGACCTGGTGGCCATCGCGCGCGAGCACGGCCTGGTCATCCTGGCGGACGAGGTCTACGACAAGGTCCTGTACGACGACGTCAGGCATACGGCGATGGCCAGCCTGTCGACCGACGTGCTGACCCTGACCTTCAACTCCCTGTCCAAGAGCTACCGCGCCTGCGGCTATCGCGCCGGCTGGATGGTGGTGTCGGGCGACAAGCGCGCGGCCCGCGACTATATCGACGGCCTGGACATGCTGGCCAACATGAAGCTGTGCGCCAACGTACCCGGCCAGTGGGCCATCCAGACGGCGCTGGGCGGCTACCAGAGCATCTACGACCTGGTCCGCGAAGGCGGGCGCCTGCGCCGCCAGCGCGACCTGGCCTATGAGCTGATCACCGCCATTCCGGGCGTTACCTGCGTCAAGCCGCAGGCGGCGCTTTACATGTTCCCGCGTCTCGATCCCGAAATCTACCCCATCAAGGACGACCGCCAGTTCTTCCTCGAGCTGCTGGAAGCCACCCGGGTGATGCTGGTGCAGGGCACCGGCTTCAACTGGCCGCACCCGGACCATTTCCGCATCGTCTTCCTGCCGCACGAAGACGATCTGCGCGAAGCGATCGGCCGGGTGGCGAGCTTCCTGGCCGACTATCGCAGCCGCCATGCCGCCGCGCAGACGGCCGCCGCAGCCTTCACAAAACTGTCATAATCGAGTCGACTTTTTCGGCCGGACCTGTCAAAGACGCGAATTCGCCCCGGGGGTGGCTTTGCAGCGCGATGAGAGTCCGATGTTCGACGCCTTCCCGGGACACTGGAAGGCCGCGGCGCGGGTCTTGACCCTGCGGGCGGCCATGGTCATCTCGGAACGGCGGTATCCAGTATCGCCGCACCGGTTCTGAGTCGCGGATGGAAGACGGCACGGACATTCCCCTGCAACAGGTCGGCGCCCTGCCGTACCGCTTCACGGCGGCGGGGGAGGCGGAGCTGTTGCTCGTGACCTCGCGCGGGACCCGGCAATGGATCATCCCCAAAGGCTGGCCGATCGACGGCCTGACGCGGGCTGAATCGGCAGCGCGCGAAGCCTATGAAGAGGCCGGACTGCTGGGTGACATTGACGGCGTCGCGGCCGGATATTTCTCCTATGACAAGGTGCGCAAGGGCGACGAGACGCCTTTGCGGCTTTCGGTCGAGGTGTTCTGGCTCCGCGTCGAGCGGCAGCTCACCTTCTGGCCGGAAGCCAGCCAGCGCGACCTGGTCTGGGTGTCGCCGGCGCAGGCGCTGTCGATCATCACCAATCCCAGCCTGGCGGATCTGATCGCCGGCGTGCGGTTTCCGTCGGTTTAGGGCGACGGATTGCTACCGCCAACCGCGTTCTTGTCTGATTGGCCGGATGGGATAGATGCGGATGTCGTCACTCAGGAGTTGGATCGCCTTTGGGATGGTGGCGGCGGCATTGGCCGGGAACACACGGGCCGCCGCGCCCGGTGCGGCCCGGATCACGCCCAATCTCGAAGGCCACATCGCGCAGCCCTTGCGCTATCGGCCGCAAGGTGCTGACTTCGTTATCGAAAACGGCCAGGAGTTCTTCAACCGGCCGCTCTATGGCGGACACACCGCCTTTCGCGCCGACGGCGGTGACAAGCCGGAATTCACCCTCTACCTGCCGGGGCGCGGCGGAAACCTGCGGCTGGGGCTGAAGACGGCGTCCGGCGCCAAGTGGTTCACGGACGCGCGCACCGTCGTTACCCGCTATCGCCCGGGCGAACTGATCTACGATATCCGCGATCCGGTTTTCGGCAAGGCCGAGGTGCGGCTCGAGGTCCTGGCCTATGCGGCGACCGAAGGCCTGATCGTGCGCGCGACGGTGGCCCATCCCGGCAAGGGGACGCGGCTGCTGTGGGCCTATGGCGGGGTCAACGGCCAGCGCGGCAGCCGCGACGGCGATATCGGCACGGAAAGGGTGCCGATTTCACAGTATTTCCAGTTCCGGCCCGAGTTCGCCAAAGACAACAGAATTTCCATCGATCCCACTGGTTTTACATTGAAAAGCACGGCGGCGACGATTGCCGGCGTGGTGCCGGAAGGCGCCATCCAGCACAGGGCGCGGGCCGAAGACTGGGACGACATGGCAGCCCTGTTCGCCGGCCGGACAGGCGAAACACCGGTCGTGACGGGCGAGGCGCCGGTCGTCGACGGCCGGCCGCTATATATTTCTTTGCAGCGGATCGGCGCGGCGGCGGACGGCGATCTTTCGGTCTATAAGGAGGTCGGCGCGAAACCGGCGGCCACGCCCGCCGCCCCCCTGCTGCCCGCCTTCACGGCGGCCGAGCTGCCGCGACGCTTTGCCGAAGCCGAGGCGCATTTCGCGGCCATCCGCGACCGCGTGCGCATCGATACGCCCGATCCCTATCTCGATGCCGCGGTGGGCGCGCTGGACGTCGCGACCGACGCCCTGTGGGACGACCAGGCGCAGGCGATCATGCACGGCGCCATCGCCTGGCGGACGGCGCTTGCGGGCTGGCGCGGGCCGTATGCGCTCGATGACCTGGGCACGCACGAGCGGGCGCGGCGGAATTTCGACACCTGGACGGCCCGGCAGAACACGTCGCCCATACCCGATACGATCCCGCCCGCCGATGCGTCCGCCCACCTGTCGCGCAACGAGGCGGGGCTGCATTCCAACGGCGACCTGTCGAATTCCCATTACGACATGAACATGGTCTTCATCGACGCCCTGTTCCGCCATATCCTGTGGACCGGCGACACGGACTATGCGCGGCGGACCTGGCCGGTGATCGCGCGCCACATGGCCTGGGAAAGGCGGCTGTTCCGCCGCAAATACGGGCCGGACCACCTGCCGCTCTATGAGGCCTATGCGTCGATCTGGGCCAGCGACGGGCTTTACAATTCCGGCGCCGGCAGCGCCTACGCCTCGGCCTGCAATCTCTACGCCAACCGCATGGCGGCCCGCATCGCCGTCCTGGCCGGCGCCGACCCCGCGCCCTACACGGCCGAAGCCGACGCCATCGCGAAGGCCATGCGGCGCGAGCTGTGGATGGCGGACGAGGGGACGTTTGCCGAGACGCGCGACCTTGCGGGCGAAGGGCTTTTGCACCGCGACTATGCCCTGTGGAACCTCTATCACACCATCGACGAAGCGGCGGCCACGCCGCGCGAAGCCTGGTCGATGGCCGAGGCGCTGAAGACGCACCTCAAGCCCATCCCGGTGACCGGGCCGGGCGTGCCGCCGGGGCCGTGGCACGTCTATGCCGAAACCGACTGGATGCCCTATGAATGGTCGATCAACAACGTCGTCATGGATGAAAACACCCACACGGCCCTGGCCCTGTGGCAGGCCGGCCATGCGGACGACGCCTATGCGCTGCTGAAGGGCGCGGTGCTGGCCAGCCAGTATATGGGCATCACGCCCGGCAATCTGGGGACCATGAACTATCTCGACGTCTATCGCCGCGAGTCGCAGCGCGATTTCGGCGACAGCGCAGGGACCTTTTCGCGGGCCGTGGTCGAAGGCCTGTTCGGCGTGCGGCCCGATGCCCTGGCGGGGACGTTGACGGTCGCGCCGGGCTTTCCGGCGGACTGGGACCATGCCCGCCTCGACCATCCCGATATCGCCCTGGCGTTCCGCCGCGCAGGCTTGGGCGAAACCTGGACGATCCGGCGTGCCGGGCGGTTCCGTCACCTTGTGCTGGTCATCCCGGCGCGGTTCGGGCGCGTGGCGGCGGTCACGGTCGACGGCCGGGCGGCAAGCTGGAGCGCCGGCAGCGATGCCGTCGGGCGGCCTATGCTGACGGTCGCGACGGATGCCGGACCTGAAGCGGTGATCGCCGTGCGCTGGGCGGGTGAGGCGATCGGTCCCGGCAAAGCGACCGGCGCGCGCGACGGCGGTTTCGAACAGCGGCGGCAGGGCGACTTTTCCTGGTGGGCGTTTATGGCCCGGCCAGTGCCGGACACGGCGCCGGTCGTGGCGGGTTTCGACTGGAACCTGCCTGTGAATACACGGATGGAAACAGTTGATCTGACGTCTGTTTTTAACGACGAAATAAATCGGATTTTCAAGCCGGGGAAGTACCTGTCGCCGCGTCCGGCAAGCGTCAGCCTGACCCTGCCGTCGCAGGGCGTCGGCGAGTGGACGCATCCGGCGGCCATGCCGGCGATCGACGACAGCGGCTTGCGGCGCGTGGCGGCGGCCCATGACGGCGTGCTGGACATGCCCAATGGCGTGCCCTTCGCGACGCCGGGGGATGCGGCCGCGAACAATATCGCCTTCGTGTCGCAGTGGGATAATTATCCGCGCGAGATTACCGTGCCTTTGTCCGGCCGGGCGCGGCATCTTTATCTGCTGATGGCCGGGTCGACCAACCCCCAGCAGAGCCGCATGGACAACGGCGAGGTCATCGTCCGTTATACCGACGGGACCGCCGCGCGGTTGCCGCTCAGCAATCCCGAGACCTGGTGGCCCATCGAGCAGGACTATTTCATCGACGACTATCAGTTCCGCGACGATGCCCCCCTGCCGGCGCGGGTCGACCTGAAGACCGGTGTGGTGCGGGTGCTCGACCGCGCGGCGTTCAAGGGGCAGGGGCGCGACGTGCCGGGCGGGGCGGCGACCGCCCTGCAACTGCCGCTCGATCCCGGCCGGACGCTGCAAAGCCTGACGGTGCGCGCCATCGCGAACGACGTCGTCATCGGCCTGATGAGCGCGACGATCGCGCGGTGATCGGTCGCGGCGCCGGAGAGCCAAAATCCTTTTGGGTTCGAAGCCTGACGGCTGCGCGCCGGAGCCTGGCGAGCCTGGGCAATCCCCCTTCCGTGGCATGGCGCGCAGCGGCATGACGGAAGGGGGAAAGCATCGGCGTCGCCGCTACTCCGCGTCCACTTGAAATCATATCGATATGGAACGCCCGTGTCAGGCCGGCCGGCTGCCCAGCAGACCGAACATGGCGCCCTGCGGGTCTTTGGCCACCAGCGCCCACTGGCCGCCGGGGACTTCCATCGGCGGAAGCTGAATGGCGCCGCCGCCTTTTGTCACGCGTTCCTGCGCTTCATCGATATTGCCGACATTGAAATAGAACAGCCAGGTCTTTTGCGGCATGGGCGTATTCATCATGCCGCCCGTTCGGACGCCATCGGCCTTGAAGGTCTGGTAGGTGCCCATGGCGCCCATGTCCATGGCCGTGTCCTTTTCCCAGCCGAAGCGCCCGGCATAGAAGTCGAACGCCGCCTGCCAGTCGCGGGCATGATATTCGTTCCAGCCGCAGTGTCCGGGCACCGTGCCGAAGGCATCGCTCTCGCCCTCCATGGCGGGTGTCATCACATAGATGACCGCGCCTTGCGGATCGGCGACCATGGCCATGCGGCCGACGCCTTCCAGCGTATTGGCCGGCCAGCACACCTTGCCGCCGGCGGCTTCGAAGGCCGAAACCTCGGCGTCGACGTCGGCGACGTTGATATAGCCGGCCCAGGCCGACGGCATATGGGCGTCCGGCGCGGCCATCATGCCGCCGACGGCGGTTTCACCCGCATGGATCATGCGATAGTCCATGCCGGGATTGTCGCCCGGCCGGACGTCCCAGCCGACGACGCGGCTGTAAAAGGCGATGGCGGCGTCGAGGTCGCTGGTCATCAGTTCGTACCAGATGAAATGGCTGGCCATGGGGCTCTCCCTTGTCGTTTCCGGCAGCCTATCCCTGAAGCGAGACAGGCGTAATACGGACAAATGCGTACACCGGCGCCTGTCCGGGGCCGGATTTTACCGGACTATACGCTGAGAGATGTCAGCAGGGCCGCCTAGGCTGATGGTGTCAAAAAGGAGATTGTCATGTCCAGTGTCGCCTGTCGGGTTCCCTTCGTCGCCGCCATCGCCGTCGCCGCTCTTGTCATGCTGTCGGTCGTGTCGCCGCATCTTTAGGACCGCGTTCAACGGCCGGTCTGAACGACCCAACGCTTTTCGGCGCACACCGGAATACCGGCGTCAAAGCGATCGGTCGTCGCGAAGACAAGGCCTTCAGATAGGGCGCGTATGGCAGACATGCGCGGCTATCTTTAGTGACCTCAGGGGCGGAATCTCGCAATCTGTTTCGACGCTAATGCGCCTGGGCCTGGAGCACGGTCGCCAGTTCGAAAAGGGAAATGGCTTCCGTGCCGGCTTTCGGATACCGTTCCGTGCCGCCGTACACGACAAAGGCTTTTTCAGGTTTTATGTCGTCGAGCGCGACATAGGTCCCGCGTTCGAGCCGAGGCGCCGTGGATCGCTTGATTTCAACGGCCCACCTCCGGTTCCCGGGAAGATCGATAACCAGGTCGATTTCCACGCCCGTGGCCGTCCGGTAAAAGCTGAACTGCGAACGGGGCGGCGCCGCGGCCATAAGCTGCTCTATGCAAAACCCTTCCCAGCTGGCGCCGGCAACGGGATGGCTGAGGAGATCTTCGATCTGTTCGATGCGCAGGAGGGCGTGCAGCAGGCCCGTGTCCCTGACGTAGATTTTGGGCGACTTCACCAGGCGCTTCGACAGATTGGCGTGCAGGGGCGGCAGGCGGCGAACCAGCAGAAGATCGACCATCAGGTCGAGATATCTGGCGACCGTCTTGCCATCGACGGCCAGGGCGGAGGCCAGTTGCGCCGCATTGAGAAGACCGGCCTGGTTATGGGCCAGCATGGTCCAGAAGCGCCGCAGCGTCGCGGCCGGGATGCGGGGGCCAAGCTGCGGGATATCGCGTTCCAGATAGGTCGTGATGAACGCGTCGCGCCAGACCGCTGAAAGATCGTCCGAGGGCGCCAGAAAGGCGCGCGGAAATCCGCCCCGTAACCACAGGCGTTCCAGCGAGGCCGCGCCGGTTTCAAGCAGGGTCAGGGGCGGAAGCTCAAGATAGGCGATGCGGCCTGCCAGGCTTTCGCTCGATTGCTTCAAAAGGTCGATCGAAGCGGAGCCCAGCAGGACGAACTGGCCGCTGTGCTAAAGGGGAGGCGGGCCGCCTCGGCAGTGCCGGAAAGGGCCTTCACCAGCGTCGTCTTGCCGACCTGGCGCGGTCCCAGGACGGCGACTGCCGGAAACTGATGCAGTCTTGCCATCAAAAGGGTTTGAAGATTGCGGGCAATCATCCTTGCATTTGTGGACTATTTATCCATAAATGCAAGGATGATTGTGTCCGGCAGTCGGCATCTGGCCGACATGCATTTACCGGAAACCGCAGTGAAAGCCTGGTCGCATTGGCCGCCGGAAGGAATGAAACCCGATCATCGTCCGGAAATAATCAGCGCCGCCGTCCTGTTGCTGCTCGTGGCCGGAACGACGGTCCGGCGTCTGCGGCGAAAGAAGCGAAGGGACGACCGGCGCCGGCAATCCACTATCGAAACCTTTTAGAGGGCGCCCCTACATCGCCCGGGTCACGGATTTGATGCGGCCGATGACCTTGATCTCGTCGATCAGCACCTCGTACGGCGGATATATCGGGTTTTCCGACACCAGCAGCACCTTGGCCGTGCCGTGGATGCGCTGGACGTGCTTGACCACAAGGCCGAAGCCGTCCCATAGCGCGAAGATGCCCGGCGGCGTCGGATTGGTGTCGGAATGGTCGACCGCGATGCGGTCGCCCGGCAAGAGTTTCGGCTCCATGCTGTCGCCGATGACCTCGACGATGCTCAGGCCCCGGGCATGGGCGCGCAGTTCGCGCGCCACATAGTCGGTCGGAAACCGCCATGTGCCCCGGCGCCGGTCGCCCTCGACCAGGGCGCCGCCGCCGGCCGACAGGCGGACATCGTATTCCGGGATTTCCACCCAGCCGTCGACCGTCTCGCTGGTCGGCAGGTCGAAATCCTCGGGCCTCAGGTCGTGGCGGACCAGGCGGAGATGGCTTGTCTTCACGTCTTCACTCGCTTCTGCGGTTGTTTCGGGGGCTTTCGCGCCGGGCCGGTCGACCATGGCCAGCCAGTCGGCCGGCACCTGGAAGGCGCGGGCATATTTCCTCAGCACGTCGAGCTTGAGGCCGGCATTGCCGCGGATGCCGCCTTCGTGGCTCTTGTAGGTGTTTTCGTTCCAGCCATGCTGACGCGCCGCCTCGCGCGGGGATTTGAAAAAGCGCTCACGGGCCCATTTCAGCCGTTCGGCCTGGGTCGGAAGCGGGGGCGGGGGAGAATCGTCTGTGCTCATGGTCCGGTTTGTACCCAAATATTGGGTACGATTGGTGTTGACAATAATGGGTACTTGGTGTACCCATCGTTAAGGCGCCGCACAAATCCTTTGTGGCGGCGCCTTTCAGACGGGCAGGGAAGGCCGCATGCGGGCGCGGTCTTCCCCAGCCCTTATTTTTTAATCCCGAAGAGAACAAAACGTGAATATTAATGAGTCGTCAAGGGGGTATTTGCAATGACCCCCGTCGAACGCCGGTGCCTGGATGCCGTGCTGCGCCTCAGCCGCGGCGACGTCGCGCCCAGCTATGCCGAAATCGCCGCCGCCATGGGCGTGGGCAAGACCTCGATCCACCGCGCGGTCCACAGCCTGGTGCGCCTGGGCTTTGTGGAAAAGACGCCGGGCAAGGCGCGGTCGGTGCGCGTCGTGCGCTCGACCGGCATCGGCCTGCATGTCGAGGCGCTGATCGCCCAGTACGGCGGCCGCGCCGTCGCCGCCGAACTGGCGCGCCAGATGGAGCGCGGCTGATGGCCAGGGGCGCGATCCGTATCGACTGGTACCCCAGCGACGCCCTGGGCGGCATGACCTTCCTGACCGTCCTTGAGGAACTGGCCTACCGCCGCATCATCGACCTCATCTATGTCAGCGGCGGCGAACTGCCGGACGACGACGGCGTCCTGGCCGAGGCGACGCGGACCTTCAGGGAATGGCCGGCCGTGCGCGCCGGCCTTCTGAAGAAGGGCAAGATCAATATTGAAGGCGGGTGTCTGACCAATGCGCGCTGTACGGAAATCCTCGGCGTCGTGGCCGAGCGCTGCGAGAAGGCCCGGGCGGCCAGCCACGTGGCGGCCCGCAAGCGCCGTCAACTGTTGCCCGGGCCGAAGGACCGCCCGGTGCGCGGCCCGGGACCGCATGATGCACCGGACGATGCACCGTACGATGCACCGGGCGGTACATCGGACGATGCGCCGCGCGGTGCGCCGGAGGGTCACCCTAGTCAAGTAGTCAGAGAGTCAGTTCGGGAGACTGACGTCTCCCTCACGGCGCGCGAGGGCTTCGCGGATTTCGTCGCGGCCTATCCGAAGCGGGACGCCGTCATGGCCGCCCGGCCCGTCTGGGACCGGATGATGGAAGGCGGCATCGAGGCCGCCGAGGTCATGGCGGGGCTGGAGCGCTGGAAGGCGCACTGGCGGGCCCGCATCGTCGATCCCAAGGACAATTTCGAGGTCCGCCACATCCGCAACGCCGCGCGCTGGCTGGAGGAGGGCGGCTGGCTGGATCCCGATCCCGCGCCGCCGGCGGCCCCGCCGGCCCCGGCGCCCCGTGTCTGGCCCGGTCCCGCCCATGTGCGCGCCATCGTCGTCGCCCATGCCGGCGAGGACTTTGCGCGCTCCTACCTCGATCCGGCCGGCTGGGAGGAGGGCTACATCGCCGCCGCCACGGCCACGGCCGCCGACAAGCTCAGGGCGCTTCCGGCCCTGAGCGCCCATCCCATCCGCCACCGCAAGGAGACCCGGTCATGAGCGACGAAAAGCCCAAGCCCAAACAGCGCCTGCGCCGCGAATACGTCGTGTTTCGCATCGAAGGCAAGGACGGCAAGGTCTATCGCAAGCGCTGCGGCGAGGACCATGTGGTGTCGGGGGCGTGCAAACGGCCGTCCCTGCCCAACGATCTGGTCGAGGCCATCCGCCTGGCCTATGAGAACGACGAGGGCGGCTACCGCAAGCTGGCGCGGCGCTTCAACCTGCACCCGACGACGGTGCGCGACATCGTCACCTTCCGCCGCAGGTTACGGGGATAAGCCGTTGATGCAAAAGCGAAGGTAGCGGAAAGCGTGCTGCCTTCGCCCTTGCTGGCCGGCGGAAGCCTGGTCCGTGGCGGCGCGGTCAGGGCAGCGCGGGAAGGCCGCCGGGCAAGGCTGCTGCGATAACGCGTCTACGTTGATCCCGCGGCCCGCGCCGGCAGGTGTCCCGATGCCGCTCGCCGCAGGCCGGAAAGGCGGGGTTTTCGCCGGGAAACGGCGGCTTCGCAAGCGAAACCGCCGCACCTTGTTGTTAGTTTTCCGCAGCTTGACCGCCTGTGCCGCGAGCACGCCCGCGCGCCGGCGACGATATTTTTGACGATGTCATCACATTTGAGGATGCGCACGCGGCGCGTGTAGGCCGATATAGGCGCAGGATTCGAAACTTGGGGAAGCGAGTGCGATCGGGGACGGGATGGCTCAGGCCGCCCGTGTGTACGTCGATGCCGCTTCGGTGCGTTGGGGTAGGTGAGTGGGAAGGCGTATGGAATGCCAGCACCCGGGGGGGGGCGTGGCCCATGATCGGTGAGGTTGACGACCAGATCGCCACGCACGTTCTGAATGCGCTCACCTGTGCGCTGTTCGTCACCGACGACACCGGCTATGTCCAGTTGATCAATTCGGCCGCCGAAACGCTGCTGGGCGGCCGGCGGGGGCTGAGCCTGGTCGGCGGCAAGCTGACGGTGCGGCCGGACCTGGCCGGCGTCTTCGGCCGCCTGGTCGTGTCGGCCGCCCGGCGGACCGGCCGGCAGGGCGGGGCGCTGCGCATCCCGACGGAAGAGACCTTCCTCCAGGTGCTGGTGACGCCCTTGCCCGGCGCGCAGCAAGCCGCCCTGGTGCTGATCGACGACCTGCATATCACCACGCCGCCCGTCCATATGCTGAGCCAGCTCTACGGCCTGACGCCGGCCGAGGCGGATATCGCCATCCGGCTGGCCACGGGACTGTCGCCCGCCGAAGTCGCCGACGAGAAGACCGTCAGCCTGGCGACCGTCCGCACCCACATCCAGAACCTGGTCACCAAGATGGACGCCAGGAACCTGACCGACGCCATCCGTATCCTGGCCCGCATTCCCGGGCTGAAAGGCTGAAGATCATGACCGTGCATGCACAACAACGTTTCCAGACCGCCGGCGACCGCGCGATCCGGCTGCATCCCGACGACCGGGTGGCCCTGTTCATCGACGGGGCCAACTTCTTTTCGGCGACGCGGGCCCTGGGGATAGACGTCGATTACCGGCGGCTGCTGGATCATTTTTCGGCGCGGTGCAGGCTGCGCCGGGCCTTCTATTATACGGTCCTGTTCGAAGGCGAAGACTATACGCCGATCCGGCCCCTGGTCGACTGGCTGGACTACAACGGCTTCACCGTGATCAGCAAGACCGCGCGCGAGATCACCGAAGGCGCGGTGCGCAAGCGTCCGCGCGATATGAATATCGAACTGGCCTGCGACATGATGGACATGGCCGAAAGCCTGGACCACGCCGTCCTGTTTTCCGGCGACGGCGACTTCTCGCCGCTGGTCGCCGCCATGCAGCGCCGCGACGTCCGCGTCACGGTGGTGTCGACGCTCAGGTCCAGCGCCTGCACGGTGTCGGACGAATTGCGGCGCCAGGCGGACGGCTTCTGCGACCTGGCCGACCTGGCCCCGGTCCTGGCGCGGACCAAGCCTTGAGCCGCGTCCGGTCATGGCTGGTCTTCGCCGCCATGCTGATGAAGCTGTTCGTCCTGATGTGCCTGTTGAAACTGGTGTCGCGGTCCAGGTCCTATGGCGGGGAATAGGGTCCGCAAGAGGGTAGGCGTTAGTGGCGGCCGGCAGGCCTGCAGACCGCGCCAGATTTTGGTCTCTCGAAGACGATCGGGAAAAAAGGCATGGCGTCCAGCCGGGCATAGGCCGGCATATGGGCGTCGTAGTCCACGCCCTTTCGCGGTTTGACCGGCTTGTCGTCCAGACTGAAGTAGCGGCGCGACGTCCTGACCAACCCACCGTGGCGTGCGCTGAAGGTATCGACCACCCGCTGTTTGTCGAACGTGTTATAGGTCCGCGTCAGGCTGAAAACCTCGCCGTTTTTGAAACTGTAGTTGTCTATGACCGCCCAGTCGCCGCTTTCGTCGCTGCGAAAATACATAAGCGATTGCACCTTGCCGCCGGCCAAATGGGCTGACGCGGATACGAAAAGGTAGTTGTCGTCAGAGGCCTTTTGCCAGGCGGCGCGGGAAGCGTATGAGCACCATTGTCCGTGTTTGCCGGGAAGGTACCAGTGCCGGGCGACGGCCTCCGCCGCCGCGCTGCTACATATACAGAGGCCCAATATCAGCAACGCCGAAACCGTACGCATGATCCCCCCGTTCCGATGGGATTGACCATGACGCAGGAGGACGACGGAAGCAAGAGACCTGTCTCGGATGCGCCGTCAATCCTGGTTGCAAAATTTTGAAAAGTTAAAAAAATACGGGTACTTGCGCGATTAATTTTGCGTCCGCCCCGTATCGGTTAGCAACTCGTTTACCATCCCGGCCTAGCGGTTGAGGGGCGGCGGCACGACAATCCCAGGGAGAGGCGCCGGCCGTGCATTCATGCTCAGGCACCGTTTCACAGGGGTCGTTCCACATGACAGTTTCCCAGATATCCGCCGCCGACAAGCGGCGCTTCCATGCGATCGACGGCGCCATCGGGAAGACATTGCGCGAGGGCCGGGAGGCCGTCCTGGCCTGCCTTCCGTCCTGTCTGGACGTCTTTTACGACCATATCCGGCAGCATCCCGACGTTGCCAGGTTCTTCCGCGACGCCGGCCATATGGCGCATGCCAAGGCCATGCAGATCAGGCATTGGGGCCTGATCCTCGACGGCGACTTCGGCGACGCCTATGTCGCGTCGGTGACGCGGATCGGCGAGGTTCACAACCGGATCGGGCTGGGGCCGAGCTATTACCTGGCCGGATACGGCTTCCTGCTGCGGCAGCTCATGGCGGCATTGACGGGGCGCAGGGGCATCGGACGCCGGATCGACACCGGCGCCCTGTGCGACGCCCTGGTCCGGGCCGTGATGGTGGATATCGATTTCGCCATCGAAGTCTATCTGGAGGCCGGGGTCAGGGAACGTCGAGAGGCCATGCGCAAGCTGGCGGACCATTTCGAGGCCTCGGTCGGCGCCATCGTCGAGCATGTCGGCCAGGGCGCCGAAACGCTCAATGCCACCTCGGCCGAGCTGGCGGACATGTCGCGGCGGGTGCTGGAGCGTTCGGCCGAGGTGGCGAATTCGTGCGAGGAAGCGTCGGCCAACGTCCACACGGTGGCGGCGGCTTCGGAGGAAATGGTCGCGTCCATTTCCGAAATCGCCCGGCAGATCGAGGAGGCCGCCACCATGGCCGGGAAGGCCAGCCGCGACGCCGAAACCGCCGTCGCCCGTGTCGCGGAGCTTTCAGCGGCCGCGGACGATATCGGCAATGTGGTCGGCATCATCAGCACCATCGCCAGCCAGACCAACCTTCTGGCGCTGAACGCCACGATCGAGGCGGCGCGCGCTGGCGACGCGGGACGCGGCTTTGCCGTCGTGGCGACCGAGGTCAAGCAACTGGCCAGCGAGACAGGGCGCGCCACCCAGACCATCAGCGGCCAGATCGCGGGCATCCAGAACTCGACCCACGCTTCGGTCGCGGTCATCAGCCAGATCCGGGAAGCGATCGTGCGCCTGAACACCGTCGCCGCCGCCATCGCCGCCGCCGTCGAGCAGCAGGGCGCGGCCACCCAGGAAATCTCGCACAATATCCAGGAGGCCTCGACGGGGTCGAGTTCGATCTCGTCCAACATCGCGGAGGTGGCGGCGGCGGCCGAAAAGGCGTCCGGCGCCTCGGTCGGCTTGCTTGGCACGTCGCGGGATCTGGCCGGCCAGGCCTCGCAGTTGCGCGAGGAGGTCACGGCCTTCCTGGCCATGGCGCGGGCGGGATAGGTTATCGTTTCAAGGCCTTTGCGGCGTAAGGGTATAACTCTACCAGCAGCAGGGCGGCGAAGGTCAGGCCGCAGCCCAGCCAGTTGATAGGCCCGAGCCGTTCGCCCAGCAGGAGCGCGCCCGAAAGCGCGGCGAACAGGGCTTCGCCCGACATGATGATGGCGGCGTCGGCCGACGGCGTGTGCTGCTGCGCGAAGGCCTGGAGCGCGAAACCGAGGCCGCCCGAGACGATGCCGGCATAGAGGAGCGGGATCAGGCTGGCCTGGATGCCGGAAACGGTAATGTGCTCGCTCATGGCGCTGAGGCCCAGCGCCGCGATGGCGGTGACGGCGTTCTGCGCCACGCAGATGGTGAAGGGGCGGGCCGATTGCCGGACCACGATGCCCATCAGGTTGATCTGCAGCCCGAAGGCGGCGGCGCAGGCGATGACAAGTCCGTCGCCCGGCGACAGGCGGTCGAGCCGCCCGCCGTTGAGCAGCCAGACGCCGGCGATCGCGATGGCGCAGGCCGGCCAGACAATGATTGACTGTTTATGGCGAAAGACGATCAGCCCGATCACCGGCACGAAGACGACGTAGAGCGCCGTCAGAAACCCAGCATTGGTGACGCTGGCCGTGACCATGCCGGCCTGCTGGAGATAACAGCCGGCAAAGAAGGCCAGCGACAACAGCGCCATCATGCCCCAGTCCTTTGCCGCCATGGCGGGCAGGGCGGCGCGGCCTTTCCATTCGCCGGCGGCCAGGGGCAGGACGACCAGGGTCGACAGGGCAAAGCGCAGGCCCACGAAGCCGAAGGGGCCCAAGCCGGCCATGCCGGATTTCTGGGCGACGAAGGCCAGGCCCCAGATGGCGGCGGTCAAAAGAAGGAGAAGGTCGGCCTGCAGGCGGGAAACGGTGCGCATGAGGATGCGCTTAGCCTGCGGCGGACGGACTGGCAATATGGCGCTCCCGCGCCGCCCGGGGCGGACGTTGCGGGTTGGTGTCCACCTTGTCGGATTGCGCGTCAGGGAAAGCCGGAAACCCCGCCACCCCATCTCATTCGCAACGCTTCGCGATTGCTCATTCGTGCGGTTCCCCTCTCCATTTTCTGCGAAAACGGGGAGGTGAAAAAGAGAAAATATTATTATGCACAGTGTTTTATCTGAATTCTTGCCGAGGATGGATGAGGACGATCAGGCGGAGGCGCCGTCCGGGCGCGGCCTTGACGCGGGCCGGGGGCACCCCATTTCATGTGGACACCGTGAACGGGAGGCTCCCATGAAACTGCTTGTGGCCGCGCTGATGGCCAGCGTCCACCTTGCCGGGCAAGCGCCCGCCACCGACGGGCTGCTGGCCGATGCCGCCGCCGACTTCAAGGCGCACACGCCTCATCCCGCCGACGTCCGCAACGTCCATCCCGGCGTGCTGCGGGACGGCGGCAAGACCATGCCGATCGTCTGCGGCCAGTTCCTGCCCGAGGGCGAGAACGCGCAATGGACGGATTTTTCGACCATCAAGACCAGCGGGTACGAACAGGCGCTGGGATGGCAGGCGACGGCGCTGTGCGGAAAGGCGCAACTGGATGCGAACAGCGACCTGACCTTGACGTTGAAGTCGAAGCTTGATGTAAAATAGATTGAATAAAAAGGGGAAAGTCATGGCGGATAAAGTACCCGCCGCGGTCGTGGCCGCCGAGGTCGCGCCGCGTCTCAAGCCGTCCGTCTATCCCGAGCCGTTCCGCTCGATGATGACCGGCCGCGAAAAGCGCGCCCTGGGCGATGTGTTCGGGCTGGTCAATTTCGGCGTCAACCTGACCCGCATCCAGCCGGGCGGGCTGTCGGCGCTCAGGCACGCCCATTCGAAGCAGGACGAGTTCGTCTATATCCTGAGCGGCCGGCCGACCCTGATTACCGACGACGGGGAAACGCTGCTTTCGCCCGGCATGTGCGCCGGCTTCAAGGCGGGGACGGGCAACGGCCACCAGCTGGTCAACCGGACAGAGGAAGATGTCGTCTACCTTGAGGTCGGCGACCGCACGCCGGGCGACGAGGGCAGCTATCCCGACGACGACCTGCAGGCGGCGTTCGTTGACGGCGCGTGGCGCTTCAGCCGCAAGGACGGGACGCCGTATTGACCGCGCTGCGTTGGCCCCGCTATGGTTGCGCCGTGACTTGAGGGAGGGGATTTATGAAGCCGCGTGACGCGCTGGCCCTGGCGGCCGCCGGGCAATGGGCGCCGTACAAAGCATGGCTTAAGACGCAGACGCCGGAAGGCGCCTATGAGTCGATCAAGCTGGTCTATGAGGCCTGCCCGCTGGATATGGACCCGCGCGCGGCGGTCGATGGCGACGGCGATGTCCTGGGACTGGCTCTGGCCGGCGCGCTGCATTTCGGCATCGGAAAGCGTCATCGCGGCATGGATGTCGCGGCGAGGCTGACGGAAGACCAGATCGAGCCGTATGTGGCGCACCAGTTCTGGGCGCGGGATGCGCTCGATGCGGCGCTGGCGGCCGACCGGCATAACGGACTGGCGGCGGCCTTTGCAATGGCGGTGGCGATCGATCCCCTGACTGAGGACCACAAGGCGAAGGCCGAGGCCGCTGTTCTGGATGCCCGCGACGTGCCGCTGTCCGGCTATATGAACCTGCTGACGGCGTATCTCGAAAAATGGGGCGGCGACCACGACACCATGTTCCGCATCGCCCGGTCGCGCATGCGGCCGGAAGCCCCCATGCAGTACGCTTTGATCGCCAAGGCGCACTGGGAGCGATATCTGTACTATATCGCCTTCGATGACGCCCCGGACGCGCGCCAGCGGGCGCTGACCTATTTCAGCGGCGCGGTCATGGACGAGCTTCGCGAAGCGTCGCGAGCCGTGCTGGCGGGGCGGGCCGAGGACCCGGCCGAGCAGCGGCTGGCCAACAGCTGGCTGGCCTTTACGCTCAGCCGCGCCGGCCGGTACAAACAGGCCGTGCCGCACCTCGACCGCATCAAGGGGCACTACGAGCCTTCCACCTGGAGCGTTTTGCGCCATCCGCCGGGGGTGTCGAAGGCGCTGATCCGGTTGCAGGCGCTGTTTTCCTAGATCGTGCTGCGTTTTGAAGGAAACGCAGCATGGTCTGGATTCCTTGGTGGTCGCATGCTTTACGCGAAAAACCGGTTTCCGCTTTTTCGCAGCATGTTCTAACGCGGCCATCGGTCTGGCGGCTATCGCAACGCGGTAACCCAGGGATTTACACGCGGGCCTTGATTCAAACACGATTTGGGGATGTAGTCACGCCGTCACGCGAACACGCGGCGGTGGAGGGGACGATGAAGACGCAGCTTCTGGCGGTGGGCGCAGCCATGGTCTTGCTGGCGGGAGCGGCGCACGGCGCGCCCCTGGCCGATCCGCCGGGAAGCGCGGCGGCGGCGTCCCCGCAAGTTCCGGCCTTCGATGCCAAGGCCGAAAGCGATGTGATAGCTGCCGTCGCCAAGCTGTTGACCGACAACTATATTTACCCGGACACGGGGAAACGCGCGGCGGCGCTGATCGGCGAAAACCTGCGCACGGGGGCATACAAGGGCCTGGACCGCGACGCCTTCGCCAAGCGGCTGACCGACGATCTGCGCAGCGTTACCCACGACAAGCACATGTGGGTCGGAGCCGGCGGCCCGCCGGGCGCGAGCGGTCCTGGCCAGGAACCGCCGCCCAGCCTGTTCGGCTTCGAGCGCGCCGACCGGCTTAAGGGCAATATCGGCTATGTCCGGCTGAATGGCTTCATGCCGCGGGAGGCGTTCGCCATCGGCGCCGATCAGCTGATGCCGAAACTGGCCGGCACCGATGCCCTGATCATCGACATGCGCGACAATCACGGCGGCAGTCCGGATGCGGTCAGCTATTTCGTCAGCTTCTTCGTCGCCGCCGGCAGCCCGGTCCACGTCAACGACCTGATCTGGCGCAAGCCGGGCACGGAAGACTATGACCGCCAGGTCTTTTCGACGTCGGCCACGCCCGTTTCCTATCACGGCAAGCCGGTCTTTCTGGTGACCGGGCCCGAAACCTTCTCCGGCGGCGAGGAATTTTCCTACGACATGCAGGTGCTGAAGCTGGCGACCCTGGTCGGCGAAACCACCGGCGGCGGCGCCAATCCCGGCGGCACGCAGCCCGTGGGGGCGGGACTGGTCATGTTCCTGCCGAGCGGCCGGGCGGAAAATCCGATCACGATAACCAGCTGGGAAGGGACGGGCGTGAAGCCCGACGTGGCGACGCCGACCGCCCAGGCCTTCGCCACCGCCTATGCGGCGGCGCTCAAGGCGGCGCACCAGCCCGTAATCGCCGCCGATACGCCCGACGCGGTGGTCACCGACCCTCTGCTGGTGCTGAGGACACAGCCGTATCCGCAGGGCGAAGCCTATATTCGCAGGCAGGTCGAGGGCCTGGTCAAGGGCGAGCAGCCCTTCGACATCTTCAGTCCCGGCATGGCCGAGGCGCTCAAGGGGCCGGTGCCGCAGGCGACGCAGGACACGATGAAGGCGCAAGGGGCGCTTAAGCGCATCGCATTCGTGCGCGTCGATCCGTTCGGCGCCGATGAATACGACGTGACCTTTGAGAAGGGCGAGCAGATCTGGACCATGGCGATCAACGGCGCCGGCAAGATCGTCTTCGCCTTCTTCCGGCCAAAGTAGCAGTGGGCCGAAAGATCTACGAAGGTTTTCGTTGACGATCTACGAACGTTATCGTAATTAATCGCGACTCGATGAGCGGAGGCGCGATATGGCTTTGAAGGCGTTCGGCGTGACGGCTGTGGCGTTGCTGGCGTGGGCCGGTCCGGCTCAGGCGCAGACCTGTCCGGCCGCGCCGGCCGTCACGGGTGAGTTCGCGCCGCAGGGCATCGACGTTTCGACGGTCAGCCGGACGGTGCGTCCCGGCGACGACTTCTTCCGCTACATGAACGAAGGCTGGATCGGGAAGACGCAAATCCCGGAAGGCTTTTGGGATTATGGCCAGACCAATGTGCTGATGGCCACGATCGATGCCCGCATAAAGACACTTGTCGCCGAAAGCGCCCAGGACAGCGTGACGGCTCGGGCGCCGCGGGGCAGCGCCGCGCAGCAGGTCGGCGACACCTATGCCAGCCTGGTCGACACCGCCGCTATCGAAAGGCGCGGGCTTACGCCATTCCGGGCCGGTATCGCCGCCATCATGGGCGCGGGCACGCGCGACAGCCTGGCGCGCGCCATGGCCGATCCGGCATCCAGCACGCTGTTCGCCATCAACCTGTTTCCGGCGGACGGGCAATGGCGCGTTCACCTGGACCAGCAGAACCAAAGCCAGCCCATGCTGGGCCTGTTCAACCGTGACGCCTACGAAAAGACGGATGCGGCGTCCGTGGC
>CAKZJB010000014.1 GCA_936940865.1 uncultured Asticcacaulis sp. | reverse complement strand
ACACCGACGACGGCTCGGGCCTGCACCACATGGTCTATGAAGTCGTCGACAACGCCATCGACGAAGCCCTGGCCGGCCACGCCACGCGGGTGGCCGTCATCCTCAATGCCGACGGTTCGTGTTCGGTGTCCGACGACGGCCGCGGCATGCCGGTCGGCATCCACGAAGGCGAGGGCGTTTCGGCGGCTGAGGTCATCATGACCCAGCTCCACGCCGGCGGGAAGTTCGACCAGAACAGCTACAAGGTGTCGGGCGGTCTGCATGGCGTCGGCGTCTCGGTCGTGAACGCCTTGTCGGACTTCGTCGAGCTCAAGATCTATCGCGACGGCAAGGTGCACGAAGCCCGTTTCGAACTGGGTGAGACGGTTACCCCGATCCACGTCACCGGCGATGCGCCGCTGCGGGAAAACGGCAATCCGCTGACCGGCACGGTCGTGACCTTCATGCCGTCGTTGAAGACCGGCCCGGACCAGGGCACCTTCGCCTTCATCGATTTCGACCGCAAGACGCTGGAGCACCGCCTGCGTGAACTGGCCTTCCTCAATTCCGGCGTCCATATCCGCTTCGCCGACCTGCGCGAGGCCGAGCCCTACGAAATCGTCCTGCACTATGACGGCGGCGTCATCGAATTCGTCCGCCACCTTGACAAGGCCAAGACCTCGATCATGAAGGCGCCGGTCAGCGTGCGCGGCGTGCGCGACAAGATCGAGGTCGACCTGGCCCTGCAGTGGAACGACAGCTACCACGAGACCATGCTGTGCTTCACCAACAACATCCCGCAGCGCGACGGCGGCACGCACCTGGCGGCCTTTCGCGGCGCGCTGACGCGCGTGATGTCGCAGTACATGGACAGCTCCGGCGCCGCCAAGCGCGAGAAGGTCTCGGTGTCGGGCGAAGACGCCCGCGAGGGCCTGACCTGCGTGCTGTCGGTCAAGGTGCCCGACCCCAAGTTCTCGTCGCAGACCAAGGACAAGCTGGTCTCGTCCGAAGTCCGTCCCGCCGTCGAAGGCCTGGTCTACGACAAGCTGTCGCAGTGGTTCGAAGAGAACCCGACCGAAGCCAAACAGATCGTGTCCAAGATCGTCGAGGCCGCCGCCGCCCGCGAAGCCGCCCGCAAGGCGCGCGAACTGACGCGGCGCAAATCGGCGCTCGACATCAGCTCGCTGCCGGGCAAGCTCGCCGACTGCCAGGAGCGCGATCCTGCCAAGTCGGAAATCTTCATCGTCGAGGGCGACTCGGCCGGCGGCTCGGCCAAACAGGCGCGCAACCGCGAAAACCAGGCCATCCTGCCCCTGCGCGGCAAGGTGCTGAACGTCGAGCGCGCGCGCTTCGACAAGATGCTGTCGTCGGAACAGATCGGCACGCTGATCACGGCGCTGGGCGCCGGCATCGGGCGCGACGACTTCAACATCGAGAAGCTGCGCTACCACAAGATCATCATCATGACCGACGCCGACGTCGACGGCGCGCACATCCGCACCCTGCTTTTGACCTTCTTCTACCGGCAGATGCCGGAGATCATCGAGCGCGGCTATCTCTATATCGCTCAGCCGCCGCTCTATAAGGTCGCCAAGGGCAAGTCGTCGCGCTACCTCAAGGATGACAGCGAGCTCGACAACTACCTGATCGACGAAGGCACGACGGACGCGGTCTTCGAGCTGCGCACGGGTGAACGCATCGTAGGCCTCGACCTGGAAGCCCAGGTCCGCGCCGCGAAAAGCTTCAAGGCCAGCGTCGACCGCCTGTCGATGCGCGCCCCGGCCTTCGCCATCGAGCAGGCGGCGCTGGGCGGCCTGTTCGGCGCCGCGCCGGATCTCGCGCGCGTCACCGGCAATCTCAACCGCCTCAACCAGGACGGCGACGGCCCGTGGTCGGTGACGGCCGGCGAGGTCGGCGGCTATGTCTTCGAGCGCACGCGCCGCGGCGTCACCGAAAAGATCGTGCTCGACGACGCCCTGATGCACAGCCAGGACGCCCGCCGCCTGGCCGAACGCGCCGAGGGCCTGGGCGATCTCTACGCCCAGGTCGGCGCCTTTACGCGCAAGGACAAGCATTCCGACATCCGCGGGCCGCTGGACCTGGTGGCCGCCGTGCTCGACGCCGGCCGCAAGGGCCTGAACATCCAGCGCTATAAGGGCCTCGGTGAAATGAACGCCGAGCAGCTGTGGGAAACCACGCTCGACAAGGACGTGCGTACGCTTCTGCAGGTTCGCGTCAACCACGCCGACGAGGCCGACGACATGTTCTCGAAGCTGATGGGCGACCTGGTCGAACCTCGCCGCGAATTCATCCAGGACAACGCGCTTGACGCCGAGGTGGATGCGTAAAGGCACGTGCCGTTCGAAAAGCAAAAAAGCCCCGCCGGAGCGTTTCTGGCGGGGCTTTTGTTTGCGTTCGTAAACTCAGTGCTGGTCGGCCGGCATGCGCACGACCAGACCGTCGAGTTCGTCTTTGACGATGATCTGGCACGACAGGCGCGAATTGGGCTGGAGGTCGTTGGCGAAGTCGAGCATCGACTGTTCCATGACCGAGGCTTCGCCGGTCTTTTCGGTCCAGGCTTCATCGACATAGACGTGGCAGGTGGCGCAGGCGCAGGCCCCGCCGCAGTCGGCATCGATACCGGGGATGTTGTGCTTGACGGCGCCTTCCATCACGCTCTGGCCGTTTTTGACCTCGATTGTGTGTTCCGTGCCGGAATGCTCGATATAGGTAATCCTGGCCATTTAGATCACTCTTAAAAACATAGAGCCGAAGCTTGGCTTCGGCTCTCAAAAACAGAAAGCAAAAATTTGCGACGAGCCGTCTCTAGCAAATTTTTTCGATACTGGAAGGGGGCACATGGGGGAAACCTCGTTTCCCCCATGATCGCGTAGTTGGGGGCACATGGGGGAAACACCGTTTCCCCCATGACGTCATTTCCCGGGCATCAGCTTCTTGATTTCGGCGATCGCCTTGGCCGGGTTCAGCCCCTTCGGGCAGACCTGGGCGCAGTTCATGATGGTGTGGCAGCGATAGAGCTTGAAGGGGTCCTCAAGCGCTTCGAGGCGCTCGCTGGTGTTCTCGTCGCGGCTGTCGGCAATCCAGCGATAGGCCTGCAGCAGGGCCGCCGGCCCGAGATACTTGTCCTGGTTCCACCAGTAGCTGGGGCAGGAGGTCGAGCAGCAGGCGCACAGGATGCATTCATAGAGGCCGTCGAGCTTGTCCCGGTTCTTTGGCGATTGCAGGCGTTCCTTTTCCGGATCGGGCGTCTTGGCCTGCAGGAAGGGCTCGATCGAAGCGTATTGGTTGTAGAAGCCGGTCAGGTCCGGCACCAGGTCCTTGACGACCGGCATGTGCGGCAGGGGCGCGATGGTGATGTCGCCCGAAAACTCGTCATGGCCCTTGATGCAGGCCAGCGTGTTGCGGCCGCCGATATTCATGGCGCACGATCCGCAGATGCCTTCGCGGCAGGAGCGGCGGAAGCTCAGTGTCGAGTCGATATTGTTCTTGATGTAGATCAGGCTGTCGAGCAGCATCGGGCCGTGGTCGGCCGAGTCCACCTCGTACGTGTCCCAGCGCGGGTTTTCGCCCGAATCCGGATCGAAGCGGTAGATCTTGTAGGTCCGCGTCGTCTTGGTCCGCCTGGCGGCCTTGTAACGCTTGCCTTGTTTGACTTTCGAGTCGCGGGGAAGGGTCAACTCAACCATAAAAGCTATCCTTTACCATGTGCGGCACACACAGAGATTCATGTCAAAACCGAAGGAGTCTTTGCGTTCCTGCGGCCAATGATGAAGACGCCATAGTGTCCGCCGTGATCGGTGGGCAGGAGGTTCATCTGGTTTATGCCGGCGGCATAGAGGGTGCGGGTCAGTTCGCCGATATCATAGTCATGCATGCTGACCTGATGGCCGGCGCCGGTCCGGTTATCGTACCATTGCAGCAGGCGCGCCAGGGGCGTGCTGCCCCGGTGGGCGTCGCTGCGGCCGACAGTGAAATGCAGGGTCACGCAGGCATCGGGCGTCAGGCGGCGCAGCAGGTCGCGCAGGATATCCATGCCACGCGCGGCGGGGATGTGCTGAAAAACGATGTAGGAGTGAATCCAGTCGAACGCCTCGTCCGGAAGGTCCGTCTGAAACCGCACGCCGGCTTCGCCCCGTTCGCGGGCTCTGGCCAGCATGGCCGGCGCGATATCGACGCCGATGACCTCCTCGGCGACGGCCGTCATCGCATGCGTCAGGCGGCCGACGCCGCAGCCGAAGTCCAGCGCCTTGCGGGGCGCAAACGGCGCTCCGCAAAAGGCTTCCATTTCGCCCTTCAGCCAGCCGACATAGTCCTTGCCGGTATCATAGAAGGCTTCGACGGCGTCGGATGTCAGGCTGTCCTTGCGGAATTCGGGCGCGGTCAGGACACCCCAGAACGGCTCTGTTTCGCCGATCCGCTGCCAGTCCCTGTCCGTGTCCCGATACAGCAAAGCCATGCGAGCGCCTTCAGTACACCCGTGCCTTGGGTGCGATATAGGCGATGTCGTTGGTCATCGTGTAGGCGTGGACCGGACGATAGTCGATGTTCGTGGCTCCGGACGCGAGATCGATCCAGGTCAGGGTGTGCTTCATCCACTCTTCGTCATTGCGGTTCGGGAAGTCTTCCCGGGCGTGGGCGCCGCGGCTTTCCTTGCGGTTAAGCGCCGACTCGACCGTGACGACAGCCTGAGCGATCAGATTGTCGTATTCCAGCGCTTCGACCAGGTCGGTGTTCCAGATCAGGCCGCGGTCCTTGATGCCGATGTCGGCCGAAGCCTTGAAGATCTCGGCCAGGCGCCTGGAGCCCTGTTCCAGGGTTTCGCCGGTACGGAAGACGGCGGCGTCCTCCTGCATGGCGCGCTGCATCTTGTCGCGAAGCTGCGCGGTCGGCGTGCCGCCCGACGCATTGCGGAAGCGGTCGAGGCGATTGAGGTGGCCGTCGACGGTGCTGGCCGGCAGATGCTTGTGCGGCGTGCCCGGCTTGACCAGTTCCTTGGCGCGCAGGCCGGCGGCGCGGCCGAACACCACAAGGTCGATCAGCGAGTTCGAGCCCAGGCGGTTGGCGCCGTGCACCGACACGCAGGCCGCTTCGCCCACGGCCATCAGGCCCGGCACGACGGCGTCGGGATCGGGGCCGCGCTTGGTCAGGACTTCGCCGTGATAATTGGTCGGAATGCCGCCCATATTGTAGTGGACGGTCGGGATGACCGGGATCGGCTCCTTGGTCACGTCGACGCCGGCGAAGATCTTGGCGGATTCCGAGATGCCCGGCAGGCGCTTGTGCAGGATTTCCGGCGGCAGGTGGTCGAGGTGCAGGTGGATGTGGTCCTTTTTCGGACCCACGCCCCGGCCTTCGCGGATTTCCATGGTCATCGACCGCGACACGACATCGCGCGAAGCCAGGTCCTTGGCGGAAGGCGCGTAGCGCTCCATGAAGCGCTCGCCGGCCGAGTTGGTGAGATACCCGCCTTCGCCGCGCGCGCCTTCGGTGATCAGGCAGCCCGAACCGTAGATGCCGGTCGGGTGGAACTGCACGAACTCCATGTCCTGCAGCGGCAGGCCGGCGCGGAGCACCATGGCGTTGCCGTCGCCGGTGCAGGTGTGGGCCGAGGTCGCCGAGAAATAGGCGCGGCCATAGCCGCCGGTGGCCAGAATGACCAGATGGGCGCGGAAGACGTGGATGTCGCCGTTGTCGAGCTGCCAGGTGGTGACGCCGCGGCAGGTATCGCCGTCCATGATCAGGTCGAGCGCGAAATGCTCGATGAAGAATTCGACGTCGTTGCGCACGGACTGGCCGTACAGGGTGTGCAGCATGGCGTGGCCGGTGCGGTCGGCGGCGGCGCAGGTGCGCTGCACCGGGCCCTCGCCGAAGTTGCGCGTCATGCCGCCGAACGGGCGCTGGTAGATCTTGCCGTCCTCGGTGCGCGAGAAGGGCACGCCCCAGTGTTCCAGCTCATAGACGGCCTTGGGGGCGTTGCGCACCAGGTATTCGATGGCGTCCTGGTCGCCCAGCCAGTCCGACCCCTTGACGGTGTCGTACATGTGCCATTCCCACTTGTCCTCGCCCATATTGCCGAGGCTGGCGGCGACGCCGCCTTGCGCGGCGACGGTGTGCGAACGCGTCGGAAAAACCTTGGTGATGCAGGCGGTCTTGAGCCCGGCCTGACCGGCGCCCAGCGCGGCGCGGAGGCCGGACCCGCCGGCGCCGACGACGACGACGTCGTATTCGTGGTTGATGATGTTGTAGGGTTTGGTCGCCATCTAACTCAGGCCCCCGCAATCGCAGTATGAGAGTACACGCAGTAGATCCCGCCGAGGCTGGCGATCACGACGGCCGCGCACAGCAGGAAGGTGAGGAGGATATAGACGCCGCGGCCCTCTTCTTTGGAAAAGTAGTCTTCGAGGACGACGCGGACACCCATGTACATGTGCCAGGCGGCCAGGATGATGGTGATGGCCAGCAGGCCGGCATTGAACGGGCTGCGCACGAAGGCGACGGCTCCGTCATAGCCGCCGCCGGCAATGCTGAACGCCGCCCAGGCGCCCCACAGGGTCAGCGGCACAAGGGCCAGCGAACTCAGGCGCTCGGCCAGCCAGGTGCCGGCACCATGATGTTCCGATTTTTTCCAGTCGGCCGCGGAGCGCGCGCCGACGACACTGCTTTTCTTGGTCACAGCGACACCTTTCCAGAAACGAACAGCCAGGCCCAGAAGGCGACGGTGAGCAGGACGCCGAGGATCAGCGACCAGGCGGTCAGCGTGCTGGCCGTCCTGGGCTGAAGCGCGCCGCCCAGGTCCCATATCATGTGGCGCAGGCCGCCGGTCAGGTGGACGAAGCCGGCCAGCGACAGGCCGAACCAGACCAGCAGGCCCAGCGGCGATTTCGCGTAAGCGAGGAAGACGGCGTAGGTGTCGGGGCCCAGCGCCAGGCAGACCAGCCAGGCGGCGACGGCGACAGCCCCGGCGACGCTGGCGATACCGGTGGCGCGGTGCAGGATCGAACCTGCCATGGTAATGTGCCAGCGCCAGATCTGCAGGTGCGGGCTCATCGGCCGGCGGGGGGTGGCGGACGTTTTCAGGCTTTCTGGTGACATGCGGTGTGGCCTAACCCGATGTGCTGTATGCGAAGACTGTAAATTATGCGTGAGGCCCTTGTGATAGCCCGTGCGCAATCGAGCGCCTTTGTAGACCCCAAATCCGTCATGTCAATGAAGCAATAGGCGGAATTGGCCCTTTTTCCGGCTGGCCCGGCGCTCGCACAACATCTTACGGACAAGGCAGCGATGAGGATCACGCCAAAGCTTCGACAAAATCCTGTTGTTCCCTGTTGCGGTGAATGAATTCTTAAGGTCCGGCAGGGAAAGCTAAGGTGCGCCCGCCGAAGGCCCGGCATTCCGCTATTGCCCGCAAAACCGAACAGAAGTGAGTATCGCGATCGTGTTGCCTTTCCTGATCCTGTCCGCCGCTCTCCTTGCCCAGGATGCGTCTTCCGCCCAGGACGCCGCCCCATCGCAGCCCGCTGCCGTCGACGTCGATGCCTACCGCGGCAATTACGAAGGCCCCAAGACGGCGCAGGAGGCGCGGTACGACTCGTCGATCTGGTCGGCTTACGCCAGCAAGGAAAGCGAGATGGGCGGACTGGAGGGGTCGTGGATCGTGAGCGACGGCGAAGGCCACAAGCTGGTCGGCCTGGAACTGCGCAGCGACCATCAGATATCGGGCCAGCTCGAAGGCGCCTGGCGCGCCATGCAGGCGGGCTTCGGCCTCAATACGTCGGGCTTCATTTCCAACCTCAGCCTGACCGGCCGCGACCTTGAAATCAACTATCGGCCCGGCCGCCAGCGCTCGCCCAACATCCTGCAGCTTCATCGTGACACGGGCGGCGCGTGGCGGGGCAATTTGCTCGACGTCCAGGGCCATAAGACGCCGATCGTCATGACGAAGACCAGCGCCGGCTGATTTCCCATTTCATGGGATAATCCGCCGGAATCGGCCGCATTGCAGCAAAGGCTTGCAAGGGCGCCGCTTAAGGATTAGACCGCACGCCAAAATGTGCAGTCGCAATCTTTAAGGGGAGTTCCCATGGCGCGTGCGAAAATCGCTTTGATCGGTGCGGGTATGATCGGGGGCACGCTGGCCCACATCTGCGCGCGTGAGGAACTGGGCGACGTCGTCCTGTTCGACATCATGGAAGGCACGCCGCAAGGCAAGGCCCTCGATATCGCCGAGGCCACGGCCGTGTTCGGCAAGGATGTCGCGCTGAAGGGCGCCAACGACTATGCCGACATCGCCGACGCCGACGTCTGCATCGTCACCGCCGGCGTGCCGCGCAAG
The DNA here is from genome assembly GCA_936940865.1 of uncultured Asticcacaulis sp. Classification (GTDB taxonomy): domain Bacteria; phylum Pseudomonadota; class Alphaproteobacteria; order Caulobacterales; family Caulobacteraceae; genus Asticcacaulis. Next base: position 14,723 of record CAKZJB010000014.1, on the reverse strand, counting down.
CCCGGCATGAGCCGCGACGACCTGCTGGGCATCAATTTGAAAGTGATGAAGGCCGTCGGCGAGGGCATAAAGAAGTATGCTCCCAACGCCTTTGTCATCTGCATCACCAACCCCCTCGACGCCATGGTGTGGGCGCTGCGCGAATTCTCAGGGCTCCCGCACAACAAGGTTATCGGCATGGCCGGCGTGCTCGACTCGGGCCGCTTCGCCTACTTCCTGGCCGAAAAGACCGGCGTGTCGGTCGAAGACATCCACGCCTGGACGCTGGGCGGCCACGGCGACGACATGGTCCCGATGGTCCGTCACTCGACGATCGGCGGCCTGCCGCTGCCGGAAGCGGTGGCCCAGGGCTTCCTGACGCAGGAAGAGCTCGATGCCATCGTGAAGCGCACGCGCGGCGGTGGCGGCGAAATCGTCGCCCTCCTGAAGACCGGCTCGGCCTTCTACGCGCCGGCGGAATCGGCGATCGCCATGGCGACGTCGTACCTCAAGGACAAGAAGCGCGTCCTGCCGTGCGCCGCTTATCTTTCGGGCGAATACGGCCTGCGCGGTCTTTATGTCGGCGTGCCGGTCGTCATCGGCAAGGACGGTGCGGAAAAGATCATCCAGTTCACGCTCAACGACGCCGAAAAGGAAATGTTCCAGGCTTCGGTCAACAGCGTCCAGGGCCTGATCGCCGCCTGCAAGACCATCGACCCCTCTCTGGCGTAAACGTCAACACAGTTCTGATGGAAAAGCCGCCCCTTCCGGGCGGCTTTTTTATTGGCAACCGCGGCGGTTTGGCGTCATGGTCTGTTTTCAAAAAGGGAGGTTCGTCATGACCCGTTCGCGTTGGCTTACCCTTACTGCCCTTGCGGGCCTGTTGCTTTTATCGGCCTGCGCCGAGCGTCCCATGGGGCATCATGGCGATCCGGCCTTCATTCGTGGACTGATCGACGGCTTCCTGGCGCCGATCAGCCTGGTGCTCAGCCTGTTCTCGGATACCATCCGGATGTACGCCTACCCGAATATCGGGCGGTGGTACGATTTCGGCTTCCTTTTGGGATTGAGCGCCTGGGGCGGGGGTGGCGCGACCGCGACGCGTTATGTCTATATAGACCGCGTGACGCGCCGCCGCGTCAGCGAGGAAACGATCGACTGATGACATTGCCTTCAAGTTCGCCGCTCGGTCCGACAATCGAGACCGAACGGCTTTTCCTGCGCCCGCCGGTGCGTGAGGATTTCGACGGCTTCTGCGCCTTTCTGGGCGATCCGGTAACGATGAAGCATCTGGGCGGCGTGCAATCGCCGGCCGTGGCCTGGCGGGTTTTCACCAGCGTCGCCGGCGCCTGGCACCTGGACGGCTTCCACATGTTCAGCGTCATCGAAAAGGCGACCGGGCAATGGATCGGCCGCATCGGCGCGCTTTATCCCTGGGACTGGCCGGGGCGGGAGGTCGGCTGGGGGCTGTTGTCGTCGCATTTCGGCAAGGGCTACGCTGTCGAAGCCGCCGCGGCGTCGTTGGACTATGTCTTCGATACGCTCGACTGGGACCGCGTCATCCATACGATCGCGCCCGAAAATACGCCGTCGGCAAAGCTGGCCATGCAGCTTGGCAGCTACAATCAGGGCCCGGGGCATTTGCCGGACCCTTATGCGGACAAGGCGGTCGATATCTGGGGCCAGACCCGCGAGGAATGGTCGCGGAACAGGCGCCGCCTGAAATAGGACTCAAAAATTTCTGTTGCGCGCCCGCTTGACGGGCGCGGCCGGCCTGTGTATTTAACCACTCAGTTATTTAACTCATGAGTTCAATACTCGACCATGGAAGCCGAAGACCGCCTGAGCCAGACCCTGACCGCGCTTGCCGATCCCACCCGCCGCGCCATCCTGGCGCGCCTGGCCCAGGGCGAGACCTCGGTCACTGAACTGGCCGAGCCGTTCAAGATGAGCCTGCCGGCCGTGTCCAAGCACCTGAAGGTGCTGGAACGCGCCGGGCTGATCTCGCGCAGCCGCGAGGCACAGTGGCGGCCGTGCAAACTCGAGCCCGAGCCGTTGAAAGAGGTCGATGGCTGGCTGGGCTCGTACAGGCGGCTGTGGGAGGAGCGCTTCGACCGCCTGGACGCCTATCTCAAGACGCTCAAGCCCGACGGCGAGATTCACTGAGCAAGGAAGAGGTGGCGGATGCTGTGGCTGATCGAATGGAAAGCCTTTTGGAAAGCGGCCTTCGACCGCCTGGAACAGTATCTGGCCAAATTGACGGAGACCGGACATGACTGACCCTTTTACCGGCATCGAGGTGACCAATAGCCGGGTTTTTCCGGTGTCGCGCACCGCCCTGTTCGAGGCTTTCGCCCAACGGGAAGCCCTGGCGGCCTGGTGGGGCCCCCAAGGCTTTCGCAACGAGGTGACGGCTTTCGACCTGCGTCCGGGCGGGGCCTTCGGCATCACCATGATCAGCCCGAACGGCGCGGCTTTCGACAACCGCAAGACCTTCCGCGAGGTCGTGCCGGGTGAGCGCGTCGTGGTCGAGCATCATCAGCCGGTTCATCATTTCCTGATGACCATGACGTTTGAAGACGTCGACCCGGACGAAGGCGCCGGTCAAAGCCGCCTGACCTGGCATATGCGGTTCACGCCCGCCAGCGACCAGGAAGACCTCGATCGCTTCATCCATTCCGCCAACGAACAGAATTTCGACCGGCTCGAAACCTTCTTAGACCAGTGAGAGACCCCATGACTGCCGCAGACCAACCCGCCTCGCCATCGGAAGTATTCGTTCTTGACCGCGTTTTCGACGCTTCGCCCGAACTGTTGTGGGCCGTGCTGACCGAGGCCGAGCATATCGGCCAGTGGTTCGGTCCCGCCGGCACCAAACTGATCGTCAAGTCGCTCGATTTCAAGCCCGGCGGCGTTTTCCTGTACGGCATGGGCATGCCGGGCATGATCATGTGGGGAAAATGGGTGTTCCGCGAGATCGATGCGCCGAAGTCCCTGTCCTATGTCGTGTCGTTCTGCAACGAGGACGGCGTGCCGGTCCGCCATCCCATGGCGCCGCTGTGGCCGCTGGAGGTCCTGGCCGTCCAGACCCTTACGCCGACAGCCGACGGCAAGACGCTTCTGGCCAGCCGGTCGTGGCCGATCAATGCGACGGCGGAAGAGCGCGCCGTCTTCACCGCGGGCCATGCCAGCATGCAGATGGGCTTTGGCGGCACGTTCGCGCAACTCGACGCCTACCTGGCGTCGCTCAAGAAGTAAGGCGAACCATGAAAACCGTACTGTTTGCCGCCGCCGCCGTCCTGGGGCTGGCCGGCTGCTCGAAGCCCGCACCGGCGCCGACGCAGGCCGCCGCGCCGGCCTCGGCTGCGCCATCGGTCACGGATGTGCCGGCGGGTGTCTACAAGACCGATCCGATGCATTCGTCGCTGACCTTCAAGGTCAGTCATATGGGCTTTTCCCACTATACGGCGCGCTTCGGCAAATTCGATGCGACCTTGACGCTCGATCCCGTCCATCCGGAGGCGGCAAGGCTGACCGCGACCATCGATCCGCAGTCGCTGGAGCTCAATGCTCCGCCCAAGGGCTTTCATGATGAGCTGATGGGCCAGACCTGGTTCGACGCCAAGGCGCACCCGCAGATGACCTTCGCTTCGACGAAGATCGAGAAGACAGGGGCCAATACGGCTAAGGTCACGGGCGATCTCAGCCTCAAGGGCATAACCAGGCCTGTGACGCTCGATGTCACCTTCAACGGCGGCTATCCCGGCATGGACCTCGATCCGCATGCGCGCATCGGCTTCACCGCCACGGGTACGCTCAACCGCGCCGACTTCGGCATGGGCTTCGGCATTCCCGCGCCCGGCTCGAACATGGGCGTCGGCGGCCTGGTCGACTTTACCATCGATACCGAAATGACCGGCCCGGCGTTCAAAAAGGCAGGAGGCTAAGGTGACCTATTCCACCCATTTCAATACCTTCACCGTCGAGCGCGAGGTCGCCGCACCTCGGGCGCTGGCCTGGTTCGCCTTTTCGACCCGCGAAGGCAAGTCGGCCTGGTTCGCGCCGCCGGCCTCATGGACCGTGCTGGAAGACCAGTTCGACTTTTGCGAAGGCGGCGTCGAACGCTTCAAGGGGCGATGGGAAAACGGGAAGGTCAGCGACTTCCGGTGCCGCTACCATAACATCCTGCCTGAAACGCGCATCATCTACAGCTATGACATGTTCGTCGACGAAAAGCGCATTTCGGTGTCGCTGGCGACCATTGAGTTCCTGCCGTCGCAGAAGGGCACGCTGATCCGCATAACGGAGCAAATGGTGCATGTCGACGGCTATCCGACGCCTGAGGATCGTATCGAAGGCACGCGTTATCTTATCGAAAAAGCCGCTGCCGCCATTGAGGCCATGGCGGTCAAACAAGGAGCCCTGTCATGAAGTTCAATCCTTACCTCAATTTCGACGGCACGTGCGCCGAAGCCTTCGATGTCTATGCCGAGCTGTTCGGCGGCACGATCGGCTTCATCCAGACCTTCGGCGAGTCGCCGATGAAGGACGACGTGCCGGCGGAAATGCATGGCGCCATCATGCACGCCTCGATCGATATCGGCGGTCAGTACCTCTATGGTTCCGATGCGGTGGGCGAAATGTACAAGCAGCCTCAGGGCTTCGCCGTCAGCGTCGGCCTGTCGGACGTGGACGAGGCCGAGCGTATCTTCGCCGGCCTGGTCAAGGGCGGCATCGAGACGATGGCGCTGCAGCAGACCTTCTGGGCCAGGCGTTTCGGCATGTGCACCGACCGCTTCGGTATTCCGTGGATGGTCAACTGCGAGTGAGAGCCGACTAAAATCCCTTCCCGTTTGCCGCGACCTGTTTTAGCGTAACTCCGTTCGCCGGCAACGACTCACTGGGGAGAAAACATGTCGAACATCCTGCTTGTCATCGCTATCATCCTGATCGCGTTCCTGGTCTTCGTTTCGACGCGGCCGAATAGCTTCACGATCAAGCGCCATATCGCCATCAAGGCCAAGCCCGACGCCATCTATCCGCTGCTGACCAGTTTCCACCCCGACGGCTGGGGCAAGTGGTCGCCGTGGGAAGGGCTGGATCCGGAAATGAAGCGTACCTTTTCCGGCCCGCACGACGGCGAAGGTGCGGTCTATGAATGGGAAGGCAACAAAAAGGTCGGCGCCGGCCGCATGGAGATTCAGCACGCCGATGCGCCGATGGCCGTCGACATCCGCCTCGACTTCCTGAGGCCGATGAAGGCGACCAATGCCACCGAGTTCCGCATTATCGATGAAGGCAACGAAAGCATGGTGACCTGGTGCATGAAGGGGTCGCTCAGCTTCGTCGCCAAGATTTTCCACCTGTTCATGGACATGGACAAAATCGTCGGCGCCGACTTCGAGCGCGGCCTGGCGAAACTCAAGGCGCTGGCCGAAGCCAGGTAAGAGGCGGTTGGCGGCGCCGAACAAAGGGACCTGAAATGACCCAACGCATCGCCAACCACCACACCTTCGTCATTGAGCGCGAATTTCCGTACGATCCGTCGCTCGTCTTCTTTGCCTATTCCAACGCCGACGCGAAAAGGGAATGGTTTTCAGGCCCGCCCGACTGGGTGGAGGGCCCTTCCCACTTCGAATTCGCCGTCGGGGGCCGCGAGACCAGTTCCGGCGGGCCAAAGGGCGGGCCGATGCACATCTATAACGGCACCTATCTCGAAATCGTGCCGAACGAACGCATCATCAATGCCTTTTCCATGTACGCCGACGAAACCATCCTGACGGCGTCGATCGGCACGACCGAGCTGCGCGCCGGGGGAAAGGGCACGAAGCTTAAATATACCGAGCAGATCGTCTTTCTCGACGGTTCGGACCATCTGCCCGACAGGATTCAGGGCACCGAGGCTTTGTTCCAGCTCATGGCCGACTATATGGATAGACAATACGGGGCGGGGCCGGAGACCGATAATGGCTGATACCACCATGGCCAAGGCAGGCCTTTCGATCGTTCTCACCCGCGTCTTCGACGCGCCGGTCGCCGCCGTCTGGGATGCCTGGACCGTTCCCGATGCGATGGCGAAGTGGTGGGGGCCGCACGGCATGACGGCGACGGCTGCGCTCGACGTGCGGCCGGGCGGGACGTTCAGCCTGGCCATGCACGCGGCCGACGGCACCGATTATCCGCTGACCGGCGAATATCTCGACGTCGTCGAGGGCCGGTATCTGGCGATGGAGATGCACCTCGACGACCATCCGGCCAACTGGCACGACTATCTGGCCGAGGAGGTCACCAAGGCCGGCGGCGCCGAGGACGTGCCGCCGTCGTTGACCGTGGTGACGCGCGTGACCTTCGAAGCGCAAGGCACGGGCCAGACGCGCCTGACGGTCGAACAGGTCTATGCCAGCGAGGCCGACCGCGACGCGTATCATGCCATGGGCAATGCCGAGGGCTGGAGCCAGAGCTTCGAGAAGCTCGACCGGATCCTTGCGTGACATTCACGGCCTGTCACGGTTTGCAAGGGCGGGGGTGCCGCCCTTGTGACCGTCGCTTTATTTGCCTCCGCCCGTTTCCGGTGAGACCATAAGGCCATCAGACAGTCACCGGAGGAGCAGCCATGTCCATCAACGTATTCAACGCCGAGGCCCGCCACGACTATCTGTCGCAACAGGTCAACCGGCTCAGGGAGGCGGCGGCCGAACTCGATGTCCGCCTTGGCATCCAGAAGATGATCGAAGACGTCAGTTCCCTGAAGTTCGGGGAGGACGATCGTGCGGCGCTCGGCCGGTACGTCAGCCGCGTGACGGCCCTGTTCCGCGCCGGTGAAATCGACGAACGCACCGCCAAGATCGATCTCAACAAGGTATTGATGGCCGCCGCCGCCAACAATCCCGACGTTTTGCACTACATTCATATGGAAGCTTAGACGTTTCCGGAATTTGTGATATCCTCCCCGGCAAAACGCAGGGGGGCCTTGAATGAAATACCCCGTCTTCTGTCTCGCCGCCTTGGGAATACTTGGGCTTGGCGGCTGTACCATCGATACGGTGACGACCGCCTGGCACTGGCGTGACTTTGCCGGGGCGCCCGACGCCGCGCATTTCCAGCCCCTTCACGACGACCTTGCCGGCTGCCGCACCGCCGATTGTTCGCAAGGGCGGTGGATTGCCGATAAGGATATCGATGCCCTGACCGATCGCGTGAAGGCCCGTAACAGACTGGCCTTGCAGATCGCCATGGCCGGCTATTCGCTCACCCGGGACCGCGGCCTGACGACACGGCATCTGGACGCGGCGGTCGGCACGATGGCGCAGACGGATGCGAAAGCCTTCCTGTCGGCGGCAACCGCTGAAAAGGCCGTGCGCCCTGATTTCGTGCTGCAATTCGGCAGCCAGCTGGCCGACGACTATGAAGGCCAGTTCCAGGCCCTGGTGGCGCGCCGTGCGGCGATTTCGAATGTCGCAAATCCGGCGCTTCAGGCAACCCGGGCCGCCTACGTCACCATCCTCGACAAGGCCATTGTCGACGCGGACAGGAACCGCGTTCAGGTTCCGACGCCGCCCAATCCCTGAAACCAGCCGCTGTCCCTCAGCGGCTTCGCATAGGACCGGCTGACCGGAACGAGTACGCCGTCCGGCAGGACCAGCGTAACGCGGCCGTCGCCGCGGCGCACGTCGCGCACGGCGTCCTTCGCCACCCACCACGACCGGTGCGTCTGGGAGCCCTCGATCCCCTCCAGTTCGCGGATGGCGTCGTAGAGCCGCATGAGGATCAGGGTCTCGCCAGCCGAGGTATGTACACGAAGATAATGGTCTTCCGCCGACAGGGCGTAAATTTCCGCCTGGCGGAACCTGAACGGCAAACGTTCGCGAAAGGCGCCGGCCGGGATCTGCGCCGTCTGTTCCGGTGCGAAGACGTGGCTCTGTTTGGGCTCGCGATGCATGAAATACTGCAGGGCGGACATGGCCAGGGTGACGATGGCGACCGGCTCAATATAGGCCGGCAGGTCGGCGGATCGCGGCGGATGGTCGGCATAGGCGGCGGTGATAAGCCAGACCTCCAGCGTCAGGCCGGGCATGGACAGGCAGAATTGCACGGCCGCTTCGGAAAGCGGTTCAAGCGTCAGGAACCGGTCCATGACCAGGCTGACGGCCTGGGTGACGGCACAGCCCGCCAGCATGACTGACAGCCAGTAGGCCATACGGGTGAAGCTCGCAAACGAACCGGTGCCGAAGGCGCCCGTAAAGCTCATGAAAATGGCCAGGGCCGAGGCGGTGGCATAGACGCGCAGCCAGTGCCGCTCGCCCCAGGGGGCTGTTATCCGCGCGACCAGGCCCGCAACTGGCGAAGCGCGAACGGCGGACGCGGTCGCTTCGCGAATATCTTCGATCGGTTCACGCATGCGGTCTGACACCCCCGGGCTGACGAGGTCTTATGGGTCAAGTCCCATCGTTTTGCCAAGACTTTCGAAAGGCTCCGTCATGTCGTTTCTCGATCATTTCGCCCATCCCCATATGCCCAACCTCGCGCTGATCGGCCATGTGTCTCCGGTCATCCGGATTCATCTGCTGACGGCGCTCGCCGCCTTCGTCATCGCCACCATCCAGATATTCGGACCGAAAGGGACGGGCCTGCACCGCACGCTGGGCTGGCTGTGGGTCATTCTGATGTTCACCGTTGCCGGCTCCAGCCTCTTTATTCACATCATCAATCCGCACGGTTTCGGCGGCTTCAGCTTCATCCACATCCTGTCCGGCCTGACGCTGGTCATGCTGCCGCTGATGGTCTACGCGGCGCGCCGCCATAATGTGAACCTGCATCGCCGCATCGCCACCAACCTCTATGCCGGCGCGCTGATCATCGCCGGCGTTTTCACCTTTCTGCCCGGGCGCCTGATGTGGCAGATGTTTTTCGGCTAAAACCTGTCCTGTTTTGTCCCGCTTAAGCGTTTGGAAGACCTGTGAAAACAATTGCAGTGCAGCATGACGGCCACAGCGCCAGGCTGAAATCCCCGTCCTGGCGTTAGCGCTACCATTTATTGTTTTGTAAGGACTTGCCCCGATGGCATTTTTGCGCGCGGACTCAATTTTATGTGATTGGGCGGTTGCGTAAAGAGGAGGTGGTCTTTATAAAGCCGCCTCGTTCGCAGGGGCGGACGCGACGGTCCGCGCCATTCTGCCATTTTCCCCGGCCCATTCCCTGGGCGGGGCCATTCAAGACCGGTTCCATGAACATTCACGAGCATCAAGCCAAGGCCGTCCTCAAGGAGTTCGGCGTGGCCGTCCCGCGCGGCTTCCCCGCCTTTTCGCCGGACGAGGCCTACAAGGCCGCCAAAGAGCTGAAAGACACCAAGGTCTGGGTCGTCAAGTCCCAGATTCACGCCGGCGGCCGCGGCAAGGGCCGTTTTGAAGGCCTGGGCCCTGATGCCAAGGGCGGCGTTCGCGTCGTCAAGTCGCCGGAAGAGGTCAAGGCCAATGCCGACGAAATGCTCGGCCGCGTCCTGGTGACCCACCAGACCGGTCCGAAGGGCAAGCAGGTCAACCGCCTCTACATCGAAGAAGGCGCCGACATCCGCCGCGAACTGTACCTTTCGCTGCTGGTCGACCGCGTCACCTCGCGCGTTTCGGTCGTCGCCTCGACCGAAGGCGGCATGGACATCGAAGATGTGGCGCACAACACGCCCGAAAAGATCCATACCTTCACCATCGACCCGGCCACGGGCGTCTTCCCGACGCACGGCCGTGCGCTGGCCAAGGCGCTGAACCTGACGGGTGACCTCGCCAAGCAGGGTGCCAAGCTTTTGTCCCAACTGTACGCGGCGTTCAACGCCAAGGACATGGACATGCTGGAAATCAACCCGCTGATCGTCACCGGCGACGACCGCCTGATCGTCCTCGACGCCAAGGTGTCGTTCGACGGCAACGCGCTGTTCCGCCATCCGGACATCGTGGCCCTGCGCGACGTCACCGAAGAAGACGAGAAGGAAATCGAAGCCTCGAAGTTCGATCTCTCCTACATCGCGCTCGACGGCGAAATCGGCTGCATGGTCAACGGCGCCGGCCTGGCCATGGCGACGCTCGACATCATCAAGCTCTATGGCGCCGAGCCCGCCAACTTCCTCGACGTCGGCGGCGGCGCTTCCAAGGAAAAGGTCACCGCGGCCTTCAAGATCATCACTTCGGACCCGAACGTGAAGGGCATCCTGGTCAACATCTTCGGCGGCATCATGCGCTGCGACATCATCGCCGAAGGCGTGATCGCGGCCGTCAAGGAAGTCGGCCTGAAGGTTCCGCTGGTTGTCCGCCTGGAAGGCACCAACGTCGATCTCGGCAAGAAGATCATCAATGAAAGCGGCCTCAACGTCATCGCCGCCGACGACCTGGCCGATGCCGCGGCCAAGATCGTCAAGGCCGTGAAGGGTTAAGCGTTATGTCCGTTCTGATTAACTCCGAAACCAAGGTCATCTGCCAGGGCTTTACCGGCGCGCAGGGCACCTTCCACTCCGAACAGGCCATTGCCTACGGCACCAAGATGGTCGGCGGCGTCACGCCCGGCAAGGGCGGCCAGACGCACCTGAACCTGCCGGTGTTCGACACCGTCGCCGAGGCCCGCGAGGCCACCGGCGCTACGGCCACCGCCATCTACGTGCCGCCGCCCTTCGCGGCCGACTCGATCCTCGAGGCCATCGAGGCCGAGATGGAACTGATCGTCTGCATCACCGAGGGCATTCCGGTGCTCGACATGGTCAAGGTGAAGCGCGCCCTGTCGGGCTCGAAGTCGCGCCTGATTGGTCCGAACTGCCCGGGCGTGCTGACGCCCAACCAGTGCAAGATCGGCATCATGCCGGGCAATATCTTCTCGGCTGGCTCGGTAGGCGTTGTTTCGCGCTCCGGAACGCTTACCTATGAAGCCGTGTTCCAGACCACCAATGCGGGCCTGGGTCAAACCACCGCCGTCGGCATCGGCGGCGACCCCGTCAAGGGCACCGAGTTCATCGACGTGCTCGAGATGTTCCTGGCCGACGAAGCCACCAAGTCGATCATCATGATCGGCGAAATCGGCGGTTCGGCCGAAGAAGACGCGGCGCAGTTCCTGAAGGACGAAGCCAGGCGTGGCCGCAAGAAGCCGATGGCCGGCTTCATCGCGGGTCGTACGGCGCCTCCGGGCCGCCGCATGGGTCACGCCGGCGCCATCATTTCGGGCGGCAAGGGCGGCGCGGAAGACAAGATCGCGGCCATGGAAGCGGCGGGCATCAAGGTCGCCCCGTCCCCGGCCGCACTCGGCGAGACCCTCCTCAGCGTGCTGAAGGGCCTTTAAGCCGGGTATCGCTCTAAAAGCCGGACGATTAACCCTTTTCCGGCTAAACAGGGCGGTAAAAAGAGAGTATGCGTAACCTTGCGCAGTGCGCGGACCGGATAAACCGCCGGTCCGCACATGCACTTCGCTGGGGCAACATCGGGCGGTGTCGTGATTGGCCGCTCACGTTGAAATCGCGGCGATGTCATATGAAGGGCGTCACCGCACATATAGTGGAAAGGCAGGCGGTGTCGTAGTTGGCCGTCTGGACAGGAAACACATGGCGGACGATTCCAGCCGGCTTAACCAGGTCTTCGCTGAGACCTCGTTCCTCTATGGCACCAACGCGGTGTACATAGAGATGATGCAGGAGAAGTGGGCGGCTGACCCCAACTCCGTGCCGCCCGAATGGCGGGCCTTCTTCGACCAGCTTCTCGATCGTCCCGACAACGTCAAGGCCAACGCGGCCACGGCCCAGTGGGCCAGGCCGGCGCCGGCGCCACGCGACGACCTGATTTCGGCCATGGACGGCATGTGGCCGGCCGTCGCCGCCAAGGTCGAAAAGGGCATCCAGCAGCGCAATCCGCAAGCCTCGGTCGCCGATACCCAATCGGCCGCGCGCGACTCCATCCGCGCCCTGATGCTGATCCGCGCCTTCCGCATCCGCGGTCACCTGCAATCGAACCTGGATCCGCTGGGCATCGAGCCGCCGATCCAGAACCCCGAGCTGACACCGGAATACTGGGGCTTCTCGGAAGCCGATATGGACCGTCCGATCTTCATCGACGGCGTCCTGGGTCTCGAAACCGCGTCCTTGCGCGAAATCCTGCAGATCGTGCGCCGCACCTACTGCGGCAATATCGGCGTGCAGTACATGCACATCGCCGACCCGCAGGAAAAGGCCTGGGTGCAGGAGCGCATCGAAGGCCGCGACAAGGAAATCACCTTTACCAAGGAAGGCAAGATCGCCATCCTGAAGAAGCTGATCGAAACCGAAGGCTTCGAACGCTTCTGCCACCGCCGCTTCCCGGGCACCAAGCGTTTCGGCCTCGACGGCGGCGAAGCGATGATCCCGGCGCTGGAACAGATCATCAAGCGCGGCGGCCACCTCGGTATCAAGGACATCATTTTCGGCATGGCCCACCGCGGCCGCCTGAACGTGCTGGCCGGCGTCATGGGCAAGCCCTATCGCGCCATCTTCCATGAATTCCAGGGCGGTTCGTCCCTGCCGTCGGACATCGAAGGCTCGTCCGACGTGAAGTACCACATGGGCGCCTCGTCGGACCGCGCGTTCGACGGCAACAATGTCCACCTGTCACTGACCGCCAACCCGTCGCACCTGGAAATCGTCAACCCGGTCGTGCTGGGCAAGACGCGCGCCAAGCAGTCCTTCCAGAACAAGGGCAAGACCGATGCGACGCCGGACCGTTCCGGCGCCATGGGTCTGCTGATCCACGGCGACGCCGCCTTTGCCGGCCAGGGCGTCGGCATGGAATGCTTCGCGCTGATGGGCCTCAAGGGCTACCGCACCGGCGGCACCATCCACTTTGTCATCAACAACCAGATCGGCTTCACGACGGCGCCGCGCTTCTCGCGCTCGTCGCCCTATCCGTCCGACGTGGCCCTGATGGCGCAGGCACCGATCCTGCACTGTAACGGCGACGACCCGGAAGCGGTGGTGTTCGCGGCCAAGATGGCGACCGAGTTCCGCCAGAAGTTCGCCAAGGACGTCGTGGTCGACATGTTCTGCTACCGCCGCTTCGGTCACAACGAAGGCGACGACCCCACCTTCACCCAGCCGATCATGTACGCCAAGATCAAGGACCATCCGTCGACGCGCGAACTGTATGCCGCGCGCCTGATCAAGGAGGGCGTGGTCACCCAGGCCGAGGTCGACGGCTTCATCGCCGACTTCGACAAGTTCCTGGACGCCGAATTCGACGCCGGCAAGGCCTACAAGGCCACCAAGGCCGATTGGCTGGACGGCAAGTGGCAGGGCCTGGGCCTGCCCGAGGACGACGAGCGCCGCGGCACCACCAGCGTTCCGCGCGCCAAGCTGCTCGACATCGGCCGCAAGATCACCACGATTCCGAACGAGATCGACGCCCACAAGACCCTGCGCCGCGTCATCGAGGCGCGCCGCCAGGCGATCGAATCCGGCGAAGGCCTCGACTGGGCGACGGCGGAGGCGCTGGCCTTCTGTTCGCTGCTCGACGAAGGCTTCCCGGTCCGCCTGTCGGGCCAGGACTCGATCCGCGGCACCTTCTCGCAGCGCCATTCCGGCTTCGTCGACCAGACGACCGAAGAGCGCTACTTCCCGTTCAACCACCTGCGTGAGGGCCAGGCCCTCTACGAAGGCATCGATTCGGCCCTGTCCGAAGAGGCGGTGCTGGGCTACGAGTACGGCTACTCGCTGGCCGACCCGAACACGCTTGTCCTGTGGGAAGGCCAGTTCGGCGACTTCGCCAACGGCGCCCAGGTCATCGTCGACCAGTTCATCTCGTCGGGTGAGCGCAAGTGGCTGCGTATGTCGGGCCTGGTCATGCTGCTGCCGCACGGCTACGAAGGGCAGGGTCCGGAACATTCCTCGGCTCGCCTCGAACGCTATCTGCAGATGTGCGCCGAAGACAACATGCAGGTCGCCAACTGCACGACGCCGTCGAACTACTTCCACATCCTGCGCCGCCAGATTCACCGGCCCTTCCGCAAGCCGCTGATCCTGATGACGCCGAAGTCGTTGCTGCGTCACAAGAAGGCCGTGTCGTCCCTGTCGGAAATCGCCGAGGGTTCGTCCTTCCACCGCGTGCTGCACGATGACGCCGAGCGCAAGCCCGACGTCGCCGGCGTGCAGCTGGTGGCGGACGACAAGATCCGCCGTGTCATCCTGTGTTCGGGCAAGGTCTATTACGACCTGCTGGAGGATCGCGAAAAGAAGGGCATCAAGGACGTCTACCTGATGCGCCTCGAGCAATTCTATCCGTGGCCGATGAAGTCGCTGATGACCGAACTCGGCCGCTTCAAGAACGCGGAACTGGTCTGGTGCCAGGAAGAGCCGAAGAACATGGGCGGCTGGACCTTCGTCGAGCCGTGGCTTGAGCTGACGCTCGACAAGCTGAAGATCAAGGCCAAGCGCGCCCGCTATGTCGGCCGCCCGGCCTCGGCTTCCACCGCAGCGGGTCAGATGAGCCGCCACCTCAAAGAACTCGAAACGTTCCTGAATGAGGCTTTCGCGTAAAACCGCGAACGCCATTGGCCTGAACCCGCTTCGCGCAACCGCGCACCACACAGAATTCAAAGACTCGGAGCCTATAATTATGGCTGATATCCTTACTCCCGTCCTGGGCGAATCCGTAACTGAAGCCACCATCGCCAAATGGACGAAAAAGTCCGGTGAAACCGTCAAGAAGGACGAAGTCCTGGTCGAGCTCGAAACCGACAAGGTCTCGCTCGAA
>CAKZJB010000013.1 GCA_936940865.1 uncultured Asticcacaulis sp. | reverse complement strand
TTCATGTCCATGGGTCGCTTGGGCGTTTATTTCGAGGCCTCAGCCGTCATCATTTCGCTCACCCTGCTGGGCCAAGTGTTGGAACTCAAAGCCCGCTCGCAGACCTCCGCCGCAATCAAGTCCTTGCTTGGGCTCGCCCCGAAGACTGCGCGCCGCATCCGCGCTGACGGTGGCGAGGAGGACATACCGCTTAGCCATGTCCACGTCGGCGACCTGCTGCGCATTCGGCCAGGTGAGAAAGTCCCCGTCGATGGAGTGGTCTTCGAGGGCACCAGCTCGGTGGACGAATCCATGCTGACGGGCGAGCCGCTGCCAGTCAGCAAGCGCGAAGGAGACAAGGTCATCGGGGCGACGCTCAACACCCATGGTTCGCTTGTCATGCGGTCGGAGCGGATCGGATCGGAAACCGTGTTGTCGCAGATCGTCCAGATGGTTGCCAATGCGCAGCGCTCGCGGGCGCCGATCCAGCGTATGGCCGACCAGGTGTCCGGTTGGTTCGTGCCTGTGGTGATCGGGATCGCTCTCGCTGCCTTCAGTGCGTGGATGCTCTGGGGTCCGGAACCGCGGTTCGCCCACGGTCTGGTGGCCGCCGTCGCGGTCCTGATCATCGCCTGCCCCTGCGCGCTCGGCCTGGCCGTGCCGGTGGTGCAGGTGCTGGCGTCGTCGCGCCTGTTCGCGCAAGGGATACTGGTCAAGTCCGGCAAGGGGCTGGAGGCCCTGGCGTGCGTCGACACGGTGGTGTTCGACAAGACCGGGACCCTGACCGAAGGCGAGCCGCAATGGCTCAATCCCGATGTGCTGAGTGGCGGCGATCTGGCCCTGGCGGTCTCCATGGCCCGGCAGAGCCGCCATCCCCTGTCCCAGGCCGTGGCGCGGGCAGGCGGAGGCCTTGCGGCGGTGCTGGCCACGGTGACGGAACACCCCGGCGCCGGGCTGCGCGCGACCTGTCAGGGCGATGACGTGTGGCTGGGCAAAGGCGCATGGCTTGGCCTGCCGCCGTCGCCGGATGACGAGATGGAACTGTGGTTCCGCCGGGGACAGGCGCAGCCCGTCCGCCTGCGCTTTGCCGACCTGCCGCGCGGCGACGCGGCGGAGACGATCGCGGCGCTGAAGGCGAGGGGGCTGCGCGTGATCATGCTGTCGGGAGACCGCAGCAAGGTCGCCGAAGTCATGGCGGCGCGTCTGCAGATCGACGAGGTCCGCGCCGGGCTTTCACCGGTCGACAAGGTGCGCGAAATCGAGGCCTTGCAGGCCGAGGGCCGCACGGTACTGATGGTGGGCGACGGCCTGAACGACGCGGCGGCGCTGACGGCGGCTTTTGTTTCCATGTCGCCGTCGAGCGGCGTCGACATCGCCCAGAACGCCGCAGATTTCATCTATCGCGGCCAGGCGCTCAGGCCGGTGGTGACGGCGATGGACGTCGCCCGCCAGACGCGCGTGCTGGTCAGGCAGAATTTCGCGATTTCGCTGGTCTATAACGCCCTGGCGGTGCCGGCGGCGGTGCTGGGCCTGGTTACGCCGCTTATCGCCGCGATTGCGATGTCGAGTTCGTCGCTGATCGTCGTGGCGAATGCGCTCAGGCTGAATTCAGGACGGAAATAATGCCGGCGGCACCTATGGCCGCCGCAATGCGCTGAACCGTCCCACTGGCGTCAATGACAGCTACGGCTTCGACGGGGCGCCGCGCCCGCAGACCCAGGCGATTTTGCCCGGCCGCTCATGCGCAACAAACCTTACCGACGGAACCAGTTCAAGGGTATTGCGTCGGCAATGGCTTGCGCCCCGCTGTTATTCGGGTGGAGATGGTCGCCGCTATCGTATTCCGGTCGTAATTGTTCGGGATCCTTGGGGTCTCGCAGCGCCTTATCGAGGTCCACGAAGCCATCCATCTGTCTGTTCTGCCGTATCCAGTCGTTTACAGCGTGCCGAAGAATATTCTTGTCATCCGAATAATATCCGTCTTTCGCGCCTTTAAACGGTAAAAGCGTGCCGATATAAATCCTCAGGCCGTGCTCATGGGCCCTTGCCGCCAACTGGCTTAATCCACTTTCGATCTCCTCCGGGGAAACATAATCGGACCTTCCTTCAGCGGTTTGGCCGATATCATTGATGCCGATGAGTACAAAAACCGACGTAACGTTCGGCTGGTTGGTCACATCACGGTCAAAGCGGATGAGGCCCATATCTCCGAACGGAGGCCATTGACCGGGCCGGGTCAGCCTGTTGCCTGTAATCCCTGCGTTAATGACTGAAATCCTGGCGGGCGCAGACTTCATTCTTTCAAATAGCCGGTCGGGCCACGAGGAGCCGGTGTCCGAGGTCGTTCCCAGTCCGTCCGTTATAGAATCTCCGAACGCCACCAGTGTGCCGACCTTGCCGGAATCAGCGACTTCAATCTCACTAAGAAACAACCAGGACGCCCAGGTATTCTCCGGTCCGGCGGCCGTGGCGATTTCAGATTGGCCGGCGACGTTTCCGTGGGCGAAATAGATGTTGCTTCGCTGCTGCAGGTGCGCCGTGGAAGCCGCGGCGTTCGACACATAGAGGCTGACGGCCACATCCGTTTGCGGCTTGACGTTGAACGACAATGGGTCACTAAGGACGTAGCCGCCCGCCGGTATAACGACATTTGCCGATCCATCAAAACGGAGCTGAGAAGCCGGGTCGGTCGTGCTGCCCGAGCGCCGATTCGCAATGAACGCCTGATCGATGCGCAAGGGGACGGTGCCATAGGCGTTTGACAGTTTGATCCGCACCTCCGTGCCGCCCGCCGTCGTATGAACGATCTGACGGATGGTCATGTCCTCGATCCTGGCGGCCGGATTTGCGCTTATGGCCGGGCTCGCATACCAGGTCGGAATCCAGGCCTTGTTTTCAGCCCTGGCGCCATTCGCGATAAAAGTGAAGAAGCCGAGAAGAACGGCGGCCGGCCATCGTGCCGAATTCATAGATCATCTCCCGAGGTTTCCCGGCTCGTGTTTATTGGGCCGGCTATGTGTGCCGGCCCCGGGCCGCAACTGCGCATTCGGGGCATAGCGACCGGAACGGCCCCTGCGCCGAAGACGGCAAAATTCATATATGGGTAAAAATTTCATATGTAAATTATAATGGCAATGGCAAATTCACGACCGGGACTCTGCAATAATTTTGCATATATAAAATACGTTTTTATACTTGAATTTTTTGGGGCTTGATGTAGCATCGTAAAAAATAGCGCGAGGTAAATATTCCAGGATCGGAAAGGGAGGTGTCGTTGGGCTGCGCTTTGGCCAAAGCCGGCGACAAAAGAAAGCTGTGTTCCGGCGTTTTCCCGACGTTCCGATTTCAAATCGCGTAAACGAGCCGGCGCGATTCACTCGTTGCAGCCAAACGGCTGTCTTCAGTCATGCGATCGCTTTCGGTGAACCCCAGACACATAACGGAGCGCGTCGTATGAAGGCGATTATCTGCGAAACACCAAATTCCCTGGCGGTCATCCAACGCGAATTGCCGGTCCGCAAACCCGGCGAGGTCCGTGTACGTATCCGTCGCGTGGGATTATGCGGGACCGATTTTCATATCTATACCGGCAAACAGCCGTACCTCAGTTATCCAAGGGTCATGGGGCACGAGCTGTCCGGGGAGATCGCTGAAGTGGACCCGTCGTCCGCCTACGCTCCGGGACAGGTGGTTACAATCAATCCTTATCTGGCCTGCGGGCATTGTATTGCCTGCCGGAAAGAAAAGCCCAACTGCTGCGTAAACATCCAGGTCATGGGGGTCCATATCGACGGCGGCATGGCCGAATTCGTGTGCGTGCCTGAAAGTGCGATTGTCGACGCGGAAGGATTGAGCCTCGAGCAGGCGGCGATGGTGGAGTTTTTGTCGATCGGCGCGCACGCCGTCAGACGCGCTCGGGTCGAGCCGAAGGAAAGGATCCTTGTGGTCGGCGCCGGTCCGATCGGCATTGCGGCGGCCTTGTTCGCCCGGCTTGCCGGCGCTGACGTCAGTCTCATCGATACCGTCGGCCAACGCCTGGACTATGCGGCCGACAAATTGGACTTCAAGCATGTTGGCGTGGTTGACGATGCCCTGCTGCAGTGGCTGTCGGTGAGGACGGAGGGGGAAGGGTTCGACTGCGTATTCGATGCAACCGGCAGCGCACGCGCCATTGAGGACGGCTTCAGGCATGTATGTCATGGCGGCCGCTATGTGTTGATCAGCGTCGTGCGCGACACCATCTCCTTTTCTGACCCGGAGTTTCACAAACGGGAGATGGAACTGATGGGCAGCCGCAATGCGACCCGCGAGGATTTCCGTTTCGTCATCGACTGCATTCGCAGCGGATTGATACCGACCGAGCGGCTCAATACCCATACCTTCGAACTGGAAGATATGCCGACCATTGTGCCCTATTACATCAAGAATCTCGGTACGGTCCTGAAAGCCATCGGCCGGCTGTGAGGGGCGGCCGATAAAGGTATCCAACATGAAAAGACAAATTGCTGGTTGCTGTGCAGGCGCGCTCCTTGCCGGGATTTCACTTCCACCTTCGGTCCATTCGGCCGCCCCGGCGGGGGTTCGGTACGCGACGGAACAGGTCGTTTCCGGCAAGGACACGGACGCGGTCATCGCCGAAAAGGCCGCCAAGGTGCTGCCGCGGCCCAACCAATCGAACTGGATGCGGCTTGAACGCACCTTTTTCATCCATTTCGGTCCCAACACGTTCAACGGGGTCGAATGGGGCAACGGTCATGAGGATCCGGCGATATTCAATCCCACGGCGCTGGACGCCGACCAATGGATCCGCACCATAAAGAAGGCCGGCGGCACCATGGTGATCCTGGTCGCAAAGCACCATGACGGCATGAGCCTGTGGCCGACGCGCTATTCCGGCCATTCGGTGGCCGCCAGCCCGTGGCGAGGCGGCAAGGGCGACCTGGTCAGGGACGTCGCCGACGCGGCACGGCGGCAGGGTGTCAAGCTTGGCATCTATCTGTCTCCAGCCGACCTGTGGCAACTGAAGACCAATGCCTCTAATCCCGGCGGCTATTACGGCGACGGCAGCGCCCGCGTTCGCTCGCTGATCCCCACCGCTCCGGCAAGCTTTACCTCGGCCCCATCGAAGGGACGCGCGGTGCCGTCCGGCTTTAAAAGCTATAGTTACCAGGTCGACGACTACAACCGCTATTTTCTCAACCAGCTTTATGAACTGCTGACGCAGTACGGCCCCGTGGACGAGGTCTGGTTCGACGGCGCCAATCCGGATCCCAGCGTCAAGGAAGTCTATGACTACGACGCCTGGTACGACCTGATCCGTAAGCTGCAGCCGCGCGCCGTCATCTTCGGCAAGGGGCCGGATGCGCGCTGGGTGGGCAACGAAGGCGGCGTCGGCCGAACCACGGAATGGAGCGTCGTTCCGCTGCCGCAGTCGCCGGACCACTATACCTGGCCCGACATGACCGACCGGGACCTGGGCAGCCGGAGCAAACTGGTGCCGGGGTCGCATCTGTGGTGGTATCCGGCCGAGGTCAATACCTCCATCCTGGACGGCTGGTTCTGGGCGCGGACAAAGCGTGTGAAAACGGCCGCGGAACTGATCGATGTCTATTATCAGTCCGTCGGACGCAACGGCAACATGCTGTTGAACCTTCCGCCGGACACGCGCGGCCTCATTCCCGACGACCAGGTCGAAAGCCTCAGCCTGATGGCCCAGGTGGTCGATACCACCTTCGCCGGAAATCTCGCCGCCGGCGCCCGGGTGAGCGCCGACGGTTCGGCGGCCGGACATGCCCCGGCGCGCATGGTTGACGGCAGCCTCGATACCTGGTGGGAAGCCGCCGCCGGCCGAAAGGATGGCGCGCTTACACTGACCCTGCCTTCACGGGTGACGTTCGACGTCGTTTCGCTTCAGGAAGCCGTCGACCGCCGCGGGCAGCGGATTGAAGCCTTTGCCATCGATGTCTGGGACGGCAGGGCGTGGAAGACGGTCGACAGTCAGACGACGGTCGGTCACAGGCGGCTGTTGCGTCTGGCGGCTCCGGTCACGGCCCAAAAGGTGCGCATCCGGATTACGCAGGCCCGGTTTGCGCCGACCCTGGCCGAGGTGGGCCTGTTCCGGCAGGCCGAAATGCTCGCGCCGCCGGCCATTTCCGAACGGCGCGCCGACGGCACGGTGACGCTGGGCTGCACCCAGGGGCTCCGCGCGGTCTATACGGTCGATGGTTCCACGCCTACGGCGCGGTCTCAGGCCTATGGCTCCGCCATTTCCCTGCCGCGCGGCGGGGATGTCCATGCGGCCTGTGTGGCCGCGGACGGCAGGCTGAGCCTGACGGCGTCGAAGCGCTTCCCGGGATTCGCCCCGACCGGATGGACCATCGCCGGCGCGCAGGCGGGATCGGCGGATACCCACGAGTCCCAGGCGATCGACGGCGATCCGTCAACGCTTTGGGACGCAAGGCCCGCGGGGCTCCCACGCGCCCTGACCGTCGACATGAAGCAATCCTTCCGGCTGGGCGGCTTCTATTACCTTCCCCGCCAGGACGGCAATCTTTCCGGCGTCGTCGAAACCTACCGGTTCGAGACCAGCCCGGACGGAACGACCTGGACCATGGTTGTCGGCAACGGCCGATTCGACAATATCCAGAACAATCCGGGCCTTCAGGAGGTCCGGTTTCCGTCGGTCGAGGCGCGCTTCTTCCGGTTTACCGCCCTGAAGGCAGTGCGTGGAGGGGACGAAGTCAGTGCGGCTGAACTGGGTGTGATGCCGGTTGCGACGGGGCCCTGATTTCGCCCTCGTCACACTAATGACGGGTGGTTGCGGTTTCTGAAAGCGGCTGCAAAATTGCCAGGGGGCGCCAAAGTTTCACGGCGCCCCCTGGTTTTGTGGCGCGATGGCATAGCGGAAATCGCGGAACAGCACCGATCCGTCCTCCATGGCGTTATAAGTGAACACTCCGGTCCGATCTCCACGATAATGTCCCCAGTCGAGCTGGTAGGCGAAGCCAAAGGGGACTTCGGCGTCTCCGTCGACACTGAAAGAAAAGCGGGCACGGCCATCTATGTCCCACCAGCTATGCAACCAAAGCGTTGAACGGGAAACAGACGGTCCGTCGACCCATTTGTCCTCCGTGGAAAAAACGAGCTGCCGCTTTCCGGCCGACTGCCGGACGCCGATAAAGGCGTGCCGTTCGGCGAAATGACACAGTCCGGCAACCTGGCCGTCGGCCATGTCGGATAAATCCAGTTCCACTTTTACCGCGCTGTGCGCCGTCCTCCAGGAACGTTGGGACAACACGTTGCGCACGCCGTCGAAGCCGGGACGGGCCGGGCTGGCGGCGAACAGCCGCAATCCGCGGCCGGCTTCGATCCGCCACATCCCGGGCTGCGGCTGGTGATTCCATTCCCACACATCCGACAGTCTGCCTTCGGAAAAGTCGTCGGAAAGGTGGGGCAGGCGCGGGGATGACCGCCCGCCGGGCATTCCTGACTCCCAGACCATGATGCCTACGCCGTCGGCGCCGACCTGCCCGACAACGGGCCATCCGTTCCGCCAGGTTACCGGGAGCAGACAAAGGGCCCGGCCTTCCCAGTCGCCGCGGCCCTGATGGGTCAGGAACCACCATTTCCCGTCCGCATCCGTAACAAGGCCCCCCTGATTGGGTTCCTTGTCGATAGTCCCATCGACGTGATTGAGCTGCTGGCTCTGCCAGGGGCCTTTAAGGCTGGACGCGCGCTTCATCATGGCGACGCGCCCTTCGGGCTTCACCTCGCTGAAGTAGTGGTAGTAAAGCCCGTCGAATTTATAGAGCTTGTTCGCTTCGGAGCCCGCAGACTGATGAATCTTCACCGCGGAGCCGGTGTCCAATGACAGGCCGTCGGCCGACAGCCGATAGAGGAAGATCTCGTATTCCGCGCCGGTCACCGGATCGGGGGCGAATCGCGTGGCAACGAGCCAGGCCTGGCCGTCGTCATCCCAAAAGGGACAAGGGTCGTCGAAACCCTTTGTCGCCAGCAGGCAGGCGGGGGCTGACCACGGGCCGGCCGGTGCCGATGCCGTCGTGACGTAGAGCCCGCTGTCGGGACATGTAAAATAGATGTAGTAGAGACTATTGTGCCGGCGTATCGCGCCGGCCCATACGCCCCGGCCATAGGCCTGCATGTCCAGCCATCCCAGCGTCGGGTCCAGGCGGGAGATGTCCGGTACCGCGTGTCCGATTTGCGTCCAGTTGACCAGGTCGTGGGAATGCAGGATTGCCATGCCGGGCGCGGTATGAAGCGTGGAACTGATCGCGTAATATCCGTCTTCGGTACGGATAACATCGATGTCGGAATAGTCTGCAGGGATGATCGGATTGACGAAGCGCCCGTTGCCCTGGTCCCCCCATCGGCCCCGCAACGCGGCCGGCCGGCCTGGAATTCTTGCCTTCGCCGCAGACGGCAACGCGCCTGCAACGAGGCCAGCCGCACCTGCCGCCTGCAGAAGGCTGCGACGCGCGAATCGATGGCTCACGGAATTCATTTCACGTCACTTTCCCCGCACGTCCAGGGTCTGCTGTCCGAGTTGCACCGTCGTCGTGGCAATGATGTGGTCGGCCGAATCCCCGGCCATGACCTTGTAGGCGCCGGCCTTCACCGTCCAGGTCTTGCTGGCGGGATCGAAGGTGGCGAGCAGCCGCGGATCGACCGAAAGCGCGATGGACGTGCTTTCACCCGCCTGCAACTCGGTCTTGGCATAGGCGCCCAGCCGCTTTGGCGCTTCCCAGCCAGCCAATGTCGCGACCGGGGCCACATAGATTTGCGTGACAGTGCTTCCCGCCGATCTTCCCGTGTTGCGCACCGTCAGCGATACCCTCAGTCCCTTGCCTTCCGGCGTGGCGGACAATCCGGACGAGGAAAACGTCGTGTAGCTCAGGCCGAACCCGAACGGGAAGAGGGGCTTCAGCGCCCTGGCGTCGAACCACTTGTAGCCGACGGCCGCGCCTTCGATATCGTAGTCCGTATGGGGGTGCGGATCGTCGAGTTCGTCCAGCTTGCGGTCGCCGTCGATCCTGACGCGGGGCAGTTGCGCGGCGGAGGCCGGAAAGGTGACCGGCAGGTGTCCGGACGGGTCGGCTTCGCCGGTCAGGACGCGGGCGATCGCTTCGCCGCCTGACGTTCCCGGATACCAGGCCTCGACGACGGCGCCGACCTTGTCGAGCCACGGCATGACGACGGGGCCGCCGGTTTCCAGCACCACGACCGTCTTCCTGTTGGCCTCCGCCACGGCGCCGATGAGGGCGTCCTGCTGGCCCGGGAGATTGAGGTCCGGCGTATCGAGCCCCTCCGCTGTCCATTGGGTGGCGAAGACGATCACGATATCCGCCTTGCGGGCGGCCCTGGCCGCTTCCTTCGCGTCATGGCCGTCGACGTAGGTGACCGTGGCTTTGGTTCTCGACGCGATGCCTTTGAGCGGGGAGGAAGGATAGTAGACGGCCTTTCCCAGGGGCTCGTCGAATTGCCGATATCCGGCGGCGTACACCTGGGATGAGCCACCGCCCGAAATGACGCCGAAATCGGCATGTCCGCCGACGATGAGTATCCGCCTGGCGGACCTGGCCAAGGGCAGAAGGCCGTCGTTCTTCAGGAGAACCAGGCTGTCCTCGGCCGCGGCCTGGGTAATCCGGGCGTGGTCCGCAAGGTCGATCGACGCCGACTGGTCGCCCCGGACCGGGTGATCCACCAGGCCGTTGGCGAACATGGCCCACAGAATGCGGCGGGCCATGTCGTCGAGCCGCGTCCGGCTGACATGGCCGTTATTGACGGCTTCATCGAGGGCGGCGCTGAAATAGGGCGAGCGATCGAAAGCCCAGCCGGATTCCTGGTCGAGACCCGCCGTCGCCGCGGCGACGGTGGAATGGGTGCCGCCCCAGTCCGACATGACATAGCCCTTGAAGCCCCAGTCCTGTTTCAGGACCTCGTCGAGCAGCCAGCCGCTTTCGCAGGAATAGGCGCCGTTCACCCGGTTATAGGCGCACATGACAGAGCCGGGATCGCCGGTCTCGTAGGCGAATTGAAACGCCAGCAGGTCGGACTGACGCGCGGCCTTGTCCGCGATCTTCACGTCCACGTGGTTCCTGTTCGTCTCCTGGGCATTGAAGGCGAAGTGCTTCATCGTCGAGATGACATGATTGGACTGGATTCCCCGGATGGTATTGCCGGCTATCGTGCCGGCCAGGAGGGGATCCTCGCCCGTATATTCGAAGTTGCGGCCGTTGCGGGGCTCGCGGGTCAGGTTCATGCCGCCGGCCAACTGGACGTTGAAACCGGACAGGTAGGCCTCGTTGCCGATCATGGCGCCGCCGGCGAAGGCCGTCCCGGGGTTCCAGCTTGCGGCGATGGCGATGCCGGAGGGCAGGGCGGTGCGCAGGCGGGGTTTGGGCGTGCCTTGCGTCGCCACGCCTACGCCGGCGTCGGTTTCCCATTGCGCCGGAATGCCCAGACGCGCGACGCCCGGGACATAACCGGCCGACGCGGGCAGTCCCGCCGCCGGAGCTTCGAAGCGTTTCGTGCCGTTCGACATCCAGGGCGCCTCGTTCGAATAGTATCCGAAAACCAGTTGCAGTTTCTCGGCCTGTGTCATGGCGGTGACGGCGGCATCCGCTCGACGTTCGGGGCTTTGCGACGCGTCAAGCCAGGCTCCCTTTGCCTCCGGGGCGGGCTCGGCCGCACGAACCGGCATCGAAACAAGAGTCGAAACAAGGGCGGTGGCGCAGACGAGGCTGCGTCGGAACAGCGTCATAAGACGTTTCTCCATGGACGTTAGTTGAGGTGCAGGGGACGGCTTGAACGGGCGGGGGAGGTTATCAGGGTGTGCACGGTCAAGGTAACGAGGGTGATGAAGACGGTTGCGGCGCCGGCGTTTATAAAGGACGACGCGTCAAGGCTTACATGCGCCTTGAAGGACCCGAGCCACAAGGTCATCAGCAGCCAGGACAACAGGCCCGCCGCCAGATTCGCCAGAATCAGCGGTTTAACGAACGGCGTCAGCCTCAGGCGGAAGATATCCCAGGACTTTGCGCCCAGGGCGTTGCGGATCGCCATTTCGTGTGTCTGGCTTCTCGCCAGATACATGGACAGGCCGGTAAGCCCGAGAACGGACAGGCAGACGCCGACCACGGCCAGCATGCCGAACGCCCACCACTGTTGAACCATGTCGTGGTAGAGTTCGCCGAGATGTTCTGAATAATAGTGCCGGTTGATCGGGTTCGACTGTGGAAAATCATGCGTCCACTGCCGGTCGATCGCGGCCAGGGTGGCCGTCTCGGTCTTCGGCGCGAGCCTGACATTGAGGCGGCTGAAAAACGCCGACTGATTGTCGAACACCATCGGCTGGGGGTCTTCGCGGACAGTGCCGATTCGCATGTCGGTCACCACGCCGATGATTTTTGAACGGATACGGCTGTGATCGGCTTCGTAGTTCAGCGTTTGCCCGACCGCGTCGGCCGGCTGGCGGAAGCCGAGCGCCTCGGCGCCCGACTGGCTCAGGATAACCTCGGCCGGTGGCTGGTCGAGATCGTAGACGTTCGCGAAGTTCCGCCCGGCGAGAAGCCGGACACCGAACATGCGAAAGAAATTGGTGTCGACCGATTGCCGGTCGAACTGGACGCGACGCCCGGACGGGGACGCGGTCCAGGCCGGACGGACATCGCGGTCATCCGGAATGAAGCGCGAATAGGCGGCGTCCTCTACGCCCCTTATTTTCAAGACGCGCTGCCTGAAGGCCTCGTTCTGATCGCCACGCGTATAAACGTCGATTTGTATGACGCGGTCGGCATTGAAATTCAGGGCTGCGCCCGTGGCGAACGCCCACTGCCGGTAAACGACCTGGGAACAGATGAGAAGAGTCGTCAGCAGGGCGAACTGCACGACAAGCCAGCCAATTCGGCGGATGCCGGACAGAAGCGTGCCGTCGCTGTCTCGGCGGGCGCTCGCTGGCGGGACCGATGATAAAACGATCGCCGGGTGTATGCCTGCCGCGAAGCCGGCCAATATCGCGCCCAGAAGACAGCCGGCGAGGAAGAGCGGGGATGTCCAAAGCGACAACTGCAGGCCCAGCACGGAATTGATTGCGGGCAGCAGTCGTTCCGTCAGCATCAGCCCGGTGAAGACCGCAAGCAACACAAGCATGGCCGCTTCAAGCAGGACCTGCATGAACAGGTGATGTCGTTTGGCGCCGAGGCTTCGGCGCACGACCATTTCGCCGAGACGTTCGTCGATTTGCGCCGTCATGAGCCCCGCCAGATTGACCGCCGCCAGGAACAGTACGAATCCCGCCAGAACGGTCATGGCGAAAACGGTGTCGCGGTGCCCTCGCGGCGCCATCTGGCTTTCGGCTTCGGGTTGAAAGTGCAGGTCCGCAAGCGGCACCACGTGAAACTCCGCTGGCAGGTTGGAGTCCCCTTGCCAGTGCTTCACGGCAATGCGCCCGACCTCTTCGGCTGTGAGGTGCGCGCCGGGTTTCAGGCGCAGAAACGTGTAGCTGGACGCCCATTGCCATACCGGGTGCTGGTCCAGGACGGCCAGCATGCCGTAGTCGGACAGGCCGGATACGAAAATTTCCCGCCCCAGGCTGGAATTGGCCGGAAAGTCGGCCAGGACCGCCGTAATCCTGACCGCGGAATTGCCGTTTATGAAAACGGTCTGGCCTACGACGTCGTCGCGTCCGAAATAGCGTTCCGCCATTCTCCGGGTCAGAACCATCGTATAGGGTTTTTGCAAAGCTGTACGAAGATCGCCGGCGATCGCCTTGAGGCGCAGCACGTCGAACAGATTCGGATCGGCCCAGTAAAAGTATTCGAGCGAAGACCCGCGCGGGCCGCGCATCGACCATTCGACCGGGTGAAGCCGCGCAACCGCGTCGACTGCCGGCGCATCGGATCGGAGCCATCCCGCCACGCCCGCCGGAGATTTTTCGTTGCTCACGACCGGGCTGTCGGGCGGGCTGTAGACGGTGCTTAGCAACAGGACCTTGTCCGCATCGGGAACAAAGCGATCGAAGGTAAGCTCGTTCCTGACATACAGGGCAATGGTCAGCGCCGCCGCGGTCCCGATGGCGAAGCCGATGACGTTCAGCAGGCTTACGCCCCAGTACCTCACCAGCGACCGGCTGATATGGAACAGGATCCTGGCGCCAAGCATTATGATAATTTTCGGCGCGAGAACTGGATCCGGCCGTCGATCATTTCGAGAACACGTTCCGCCTGGTCCGCCTGGCTGGGGGAATGGGTCACGACCACCAGGGTGCTGCCTTCCTGGTGCAGCGATTTCAGGATTCCGAAGATGTGCGCGGCGTTCACCGAGTCGAGATTGCCGGTGGGTTCGTCGGCCAGGATTATCGCCGGCCGGCCGACGATCGCGCGCGCAATGGCGCACCGTTGCTGCTGGCCACCGGACAGCTGCCTGGGCAGGTGTTTTGCGCGGTGGGCTATCCCGACGCGATCCATGGCTTCCAATATCCGGCTGCGCAGATTTCGCCTGTCTTCGCGTTTGTAGAGGAGCGCCAGTTCTATGTTGTCGTAGACGCTCAGGCTGTCGATCAGGTTGAAGCTTTGAAAGACGAAGCCGATATCCCTGGCGCGGAGGTCCGCGAGCTCCGAAGGCCGTTTGGCCGTCAAATCCTCGCCGTCGTAAAAATGTTTTCCCGATGTCGGGCGGTCAAGGGTGCCCATTATGTTCATAAGGGTCGTTTTTCCGCATCCTGACGGACCGCAGATGGCGACGAACTCTCCGGGCTCGATGTCAAGGCTGACGCCGCGCAGGGCTTCAACGCGACGTTCGGGTGTTTCGTAGTTGAAATGCAGATCTCGTAGACTGATCAACGGCATCTTGCTGCCGCGACCTCCGGAAGGCTGTTTGAGACAGAGAGTATTTTCGAAGTCTAGCACATCGAGGCCATTTTGCAGCATCTGTCTCGCCTTTGCGGCGAGAACGGTCGGTCATGAACGGAGATGATGGAGCGTCCAGGGGGGCTTCAGGCCACGCGGGTGTCGCCAAGAAGCGAATTGTTCAGCTTTTCCGCCGCCTCCTGGAGGGCTGCCAGACACCATACCAGACTCATCCCGCCGACGGCTTTGATGTACGGTACCGTCAGCGCGGCAACGAACTCACCCGCGTCGTATATGGGACAGGAAAGATCCACGACTTCGGGCAGGTATGGGTTTGGGGCCTGGGCAAAGCCGACTTCACAGGCTTTGCGGGCCGAATTTCTAAGCGAGGACCAATGCTGCGCCTGGATAACGCCGTCTTGTCCCGCATCACAACAAGACGAGTCGAAAGACTTCGAAAAGGCCGCAAGCGCTATGCCAGGCGCAGACGCATGAATTTGATATTTGAAGCCTACCGGAACGGAAATTCCGTAAGGACCGGATGATTCCTGCTGCGCCACCACCTGCACATGCGGCAAAGCCGGTACCGAAAGGTTGCAGGATTGAGAAACATCTTCGGACAACGTCTTCATTATCGCCTTGGAGTTGGCAAGAAGCCGCTGATGATCAGGGGCCGTGGACTGAAGGAGCCACAGCTTGCCGGTTGGCTCGTATGCGCCGAGCGGACCGGTGGGGGAGATGTATCCCTTCCTTTCCAGGACAATCATGGAACGATAAACCGTGGAAATCGGAATGTTCAGCGCTTCCGCAACGCCGGTTCGGGTGGTGGTTCTGGGGCCCTTCGATATGTATTCCAGTATCTCCAGCCCTACCCTGAGGGCGTCCGCGGTTTCCTTCGCGGGTGACAAGGCCTTTAAAGAGGCCGTGCTTTTCGACAGATGGCCTTCGGTGGTGTTCCGCGCATTGTGGTTTTTCATTTGGGCCTCCCTTATGGTCTTGCCCGTATTGTATCAATGTCGGATTTTGCGTGCTAACACACGAAGATCGTTTGACTTTTTTTGCATTTCAAGAGATTTTCGAGGGGAAAGTGTCCACACTGTCCGGGGCCGTACATCTCAGTGCGCAAAATACTATTCATTGATGACGATACGGGGGTGCTCAAAACCGCGGAGCTGCTTTTGCGCAAGGCGGGCTACGATTTTCGCGCAGCGCTGAATCCGGCGGAAGCCTATGGATTGCTGTCGGTCGAGTCGTTCGACGCAATCCTGCTCGATTTGAATTTTTCCCGTGCCCAGATGACGGGAGAGGAGGGCCTGACCTGCCTGCGTGAAATTCTCGCGCACGATCCGAATGCGGTTGTGCTTGTCGTGACCGGACACAGTGGTCTGACGGTTGCGGTCCAGGCGTTGAGAGCCGGCGCCAAGAACTTCATCATGAAGCCTTGGAGCAGTGATCGCCTGTTGGAAGCGATCGATGAAGCCCTGACTCAGCGGCGGCGGACCGGCGAGCCGAGTCTCGATCCGGCCGTGGAATCCGGAGTGATCATCGGCGAGTGCGACACGATTTTGCGGACCAGGGACCTTGTCGTAAAATATGCCCCCTTGACTGCGGGCGTTCTTGTCGTGGGTGAGAGCGGCACAGGCAAAAGTCTTATTGCGCAGGCTATTCACAGGCAGTCATCCCGGGGCGATATGCGGGTCGTGAATGCGGCAAGCCTCTCCGTCGACAATCTGGTCGATATGGTGGAAACGACCCTTGTCCTTGAGGATATCGAAGGTCTTGATCCGGATCTGGCGCTCCCTTTAAACACCTGGATTCAAAGTATCGGCCGATTTAACAGCCGGGTCGTCGCCACGACCTGCCGCCGCCAGGCGGAAATCGCCTTGCCGAAATCCTTGCTGTACACGTTGAGCACCCTTGAGATCTTCATGCCTCCGCTGCGCGACCGAGGCAACGACATCGAGCTTCTGGCCCGGCATTTTGGCAGGGTTTTCGCCCTGCGACAGGGCCTGGGTGTACGAGATCTTGCCCCGGATGCCATTGTCGCCCTGCGCAAGATGACCTGGACGGACAATTTGCATGCCTTGCGCAGAATTGTCGAACGTGCGGTGGTGACGGCTTCAGGCGCTT
This sequence comes from uncultured Asticcacaulis sp., assembly GCA_936940865.1. Taxonomy (GTDB): domain Bacteria; phylum Pseudomonadota; class Alphaproteobacteria; order Caulobacterales; family Caulobacteraceae; genus Asticcacaulis. The sequence goes on along the minus strand of CAKZJB010000013.1, from coordinate 7,163 downwards.
TGGTGACGGCGGAGGATCTTGACCTGCCGGGGGCCGACGCGGCGGCGATTGATCTCAGTGTCAGCCTGGGGGAAAAAGAAAAATCGGTCATCGAGGAAGCCCTGAGCCGCAACAATTTCAATATCTCGAAGACCGCCGTCGAGCTTAAATTCACGCGTCAGACCTTATACCGCCGCATGGCGCGGTATGGCCTCTAGAATGCGTGCGCCGGTTCTGGTTGCGTTGGGATGTCTTGTCGCCGCATCCGTCTTCGCCACGGATGCGTTCATTCGTCAGATGTGGGTCAGCGTCACTTTTGGTGTGCTGATTTCCGTGGTCTGTCTTAAATTCCTCGCGGATCGCCTGTCCCCGGAGTCGTCCGAACAGCCGCCGGCCATGGCCGAGGTTAAGGATGAGATCGAACCGCTGGCCGCTTACATCGATCAGGCGCCGCTTCCGCTTTTGAGGCTGCGGGGTGCGCAGAGCCTGCTCGCGGTAAATCGCGCTGCAAGAAGCCTTTTCGGCACGGATGATCTGATTGCCGATCCGCCGGTACCGCTCCTTGATGCCATCGCTCAATCCAAACCCCGGGCTTCGGGTTCGGTGGTATTGTTCGGGAAGGCTTATGCGATCGGTGTGAGTGAGATCGTGACGGCAAAGGACACGATCAAGCTTGTCAGCTTGACGGATATTCAATCCGAAATCCGGATGGCGGAAGCGACCGCATTGCGCGACCTGTTGCGGGTCCTGAGCCACGAAATCATGAATTCCCTGACTCCCGTGTCGAATCTGGCGGGAATCGCTCGTGATTATCTGGTTGAAGAAACCTCGCCAGCCTCGAAGGCGGCCGGCGAAGCGCTTGACCTGCTTGCGCAGCGGGCCAGCGGCCTGACCAGTTTTGTCGAGGCCTACCGTGCCATGGCCAGGCTGCCGGAGCCTGTGCTTCGCCCCGTCGAACTTCGGCGGTTACTGCAGGATATACTGCGGGTGTTCGAACAAAGCATAAGGTCAAAATCCATCGCTATCGAGCTCGACATTCCTCAACAATGCCCGCACGTAGACCTCGACGAGACCTTGCTGACCCAGGCGCTTTTGAATGTTTTGACGAATGCGGCGGAAGCCCTGGCTGTTGCCCGGGCGCCCCGGAAAATCCGTGTTTCTGTGGTCTCCGAAGACGGCGAAACGCAAATACTTGTCGCGGATAATGGCTGCGGCGTCCCCGAAGCCCTGACAGATCAGATTTTCCAGGCGTTTGTGACGACGAAGCCAAGCGGCACGGGAACGGGTTTGAACCTTGCGCGTCAGATTGCCTTGGCGCATGGCGGCGACCTGGTATTCCTGGGGCGCAACGACGCGTGGAGCGCTGTCTTTGCCTTCATTCTGCGCTCTTCGCCGTAGACTGCCGGCGGCCGCCTCTATCCCGGAAAACATAGCTGGTGAAAGCACATCCCGTCGTGCACTGCCAAGTTTACGGAATCCCGCGGACATAAACCGCCGCAAACGCCGGGAATGAAGCGTTCAATGCGGCTATAATTTTTTCACATGCGGAACGCATTTTTATATTTGATTTTCTCGCTGGACGCCGGTATGTTTTGCCGTGCTGCAATTGTGAGCGCGGCGATCCTCCCAGCTTGAGGTTAATCTCCCTGATAGCCTCATGGCAGACTGCCCCCTTGTAACGAGCGCAAGGGGGCGCCTTTTTACTTCATCTGATGACTGCGCCCTCTATATCGAAAAGGCGACGGTCTGAAAGGTATGGGGTCCTGTCGAGGTCGGCGGTGGCTGCGACGCAATGGAGTTTGGTTAAGGCTACCGAGGTCTTCGACGCGCGCAAAGGGAAGCGTTGCGATGTCGGTCGGCTCGACAACCTCGTCCGAGGGGGGGGGGGCAGGTCGATGCCTGGGCGAGACCCTGTACGGCAAATCAATCAAAAATAGCAAAAAGCTTCTATTTGGCGCTTTTTACTCAAAAATGGCGAATATCTGGCAGCCAGGGATTGAAATATGCAGTCTGTGTGTCGGCGCCGCAACAGTTCCGTCTTTTTCTTATATAAAATGCCATTTTATAATTGAAAAAATTTCCGCTCTGGTAACTTAATCGTACTACAAATCCGGCGGCCAACTTGCCGGTAAGCGAATAACGAAGCGGCGATCGGCGTCAGTTTCGGACCAGAGGAAACAGTTATGAAAATCAGCACGCGAAAGTTCGTGTTAAGTGCGGGTGTATCTGTAATCGTCATGGCGATGACGGCCTTGTCGGCGGTTGCCCAGACCACGCCGGCGGCGAAGAATGATGGGACGAATGCCAAGGAAGGCAAGGCGGCCGACAATTCCGTTCTCGTTGTAACGGCGCGTCGGAAAGCGCTTCGGAATGCGATTGAGATCAAGAAGAATTCCGACACGATCGTCGATTCGATCGTCGCCGACGAAGCCGGGCAACTGCCCGACACGTCGATCACTGAAGTGCTGTCGCGCGTTTCCGGCGTTACGCTGTCACGCTTTTCGAGCCAGAGCGGCGGTACGCCGAGCTTCCAGATCGAAGGAACCGGCATTTCCGTTCGCGGCCTGCCGTATAACTCCAGCACGCTCAACGGCCGCCAGGTGTTCAGCGCCAATGGCGCCAGCGGAATCCAGTGGCAGGAAGTGACGCCGGAACTGGGCGCCGGGGTCGACGTCTACAAGGCGGCGCGTGCGGATATCCTGGAAGGTGGCACATCGTCGATCAATCTGCGGTCGCGTCTGCCGTTCGACTATAAGAAGCCGACCGTCGATATGTCGTTCGGCGCCAGCTACGGCGACCAGATCAAGAAGACCTCGCCGAACGTGTCGGCCTTGGCCACCCGGCGCTTCGACACCAATGCCGGTGAAATCGGCGTCCTCGTCGACCTGGCCTACAGCAAGTACTATTCGGAAGACAGCGACGCCCAGATGGGCCCCTATCTGGCCGAAAACGATCCGAACCGTGACAGCAGCGCCGGCGCCGGCGATGGCTGGGCGCTGGTTCCGTCCGGTTATAGCTGGAGCCAGACCTCGCACGAACGCGACCGCTATGGTTTTTATACGGCCCTGCAGTGGAAGCCGAGTGACGATTTCACCTGGACCTCGACCTTCTTCTACTCGAAGTATCACAACAACGACCTGTCGCACAGCGGCGGCTGGGGCAACAACCCAAGCGCGACATACGAGAACATTCCTGTTCATCCGGACGCGCAGGGCAAGTGTCCTTCGAGCGTTCCTGTGGCCAACTGCGTCGACTCCACATTTGATTCGAACGGCGGCATGACGGCAGGGTCGATCTATGTCGGCGCCACGGGCGGCGGAACGCCGATTTTCGGCTGGGGCGGCAACAACTGGCTCTATCAGTATCTGCCGAAGGGCGATCCCAGCTATGAGTGGATCTGGGGTGAGTCCTGGTCGCCAGATGCCGGACACAATGCCTCGAATACCCTCCTGACGGCCGACTGCCGCACCCCGTACGGCGCCCTGACGTCCTCGACCCCGAATATCGACTGGGGCAAGTGGGCCAGCCCGGGTATGTTCTACTGCCAGGCCGCGACCAACGCGGCAAGCGTCATCGGCCTGAACCTTGGCGCCAGCACCTCCGCCGGCCAGGGCAATTCCGAAACGACCGACTTCAGCAACAGCTTCGTCTGGACGCCGAACGACAAGTTGCGGGTGCGTGGTGCCCTGCAATATGTGCGCTCCGCGGCCAAGGGGCTCAGCATGTTTGCCGGAATTACCCAGAGCGATCCGACCCTGTCATCGGCCGGCTTCGACGTCAGCGGTGATGTTCCGGTCCTGGGCGGTTTCAACGCCGATGCCCTCGCCAATACGAAGACGGCCTATTTCAATTCGTTCGCCTACAATGGCAGCGATAATGTGGGCTCGATGGTCGCGGCCCATTTCGACGCCGATTACGCGCTTGACGACAGCCATTTCTTCAAGACCATATCGTTCGGGGCGCGCATTGCCGCGCGCAAGGAACGCGACAACTTCATCGGCACCTACTGGGCGCCGGTCGCCGAGGACTGGGTCAGCTATCCCGATCCCACGAGCTTACCCAGTGGCACCAACCCCGTAATGAGCCCGGCCCGCACCTATCTGGATGGGCCTCACGCCATCACCGGCCCATACGACGCAAAAGATACCTTCTCGGAATACGTGCTGGATGGTCAGGGCAACCGCGTCAAGAACAGCGACGGTACGTACAAAACGCAGAACGTGACGAAAACCATTCACGTCACGCCGTACGATACGGTCAGCTCCGCCGACTACCAGTTGTATAGCTTCCCTGGCTTCTTTGCGGGCAAGTCGCCGTCTCCGGGGACCGTGCTGCTGCCGGCCGATGCTATTATGCAGACCTTCAACTGGCAGCACATGGCCGGCCTCAGCGCCGACGCCAAGTCGGATGCGGTCGCGGCGGCCCAGTGCGCGGCTGACAAGAATGCGGTGGCGTGCGACTCCAAGCCGGGACACTGGACGGCACAGGACTACTATACCGCGCACCTCCAAAACCTGGGGGCCATAAACTCGCGCGCCAACAACCGGGCCATCTATATCGAGGCCAAGTTCGGCAGTGACGGTTTCTGGTTCGTTCCCGCCTTTACCGGCAATATGGGGCTGCGCTATGTCGTCAACGACCTGCATAGCGAAGGCTTCTTCCAGGTCAACCAGGCCAAGGCCTTCTACCTTTCCGACCTGTGCGCCAATGCCGCGCGCGCCGACTATATGACAGGAGGCAAGGGTGTGCCGGCGGCACAGCTCAACTGCCATCAATATTCGGTGCCGAAGTCCATCGAACCTCGCACGGCGAACTATTCCTACGCCCGGCTGCTGCCGTCGTTCAACGTGAAGTTCGACCTGCCGGAGCACCTGATCCTGCGTCTGGCCGGCTCGCAGAACATGAGCATGCCGAACCTGAACGATATCAAGGCCGGCGGTTCGGTCTCTCCCAACCTCGTGAGCGTTCCGACGCCGGCCGCCGCTGGTAATCCGAACCCTGCGCCGGATATCGAATATCTCTATACGATGACCAGCAACACCGGGGCGGACCGGAAGCCGGTCATGTTCACCTCGGGCGACGTGTCTCTGGAGTGGTATCCGAAGGACGGCACCTATGCCTATCTCGACGTGTTCGGCAAGGAACTGCGCGACCAGGATCTCTATACGTCCTTCTATCAGGTCCATTCGACGCCGCTGATCGATACGGCCACGAACCAGACGGTCAATGTAGACCTGCCGTGGTTCTATCAGTCGAACCTGTCGGCGCACAAGGCCGCTGAAATCAAGGGCTTCGAACTGGGCGGCCGGACCTTCTTCGACTTCCTGCCGGCGCCGTTCGACGGCTTCGGCATCAACGGCAGCGTGACCTATGTCGACAGCCGCAACCCGGCCATCCTGGCCAACTCCGTCAAGGGCCCGTACATTCCCGACAACAGCGGCAAGACCAACAACAACGGTCCTGTTCCGGGCAATCCGAACACCGACTTCACGACGATGCCGTACTTCGGCATGGCCAAGTGGTCGTACAACGTCGAGTTCTACTACAGCAAGGGCGCGTTCAGCACCCGCCTGGCGTACAACTGGCACGACAAGCAGCTCTTGAGCACCAACGCCAACCCGCTGTCCTATAACGCGACGGGCGGCAACCCCTATGTCTGTACCGCCTGCCTCAATAACGGGCTGAACGGACAGGTCTGGGAAATGGTGCCGCTGTGGAGCGCGGCCGCCGGCTACCTCGACTGGAGCGCGGACTACAAGATCAACGACCGCATCTCCCTGGGCGTCTCGGCGGGCAACCTGACCAAGACGGTGTCGAAGACCCTCCAAGAGCCGCTTCCGGGCGTGTTCGAGCGGCTCGATACTTACATGGCCGACCAGCGCATCAATTTCTGGCTGCGCATGCACTACTAAGACGAACGCATGAGGAGCCTTCTTGGGAAGGCTCCTCTTTCGTATGCATTTCTTTGTAATTCTTGGCGTTTACGTGCCCCGGGGGACGTATATCTCATGCGGAAGAAGGTTATCATTGTCGGCGGGGGCACGGCCGGCTGGATCACGGCGGCCTATCTGGCCAAAATACTGTCCGACGGGCTTCCGGCCGGATTGGACATTACCCTGGTCGAGGCGCCGGATATCGGCATCATCGGGGTGGGCGAGGGGACCTTCCCCAGCATCCGGAAAACCTTTGCCCGCATCGGGCTCGATGAAGACACCCTGGTGCGCGAAGCGAGCGCGACCTTCAAGCAGGGCATCCGCTTCGTCAACTGGAAGGGCGTGAGCGACGTCCGCGGCCAGGACAGTTACTTCCATCCGTTCCAGATTTCGGCGCAGCATACCGATTTCGATCTTCTGCCATACTGGCTGCTCGGCGTCGCCGGCGACGCCAGTTGGGAAAGCGTCAGTTCGGTGCAGCAACGCGTCGCGGAGGCGAAAAAGGCCCCCAAGCTGATTACCCAGGCGGGCCACAGCGGCCCGCTCAACTATGCCTACCACTTCGACGCCGTCGAACTGGCCCGGGTGTTGCGCCGCAAGGCCGTATCGCTGGGTGTAAGGCACATCGAGGATACGGTCGACCGCGTCGCGGTCGCTGAAAACGGCTATATCGAGCGACTCGCGACGCGGGCGCACGGCGACCTTCAGGCCGACCTCTATATCGACTGCACCGGTTTCCGGGCGCAACTGATCGGCCAGGCGCTGGGCGAACCCTTTCAGTCCTGCCGGTCGCAGATCTTCGCCAACCGGGCCGTGGCCCTGCAGGTGCCTTACGACGATGCGGGCCAGGCCATCGAATCCCAGACCATCTCGACTGCCCAGGAGTGCGGCTGGACCTGGGATATCGGGCTGACCGGCCGCCGGGGCGTCGGCTATGTCTATTCGACCGACCACACCAGCGACGAGCGGGCCGAACAGGTCCTTCGCGACTATGTCGGGCCGGCCGCGCGCCCCTGCGAGGTCCGCTTCCTCAATTTCGAGGCGGGCCGCCGGCAGGCGCAGTGGAAGAACAACTGCGTCGCCATCGGCCTGTCATCGGGATTCATCGAGCCGTTGGAAGCGACCGGCATCGGGTTCGCGGAAATCGCGGCGCTTATCCTGTCGAACCTTTTCCCGTGGGACGGCAACTACGAGGTCTGCGCCCGGCAGTTCAACAGCTTCATGACGCGGCGCTTCGACCATGTCATCGAG
>CAKZJB010000012.1 GCA_936940865.1 uncultured Asticcacaulis sp. | reverse complement strand
GCCTAACGCGCTTCACCAGGCGCCGGAAAAGGTCTAAGGCAGTCCCATGACCGCTCCCTATGACGACACCACCGACACCGACGCCCGGATTGCGAAGCTCGAACGCGCGCTGATCCGGCATGACGGCATCATCATCGCCGAGCTTGACGGCTTTATTGCCGCCCTGTGGCTGCTGCTCGAAGAGCCCAAGGCCGAAGCTTGGGTGCCCTATGTCTTCGGCTGGGGCAAGGAAGACGCGTTCGTCGCCGATCCCGACCTGGTGAAGATGGTGTCCGATCACTACAACAGCGTCGGCTATGAGCTGCGCGCGGGGACCTGGCAGCCGGTCTATATGATCGGCGACGACGAGACGGTCGCCTGGGAGCCGTGGATCGACGGTTTCGCCGCCGTGGTCGGCCTCTATTCTGACGGCTTCCAGGACGTCGTGTCGGCGGAAACCGAAGCGGGCGAAGCCTTGCGCATGCTGATCGCCTTGGCCGGCGTCGCCATGGAGGATGCGGAGGTTGCCGAAGAGATGGGCGCCGACGCGATCGCCGAATTGAACGAGGCGGCGCCCGACCTGATCCCGGAATGCGTCTATGCGCTTTTCGACGCCAGGCTCGAAGCCTCCGGCGCGCTTGAGCCGCGCAGCGTGACCTCGGTCGGGCGCAACGATCCGTGTCCGTGCGGTTCAGGCAAGAAGTTCAAAAAATGCTGCGGGGCGCAGGCCTGAATCCGCAGGGGGCGCGCCACACGAATGCCGCGATCTGCCTGGCAGATATAAAGCGGTCGTAGTGGTTGCGTTTGGCACCGGTCTTGCTCTAGCTTGCCTGTCTCAAACGGTAAGCGTGAGGTTTAGGAATGGTGGATCGCCGGTATATTCTGGGCGCCCTGGGGGCTTTGTTGGGAACGGCGGCGACGGACGCCATCGCCAAGGCCAAGCCCAAGCCCAAAAAGGCATCCAGCAAGAAGGCCGCGTCGTCCAAATCCGCCAGGGGCAAGAAGGGCAAGGCCGACGCCCATGACAAGAAGGGCAAGCGCGGCCGGCATGAACGTCCCGAACCGCGCCACGTCGCCGAAACGCCGCGTGAACCGCCGCCGCCTCCGGTCCCCGAAGTCAGCTCACCCGAAGCGGCCGCCGCGCTCAACACCGCCTTCGAACAGATACTGAAGGAACAGTTCCTGGCCCAGCCGACCGTGGTCACCGGCCTCGGCTTCGACAAGGGCGAATATGCCGCCGCGAAGTCGCGCATCGAGGATCGCTCCGAAGCGTCCAAGGCCAGCACTGTCGCGCGCCTCGGCCGCGCCATGCAGGCGCTGAACGCGGTCGACCGCGACCAGCTTTCGGCCAGCGACCGCATCCAGTACGACAGCGTGCGCTGGGATTACGCGACGCAACTGCAACTGGCCCAGGGCTTCGCCTATGGCGACTACGGCGCCTATTCGTGGGGCTTTGCCTCGCCCTATGTCATCAGCCAGCTGTCGGGCGCCTATCAGTATATTCCGGACCTGCTCGACAGCCAGCACACCATCAAGGCGCGCGGCGACGCCGAGGCGTACCTGATGCGCCTTGACGGCTTCGCCCGCGCGCTCGACCAGGAAAGCGAGCGCTTCCGGCTGGACCAGGGGCGCGGCGTGGTGCCGCCGGACTTTGTCATCAATGCCGCGCTGAAGCAGCTGACGGCGTTGCGCGACGGCGACCCGGCCAGCAATACGCTGATCAATTCGCTCGATCGCCGCGCGACGCAGGCCGGCATAGCGGGCACCTGGAAGGACGACGCGACGGCCCGGGTCATGGGCCCGATCAAGGACGCCCTGACGCGCCAGATCGACCTTCTGACCGCGGCGCTGCCGAACGCGGCGCATGACGCCAGCGTGCGCAACCTGCCGAACGGCGAGGCCTATTACGCCTTGTGCGCCAGGCTCGGCACCTCGACCGACAATACGCCGCGGGAAATCCACCTGCTGGGGCTCGACCTGGTCGGCAAGCTGTCGGACGAAATCGACCGCCGCCTGCGCCAGCTGGGCCTGACCCAGGGTTCGGTCGGCGCGCGCATGAACGCCATGTATGTCGATCCGAAATACATCTATCCCAATACCGACGAGGGCAAGGCCAAGCTCTTGAGCGACCTTAACGCCAAGGTGGCGGCGGTGCAGGCGCGGCTGCCGCAGTATTTCGGCGTGCTGCCCAAGGCCAAGGTGTCGATCCGCCGCATTCCGGCGGAGACCGAGGCTGGGGCGCCGGGGGGGTATTACCAGCCGGGCTCGATCGACGGCTCGCGGCCGGGCGTCTATAACATCAACCTGCGCGACACGGCCAATAACCCGAGCTGGACGCTGCCGACCCTGACCTATCATGAGGCCATTCCGGGCCATCACCTGCAGGGGACGATCCAGAACGAGGCGCAACTGCCGACCATCCGCAAGATCCAGTCGTTCAACGCCTATGTCGAAGGCTGGGCGCTTTATGCCGAGCAGCTGGCGGGCGAAATGGGCCTGTACGACAACGATCCGGCGGGCCGCATCGGCTACCTGCACGATGCGTTGTTCCGCGCCGTGCGCCTGGTGGTCGATACCGGCATCCACTATCTGGGCTGGAGCCGCGAGCAGGCCGTCACCTATATGATGGACGCCACGGGCGACAGCGAAAGCGCCGCGTCGGCCGAAATCGAGCGGTATTGCGTGTGGCCGGGCCAGGCTTTGGGCTACATGGTGGGCAAGCTGACCTGGCTGCGCCTGCGCGATGCCGCCAAGGCGAAGCAGAAGGGCGCCTTCGACATCAAGGCGTTCCACGACGCAGGGCTCACGGCCGGTTCGGTGCCGCTGTCGGTGCTGGAACAGGTCTATCGCGCCAGGGATATGGTTTAGATAAAGTGACAGGATTGACACGATGTTGTCTTTGACGTCGTCGGCTCCCCCTTCCGTCACTCGCTTCGCGAGTGCCACCTTCCCCGTAAACGGGGAAGGAACTAAACAATTGAACTATCGAAATTAATTCCTTCCCCGTTTACGGGGAAGGTGGCAGACGCCGCAACACGCGGCGGATGACGGAAGGGGCATTGCCCAGCTTCGTCGTGCGGCGATCTTTCCGGTTATATCTAAACGAACCGCGACAGAATCAGCACGAAGATCAGGCCGAAGATGCCGACCAGGCCCTCCATCAGGGTCCAGGAGCGCAGCGTGTCCTTGATCGACAGGCCGAAATATTCCTTGAACATCCAGAAGCCCGAATCGTTGACGTGGCTGAACATCAGGCTGCCGGCGCCGATCGCCAGGACCATTAGGTTCGGATTGACGCCGGTAGTGGCGACCAGCGGCGCGACCAGGCCTGCCGCCGTCAGGCCGGCGACGGTGGCCGAGCCCAGCGAGACGCGGATGATGCCGGCCATCAGCCAGCCGAGCACGAGCGGCGGCACGGGGAGAGTGGCCAGAAGCGTGCCGAGAAGGGCGCTGACGCCGGAATCGACCAGAACCTGCTTCAGCGCGCCGGCGCCGGCGATGATCAGCAGGATCGGGGCGATTTCGCGCAGGGCCAAGCCGGAATTTTCCATCAGGGCGCGGAAATTGGCGCCGCGCGCAAGGCCCAGGGTGACGCAGGCGATGACCAGGGCCGCCAGCATGACGATGCTGGGGTTGCCGAGGAAGGCCATGAGCGGCGCATAGGCCTGAGGCACGGCGCCGCTCATGGTGACGATGGTGGTGCCGGCCAGCAGGATCACCGGCAGCAGGGCGGTCAGGAAGCTGTTGAAGGTGCCCGGCAACTCGTCGTCGGATTTCTGCACGGCGACGAACAGTTCGGGCGGATTGGCCTGGATGCCCTTGACCGTCATGGCGAAGACGGGGCCGGCGAGCAGCAGGGTCGGCACGCCGACGATCACTCCGTAGATGAGCGTGAGGCCCATATCGGCGTGGAACATGGGCACGATGGCCGTGGGCGACGGGTGCGGGGGCAGGAAGCCGTGGGCAATCGACAGGCCGCACATCAGCGGGATGGCCAGCCAGACCAGCGGCTTTCCCGACTGGCGCATCAGCGAGAAGATCAGCGGGATCAGCAGCACGAAGCCGACATTGTAGAACAGCGGAATGCCGACGATGAAGCCCGTCAGCGTCAGGGCTATGCTCATGCGGTTGGCGCCGAACAGCTTGATCAGCGAGCCGGCGATGCGCTGGGCCGCGCCGGAATCGGCGATCAGCTTGCCGAACATGGCGCCCAGGGCCAGCAGGATGGCCAGCGAGCCGGTCATGTCGCCGACGCCTTTTTCCACCGACTTCATGATGCCGTCGACCGGCATGTGCAGGGCCAGGGCCGCGCCGATCGACACGACGACGAAGGCGATCAGCGGCTGGATCTTCAGCCAGGCGATCAGCACTATGAGGACGATAACCGCGCCGGCGACGCAAAAAAGGGCATAGTTCGGGTCGTTCAGGACCGGCGCCATAGGTGTTCTCCCATCGTTTCCCCGCGGTCTTTGCCGCTGTTAGCGCAAACATTAGGCGAGAACGATTACAACGGCAATGGGGCTCAACGGCCCGGAGAGGCCTTGAGGGCTGCCTGGGTCTGCGGCAGGGCCAGGATATCGGCGCACGGTACGATCTTCCCGGGCCGGGCGATGGCGGTGATATAGGTCCGGACGCTGGGGGTGAAATTGTAGACGTAGCGGTTCTGCGTCTTGCCGGGAATCAGCGAAAAGCTCTGGTCGACCAGGGTCCGGGCGTTGACGTAATCCTGGACGTCAGAGGCGTCGTCGAAGCCCGCAAAATCGAAGTAGCAGCGCTTGTGGGCATAGGGAATGACCTGCTGGATGAAGTCGCGCGCCGACTGCGGCTGCAGGTCTGGTCCGGCATGCGGCGCCAGGACGGGGGTCCGGGGGCCGTAGTTGATCTCCTCGACCGTATCCATGATGCCCATGCGGCCATCGGGCGCCGGCAGCTGGAAAAAGACCATCATGTCGGCTGGCGGCGCCTTGGATCGCATGCTTTTGACCCCTTGCGCCGGCAGCAGGTAATCATGATGCAGCAAGCGGACGAACGAGTCGGGGATGGCGGTGCCGTCGGCATAGACGGCGGAAAAGACGCCCGAGGCCAGGATGGCGGCGACGGGCAGGGCGCGACTGCGTTTCAGGTGGATATAACGGCCGGCCAGGCCCGCCGCCAGCAGCGAGATGCCGTAGCCGATGGTGCGCGTGCCGAAGGGGTCGAACAGGGTCCGTGCGCGCAGCACAAAGGCCAGGGCCAGGAAGCCGGCGCCGGCCAGAAGGAGAAACAGGCTGGTGGAGTCTTTGCGGTCAGGTGGCGACAGGCGAATCTGCCGCCAGCCGAGCGCGATCAGGATGGCCAGCGCCGCGACGATCCAGACGGCGATGCCGGCAAAGGCCTGCACGAAGTCGGCGCAGATCAGGTAAAAGGTCTCCGGCGCGGGCACGCGCGGCATGCCGGTGCCGAAGCCCGTCGTTTCGCGGTTGAACTCATGATAGGCGATGAACAGGAGGCCCGTGACGACGAAGGCGGGCAGGGCGCGGATCGCCGTCCTGCGGTCGAAGGCGATCCAGGTGCAGAGCCACAGGATGAAGGCGAACGGGGCGAAGACGTAGCGCGCCAGGCATCCGAGCACCAGAAATACGCCGAGCAGCAGGTGGTTCTTCCAGTCGTTTCGCACGTTGAGCCGCGCGATGGCGTAGAGCGCGCCCGAGAAGCAGAAGAAGAGCAGGTTTTCCGACCATGTGTAGAGCCCGATCAGCAGCACGACCGGATTGAGCACGCAGACCGCCGCCATCAGCGGATTTTTCGATGCCTTCCACAGCATGAGGAAGCTTGAGGACAGCAGGACGAGGTTGGCGATCTTGCTGGAGACGACCAGGGTGGAAAAGTCGGTGTTGGGCGCGGTCAGGCCGAGGACGATCGGGTAACCTGCCGGATAGACCGCCAGGTATTCGCCGTGCAGTGTAAAGCCGTGCCCCTGGCGAAAGGTCTGGGCCAGAAGCATGTAGTACCACGAATCCACGCTGATATAGCCGAACAGGATGCCGAACAGGGCGGTCAGGCCCAGCACAGCGACCACCGCCAGGCCGAAGACCAGGGGGCGGTTGATCCGGTCTTCCAGTCGGCTCAGCGTCCTGGTCAGGCGTGTACCTCGTCTCATTCGCCGTCCTTTCCTGCGGATAAGGACAATATAGCGCCATTCCACGGCAAGTCACAGTTTGTCGCGTACTGTGTCAGGCCGGAAAAGATGCAAAGATTCAATTAGATGGTATGGCCGGTCCCGGCCGTGTTCCCGCCCGGCGAAATATTGACGAGAACATCTTGCGAACATGGAACAAATGGGGTACACACGTCTTGTCGACAATTTGAACGCATATCGCAGAACGAACTGGCCCTTTAGCAAGGGAATCTGACATAGGAAGGTTTGGTTTTATGTCTCAGGCAATGTTGAAACTCGTGGGTAAGAACGAAACGGAAAAGCAACGCGCACTCGAAGCCGCCCTGGCTCAGATCGATCGCGCGTTCGGCAAGGGCTCGGTGATGAAGCTGGGCTCGAACGGCACGGTCGAGCAGATCGAATCGGTTTCGACCGGCTCGTTGGGTCTCGACATGGCGCTGGGCATCGGCGGCCTGCCCAAGGGCCGCGTCATTGAAATCTATGGTCCGGAATCGTCGGGCAAGACGACCCTGGCCCTGCATACGGTCGCCGAAATCCAGAAGGCGGGCGGCACGGCGGCCTTCGTCGACGCGGAACACGCGCTCGATCCGGTCTATGCGCAGAAGCTGGGCGTCAATCTCGACGACCTGCTCGTCTCGCAGCCCGACAATGGCGAACAGGCGCTGGAAATCACGGATACGCTGGTCCGCTCGGGCGCCGTCGATATCGTCGTCGTCGACTCGGTGGCCGCGCTGACGCCGCGCGCCGAAATCGAAGGCGACATGGGCGACAGCCTGCCGGGTCTTCAGGCGCGTTTGATGTCGCAGGCCCTGCGCAAGCTGACGGGCTCGATCTCCAAGTCGAAGTGCATCGTTATCTTCATCAACCAGATCCGCATGAAGATCGGCGTGATGTACGGTTCGCCGGAAACGACGACGGGCGGTAATGCGCTGAAGTTCTACGCTTCGGTCCGTCTCGACATCCGCCGCACCGGTTCGATCAAGGTGCGCGACGAAGTCATCGGCAATAATGTCAAGGTCAAGGTCGTCAAGAACAAGATCGCCCCGCCGTTCCGCGAGGTCGAATTCGACATCCTGTACGGCCACGGCATCTCGAAGATCGGTGAAATCATCGATCTCGGCGTCAAGGCCGGCCTCGTCGAAAAGTCGGGTTCCTGGTACTCGTTCAATTCGACCCGTATCGGCCAGGGCCGCGACAATGCGCGCGACTTCCTCAGGGCCAATCCGGACATGTGCGCCGAAATCGAAAAGGGCATCCGTAACAAGTCGGCCGCCCTGTCGGAAGAACTGCTGGGCACGCCGGAAGCCGACGCCAACGAAGGCGATGAGTCGCTCTAGGCTATCAAGGGCGGGCGGTAGTGCCCAAACCCTTTACCGCCCGGCTTGAGAAAGGCGTTCCCTGGCAACAGGGGGCGCTTTTTTTTATGTCCCGGATCATGCATGCGCAAAGGCTTTGCGCTTGGACGCTCATGACTATATAGGCATGTCACTTTTGCCGGACTGCGTCCGGTCACACTTGCCGGAGCGGTCAGTCCACCATGCCGTCGTTGAACCAGATACGTCAGACCTTCCTCGATTACTTCGCGGCCGAGGGCCATGAGGTCGTGGCCTCATCGCCGCTCGTGCCGCAGAACGATCCGACGCTGATGTTCACCAATGCCGGCATGGTGCAGTTCAAGAACGTCTTCACCGGCGCCGAGACGCGGCCGTACAAGCGGGCGACCACGTCGCAGAAGGTCGTGCGCGCCGGCGGCAAGCACAACGACCTCGACAATGTCGGTTATACGGCGCGTCACCACACCTTCTTCGAAATGCTCGGCAACTTCTCGTTCGGCGACTATTTCAAGGCCGAAGCGATCGAATTTGCCTGGAAGCTGATCACCGAGACCTACGGCCTCGACAAGAACCGCCTGATGGCGACCGTTTATGTCGACGACGACGAGGCCTTTAACCTGTGGAAGAAGATTGCGGGCTTCCCCGACTCGAAGATCGCCCGCATCAGTGGCAGCGATAATTTCTGGTCGATGGGCGATACCGGTCCGTGCGGCCCGTGCACAGAAATCTTCTACGACCACGGCGACCATATCTGGGGCGGTCCTCCGGGTTCGCCGGAAGAGGACGGCGACCGTTTCGTCGAAATCTGGAACCTGGTCTTCATGCAGTTCGACCAGCAGCCCGACGGCACGCGCCTGAACCTGCCGAAGCCCTCGATCGATACGGGCATGGGCCTGGAGCGCGTCGCGGCCGTGTTGCAGGGCGTGCACAACAATTACGACATCGACCTGTTCAAGACCCTGATCGGCGCCAGCGTCGAGGCGACCGGCGTCGCTGCCGAAGGCGATGCCCTGCCGTCGCACCGCGTCATTGCCGACCACCTGCGCTCGACCAGCTTCCTGATCGCCGACGGCGTCACGCCGTCGAACGAAGGCCGTGGCTATGTCCTGCGCCGCATCATGCGCCGTGCCATGCGTCATGCCTATCTGCTGGGGGCGCAGGAACCGTTGCTGCACCGTCTGGCGCCGACCCTGGTCGCCGAAATGGGCGGTCATTATGGCGAACTGAAGCGTGCCGAGGCGACGATTGTAGAGACCCTGCGCCAGGAGGAAGAGCGCTTCCGCCGCACGCTCGGCCGCGGCATGACACTGCTCGACGAAGCCACCCGGGATCTCAAGCCCGGCGATATCCTTGAGGGTGAGACCGCGTTCAAGCTTTACGATACCTACGGCTTTCCGCTCGACCTTACGCAGGACGCCGTGCGCGCCAAGGGTCTCAGCGTCAATGTTTCCGGCTTCGAAGCCGCGATGGAAAAGCAGAAGGAAATGGGCCGTCAGAACTGGGCGGGCTCCGGCGAAAAGGCCACGGCAGCCGAATGGTTCTCGATCCGCGACGCGGTCGGCGCATCGGAGTTCGTCGGCTACGACCATCTGTCGGCGCAGGGCCACGTCAAGGTCGTGGTGCTCGGCGGCGAAAGCGTCGATGAAGCCCTGGCCGGCGACACGGTCGAAATCGTCTTCGACAAGACGCCCTTTTACGCCGAAAGCGGCGGCCAGGCCGGCGATACCGGCACGATCGATTTCGCCCACGGCAAGGGCCGGGTTCTCGACACGCAAAAGCAGGCGGGCGAACTGTTCGTCCATCGCGTGGAGATCGTCGAAGGCCGTGTCAAGGTCGGCGACAAGGCCGAACTGCAGGTCGATGCCGGCAAGCGTGCTACCACGCGCTCGAACCACTCGGCCGCGCACCTTGTCCACGCGGCTCTGCGCAATGTCCTTGGCCCGCACGTCGCGCAGAAGGGCCAACTGGTCGATGCCGAACGCATGCGTTTCGACTTCAGCCATGGCGGTCCGCTGACGCCTGACGATATCGCGCGCATCGAAGCGGAAGTGAATGCTGTCATTCGCCAGAATGCCGAGGCGCGCACCGAATCGATGGCGCCGCAAGCGGCGATCGACGCTGGCGCCATCGCCCTGTTCGGCGAAAAGTACGGCGATGAGGTCCGCGTGCTGACGCTGGGCCACGGTCTGCATGGCGAAGAGCGCTATTCCGTCGAACTGTGCGGCGGCACCCACGTGACCCGCACGGGCGATATCGCCCTGTTCAAGATCGTCTCAGAAGGCGGTGTCGCTGCCGGTGTGCGCCGTATCGAGGCGCTGACCGGCGAGGCGGCGCGTCAGTACCTGCTTGATGAAGCCAATGTCGCCGAATCGCTGGCGGCGCAGTTCAAGGTGCCGGTGGCGCAGGTCGAGGCCCGCGTCGAGGCCCTGATCAACGAGCGCAAGCGCCTGGAAAAAGAACTCTCCGAGGCCAAGCGCGCGCTCGCGGTCGGTGGCGGCGGTGGTGCGGCCGACGGGCCTGAGGACATCAAGGGCGTCAAGGTGATGGCGCGCGTACTCGATGGCGTCGGCGGCAAGGATCTGCGTCCTCTGGCCGAAGACTTCAAGAAGCAGGTCGGCAGCGGCATCGTCGCCCTGGTCGGAAAGCTCGACGGCAAGGCGGCGGTCACCGTCGCGGTGACGCCGGATCTGGTCGGCCGCTTCAATGCGGCGGACCTGGCCAGGGCGGCCGTGATCGCCATGGGCGGCCAGGGCGCCGGTGGCAAGCCGGACTTCGCCCAGGGCGGTGCGCCCGACGACAGCAAGGCCGAAGCCGGGCTGGATGCGGTCCGCCAGGCGCTTTCGGCCTGATGGAGCGTCTGCGCGACAAGGTGGCGTTGATTACCGGCGCTGCCAGCGGCATTGGCGCGGCCATGGTTCGCGCCTTTGTCGCCGAAGGCGCGCATGTGATCGTCAGCGATATTCATCCGCCGACCGGGGAAGCCCTGGCCGCCGAGTTGGGGCCGCTGGCGTCGTTCCTGAAGCTTGATGTCTCCGACGAATCGCAGTGGATCGCCGCGATGGATGCCATTGCCGCCCGTTTCGGACGCCTCGATGTCCTGGTAAACAATGCCGGTATAACCGGAACCGAATCGGGCAAGGTCTCGCACGACCCCGAACACACGCGGCTCGAGGACTGGCAACGCGTCATGCGCATCAATCTCGACGGCGTCTTCCTCGGATGCAAACACGCGATTGCGACCATGCGGCGCACCGGGACGGCGGGCTCGATCATCAACATGTCGTCGCGCTCGGGCCTGGTCGGTATTCCGCACGCCGCGGCCTACGCGGCGTCGAAGGCCGCAATTCGCAATCATTCCAAGACCGTGGCGTTATATTGCGCGGAACAGAAACTCGGAATCCGCTGCAATTCGCTCTATCCGGCATCGATTCGCACGCCCATGTGGGACGCCATGCTGCATGGAGATGAGGACGAGGAGGCTATGCTGAAAGCCATGCCTCTGCACCGCTTTGGCCGGCCCGATGAAGTCGCGGCGGTGGCCATACTGCTCGCGTCCGACGAAGCGACCTACATTACCGGATCCGAATTCAATATCGACGGTGGCATACTGGCCGGGACCGCAACGTCGCCCAAATAGTCAGGCGAAATGCGTCAAAATCAAAGCCAGGGCCGACAGGGTCAAAAGGCTGAGTGTCGTGCCCTGGGCCACGGTCTTGGCGGCGCCTTCGAACCAGGTGCCGTACATTTTTGTCTGGATGAAAACGCTGACGGCGGTCGGCGTGGCCGACAGGAAAACGCAGACCTTGTAGGTCTCAGGCGGCAGACGCAGGAAACTCAGGCCGGTGGCCACAAGGGCCGGCGCCAGAAGAATCTTGCCGACAATGGCCACGGCGCTGGTGAGATCGGCGCGCAGCAGGAAACGCGGCTCCATCAGGCCCAGCATGCCGCCGAGCGCGACCAGGGCCACCGGCGGCCCCGAACGGCCAAGCAGATCGAGCGCGCTTTCGACCGGCGGCGGAAAGCGCAGGCCGAACGTCATCAGCACGACGCCGGTCAGGGCGCCGATCACGGTCGGATTGCGCGCCGTATTGATCATGGCCTTCATGAAGGTCTGGCCCGACGCCTTGGCCAAGGCCGCGCAGGCCGTGCTGAACAGAATCAGAAAATCGGCGGCGACCACCAGCGGCCCGATTCGGCCGGCTTCCGGGCCGAACAGGCTGAGCGCGATGGGAATCCCCAGGAAGGCGGAGTTGTTGATCAGGGCGGCCATGCCGGCGCCGACCGAATCGGCCTGGGGTTTGCGGCACAGGCGGACGACCAGGGCGACGATGATGGCGCCCGCCAGCATTGCGGCGACATAAACGGCAAGCGTCATCGCCGTCTGTCCATCGAACCGGGAAAGCTTCGAGAAACTGACCATCAGCCAGGCCGGGAAGCCCAGCCAGTAGAAATAGGCGCTCAGGCCATCCAGCCCCTGCGCGTTCAGGCGCTTGAAGCGGACCAGCGCGACGCCCAGGCCGATAAAACCGAAAAAGACGAGGACGCGAACGAGAGTGTCAAGCATGCGCCGGTTTTATACCGGTGCATCACCGACACAAAGCCCTATTGGGCGGCGGCCGACGCGGACGCTGCCGAAGCCGCCGCTGCGGCCTTTTCGGCTTCGATCTCGCCGGGCTTCGGGAAGCCGATATGAACCAGTTGCCAGTGGATCAGGCCGTGGCGTTCGAAGGTGAAGGTCGTCGTGCCGCGATCGGGATCCTTTACGGTCAGGCGGGTGTGTTCCAGGCTGAAGAAGGCGACCTTGGGCGCGGGCGGCTTGGCGGCGAATTTGTCCGGGTCGACGGTGGCGGCATCCTTGCCCGCGCCATAGGTCAGGGCCAGCAGGGCGCGCGGCTTGAGATAGTCGTCGGCGGTCAGCGGCGGAGGCGCCGGCCTGGCGGCCGGTTGCGGATGGGTCAGGTCGTTCCACGCCTTGCCGATCGAATCACCGAGATTTTTCACGGCATTGCCGGTGGCGCCGACCGGGTCGGTCAGGGGCGAGGGGGCGGGCGCCGAAACGCCCTTGTCGCCGGCATCGAGCTGGGTTTGCACACTGGTGCGGGTGGCGTCGAAATCGATCAGCTTGGACAGCGACTGGATGTCCTCGCTCTTGGCGGCGCTGCGGACATCGTAGAAGGCGATGATCGGCGACGCATAGAACAGCCCTGCCGCGGCCAGCAGCACGATGACGAGAATAACGCCGAAAATCCGTGACACGATAACCCCCGGAAAATGATCCTTTCGAATGTCTTAACACGGTTAACGGCGCCTGTCGCCCCGGCGATAACAAACTTCGTGATCTGTGGCTTTCCGGGGCTTATCGCCCCTGCCACAGGTCCGGATGCGATTCGATATAGTCGATATACATCTGGGCGACCTTTGCATCGTCGCGCGTATTGGGATGGCCGTTGCAGCCCGTATTGTCGGTTGTCGGCAGGGTGAGATGGTCGATCCGGGTTTCGCCACCGCTCACCAGTGCGTCGAACACCCCCGTGACGGCGTCGGCATATTCCTTCCGGTCGGGTGACGGTCCGACGATCAGCAGGAAGGCTTTGGGAGCCTTTTGCCGCAGGGCTTTGACGAAGCGGACATAGGTTTCCGTGTAGTCCGCCAGCAGGTCGGAACGTGTTTTCCAGGGCTCGCCATCGTGCAGGTCGGTGGAAAAGTCGTTGCCGCCGATGGCGATGGCGATGATCTGGGGCGCCCACGGTGACGAATCGGTCCGGGCGTCGTCGAAAACGGCGCGCGGATAGAGCATAGGCATATGGTATTTCGGATGCTCGCGGCCATCGTAGTTGCGCACCATGCCGAGGCCCGAAAAGGCATTGATGCGATAGGCGGCGCCGAAATGCTTCGCCGCCAGCACGACCGGCCCCTGCTGGCTGTCGGTGGTGGCGAAGATCTCCTCGGGTGTGCATTTCGTAAAGGCCGAGGTATTGCCGTAACCGACGGTCGCCGAATCGCCGATGACCTCGATGGCACGGGCATAGACAGGTGCGGGCAGGGCGTTTGCCTTCGACGGCACGAAAAATCCGCGAAACGCGCCGATGGCGTATTGGGTCTCCGAGCGCTTTTCCAGGCGAATCGTATGCGCGCCGGCGCCCAGGTCGTGCAGCGTGATGCGGCGCGTTCCGGGCCTGTCCAGTTGCGCGACTTTTTTGCTGTCGATCAGAATGTTGAAGGTATTGCCGGGATCGTCGAAATCGAGCGTTACGTCGGCCCCCTTGAAACGGCTTTCGAAATAGACAGACGGCCACTGATAGCGCCATTCGGTGCGGCCTGATTTCGATTCGGTCAGGGTCTGGCCGCCGATCGCCATGTCGAGCCGCGTATCGGCTGCCGCCATGCCCGCGATCGTCCACAGAATCGCAATTGCCGTAGTCGATTTCGCCAGCATGCGGATATCTCCCTTATGCAG
This sequence comes from uncultured Asticcacaulis sp., assembly GCA_936940865.1. GTDB lineage: Bacteria > Pseudomonadota > Alphaproteobacteria > Caulobacterales > Caulobacteraceae > Asticcacaulis. The sequence continues at coordinate 8,902 of CAKZJB010000012.1, read as the reverse complement.
CCGCTTTCGGGCTTTGCAACAAGCTGACCGCATGACGCGCCGGCGTCAAGTTTCAGATCTGCCTCGTGATCAGGCCATGGACGTATTTCAGCTTGGCCTGGATGGTGGGCGTCAGGATGAATGGATAGAGGTCGCGTTCCCCCATCGAATGGTGGATGGCGTTCAATGCAAGGCTTAATGGGATCCAGACTTCAGCGATCCGGTCGAAGTCGTGCATGGTGTAAGGGTCGAAATCGACCTGTGCCGCCATTTCGCCGTGGCCGCGCGGCGCCATGGCGAAGCCGAAAATATGAGCCGTTTCAAGCGAATCGACAATGTGTAAAACGTGGGCGAAGCATTCGGCAAAATCCTCCCATGGATGGGATGTCGCGTAATAACTGATGTAAGAAGATCCCCAGCCGGGCGGTGCTCCCTGCTCGTAATGGCGCTTCAGCGCCTGGCCGTAATCCTGGCTTTCGTCGCCGAAGACGGCGCGGAAGCCACCGATCTTGCCGGCGTCGCGGACCATCTTGTTCCAGATGAAATGCCCCGTTTCGTGGCGGAAATGGCCAAGCACGGTGCGGTAAGGCTCATTCATCATGTCGCGTTGTTGTTCGCGTGTCGGATCGTCGGCTTCGGCGGTGCGGATAACGATTTCGCCTTCGTTATGGCCGATCAGCGCGGGCTTTGTGCTGCCGTCGGGCAGGATTTCATCGTCCTTGAGATCGAATGAAAGCCCGCCGTCCGGATCCTCTTTCCGGGTCGGCCGCGGCAAATCCCAGCGCAGGAAGGAATAGAAAAGATGGCGTTGCGCATCGCCGATCACGCGCCAGCGCCTCAGGCCATCGGCCGTATTGGGATCGGGAACCAGCCGGTTATGGCGGCAGGCGATGCAGTATTCCTCCGGCTCGTGGTCGGGAATCAGCCAGTTGCAGATATCCCGGGCCGCGTTCGGGCAGAAGCGGTACTTGTATCCGGGATTGTCGACGCGCGACCAGCGCAGGCCGTCGTCAGCGGGCTTGACCGCGTGCATGGCCAGGGCGTCCGGCGCAAAGCCCAGACGGGACCCGCAGTTGAGGCAGGAGCGATTCTCGAAATGGATGGGATTGCCGCAATTGTTGCAGCGGAACAGTCGCATGGTATCGCCCGGCATTGGAAGTTTGGCTGGAAACTAGTTGCAGGCCGCCACAGGCGCCATGCGGCTGTCGGCGCCACTGCATAAAGAGGCCGTTACCGTACAAAAAAGCCGCCGGGGATGCCGGCGGCTTTCGTATTGCGGTATGACCGGCCGTTACGCCGCCATGGCCTTGGTCAGGTTTTCCGAAACCTTGTCCAGGAAGCCTTCGGTGGTCAGCCAGCTTTGCTTGTCGCCGACCAGCAGGGCCAGGTCCTTGGTCATGAAACCGGCTTCGACGGTGTCGACGCAGACCTTTTCGAGCGTTTCGGCGAAGCGCTTCAGCTCGGCATTGTCGTCCAGCTTGGCGCGGTGCTTCAGCCCCTGCGTCCAGGCGAAGATCGAGGCGATCGAGTTGGTCGAGGTTGCTTCGCCCTTCTGGTGCTGGCGGTAATGGCGGGTGACGGTGCCGTGCGCCGCTTCGGCTTCCATGATCTTGCCGTCCGGCGTGACCAGCGCCGAGGTCATCAGGCCGAGCGAGCCGTAGCCTTGGGCCACCGTGTCCGACTGGACGTCGCCGTCGTAGTTCTTGCAGGCCCAGACGAAGCCGCCGGACCACTTCAGCGCCGAGGCGACCATGTCGTCGATCAGGCGGTGTTCGTAGACCAGGTTCGCAGCCTTGAACTTGTCGGCATATTCGGCCGCGAAGATTTCGGCGAAGATGTCCTTGAAGCGGCCGTCATAGGCCTTGAGGATGGTGTTCTTGGTCGACAGGTAGACCGGGAAGTTGCGGGCCAGACCATACTGGAAGCAGGCGTGGGCGAAGTCGCGGATCGAGGCGTCCAGGTTGTACATGCCCATGGCGACGCCCGAACCCGGGAACTGGAAGACTTCGTGCTCGATGACCTGACCGTCGTCGCCCTCGAACTTGATCGTCAGGCGGCCCTTGCCGGGGATGAGGAAGTCGGTGGCCTTGTACTGGTCGCCGAAGGCATGACGGCCGACGACGATCGGCTGGGTCCAGCCCGGAACCAGGCGCGGGACGTTCCTGCAGATGATCGGTTCACGGAACACGACGCCGCCCAGGATGTTGCGGATGGTGCCGTTCGGCGACTTCCACATCTTCTTGAGATTGAATTCCTTCACGCGGGCTTCGTCCGGCGTGATGGTGGCGCACTTGACGCCGACGCCGCAGGCCTTGATGGCGTTGGCCGCATCGATCGTCACCTGGTCGTCGGTGGCGTCGCGGTTTTCCATGCCCAGGTCGAAATACTGCAGATTGATGTCGAGATAGGGATGGATCAGCTTGTCCTTGATAAGCTGCCAGATGATGCGGGTCATTTCGTCGCCGTCGATGTCGACGACCGGGTTTGCCACCTTGATTTTGGCCATAGGGAAATCCTCTTCAAAAGCCAGCGCTGGCGGGAAGACGCACAGGGAACGACCCGCCGCGAACGCGCCCCCTATAGAGCATGCTGCGAAAAAGTGGAAACCGGTTTTTGGCGGCGCCGAACTTTCGCTTCGCTGGAGGCGTGCCGGCTCCGGGGACTTCGGGCCGTGTTCAGCTTTCGTCGAGACTGTCGCCCAATCGGTCGAGCATTCGCTCCAGGGGCGGACGCCGGTCGAGCAGCCAGTTTTGCAGCACGGAAAGCCCGCGCGTATCCGCCTTGCAGACGCGCACGCGACCCTGCTTTTCGGTGGTGACGAGACCCGCGGCTTCGAGGATCGCAAGATGCTGGCCGACCGCGGTCAGCGTCATGTCATAGGGCGCGGCCAGGGCCGACACCGACATCGGTGTCTCGGTCAGGCGTTCGACCATGTCGCGCCGCGTCGCGTCTCCCAAAGCCTGGAAGACGCGCGCGGCGTCGATCTCGCTCAAAGCGTGTCTCCAAGCCGGTCGAGCAGGGCGTTCCAGCCGTGCCGGCGCATCTCGTTGCCGTCCGAATTCTCGAAGAAGGCGCCGGCGTGGGTGCAGATAAGCCGGGTGGCGTCGCCGTCAGGCTCGAATTCGAATGTCAGCAGCGAGCCGGAAAACGGCCGGCCGTTCATCATCATGTTCGAGCCCACGGCGATGCGGCTGTTTTCGATAATGTCGAGATAGAGGGCGTGGCTGGACAGCACGGCGCCGGGGAAGGGCGTGTCGGCGCCCATGATCGAACGCGAGCGTTCCAGTCCGCCGACCCGGAAGTCGCCTTCGTACTCGGCGCCGTCACGCGGCGCCTGCGGGTTGAGCCAGCGCTGCTTTTTCGCGGTGTCGGCAAAGGCGGCGAATACCTTTTCGACAGGATGCGGATAGGTCTTTTCGAGTCTGAAGGTAGCATGGACGACGGTCATGACGGTTTCTCCGAAAGTGAAGCTGTAACTTCAGTATCTCCCTCTGCCCATATAGTCAAGTTTAAACTTCACTATTTCTCCGCGCTGCCGGACCCTGATCGAAATCAAGGTCGCGCATGGCGGACGGGATATCCTGCCTCCATCAACACGGAGGCGGATCATGTCCAGGAAAGGTGGGAAACTTGTCGTTATCGGCGGTGGTATCGCGGGCCTTTGCGCCGGCGTCTACGGCTGCCGAAGCGGCTACGAGGTGGAGGTCCTCGAACAGAGGGACACCCTGGGCGGCCTGGCGACGCAATGGCGCCGCGGCGACTATACCTTTGAAACCTGCCTGCACTGGCTGGCCGGGTCCAATCCCGACGGCGTGCTGCACGAGGCGTGGCGCGAGGTATGCGACATCGACAGCCTGCGTTTCGTCAATCACGGCGTGTTCGTGCAGCTGGAGACGGAAAACGGCCACGGGCTGACCATCTATACCGATACCGACAAGCTTGAAGCCGCGCTGCTCAAGGCGTCGCCGCGAGACGGCGATGAGATCCGGCGCTTCGTTTCCGCGATCCGTCACCTCTCGGATCTGCCCATGCCGCATTCGGGCGGAAGCTGGGCGGAAAAAGCCGGCGGCCTGATGCACACGGTGCGCGACATGCCGCTGCTGTGGGAATTGTCGCGGATCAGTTGCGAGGACTACGGCCAGCGCTTCAGTCATCCTTTGTTGCGCCGGTTCTTCGGCGACGGCCCGACGGCGCGCATGATGGTGCTGGCGCTGGTGATGTCGCTTGGCTGGATGGGACGACGCAATGCCGGTTACCCGATCGGCGGCTCGGGCACGGTTATCGGCGCCGTGGCCGAGCGGCTGACGAAGCTGGGCGGGCGGGTGCGTCACAATGCCCGTGTCGAAAAGATCGAGGTCGAGCGCGGCACCGTCACCGGCGTCCGGCTGGCCGGCGGGGCCTTCGTTGCGGCCGACGCGGTGATTTCGGCGGCCGACGGCCATGCCACCCTATATGAGATGCTGGAAGGCCGATTCGTCGACAGCACCATTACCAAGGCCTACGACACGCGGGACGTCTTCCCGTCCTATCTTCAGGTCTCGCTGGGGATTGCGCGCGACCTTTCGCAGCAGCCGGGTTTCCTGACCGTGGTGCTCGACGAGCCGATCGAGGTCGACAACCGGACGGCCGCCGGCAGCGTGTCGTTCCGCATCTTCAATTACGATCCGACCTTTGCGCCGGCGGGAAAGACGGCGGTCACCGCCTTTCTGGCAACCGACAATTTCGCGTACTGGGACCAGGTACGGCGGGACGATCCCCTGCTTTACCAGGTGGAAAAGCTGCGCGTGGCCAGTGCGGTGGCGAGCGTTTTAGAACGCCGCATGCCGGGCTTGCGTCGCGATATCGAGGTGGTGGACGTATCGACACCGGCCAGCGTCCTGCGCCACACGGGCAATTGGAAGGGCAGCATGGAAGGATGGCTGCCGACGCCGGAGTCCGGTATTTCGCCGCTGCCGCAGACCCTGCCGGGCCTGCATCATTTCGCCATGGCAGGCCAATGGGTGCAACCCGGCGGCGGGCTGCCCTCGGGCCTCCTGACCGCACGTTCAGCCGTACTGGCCCTATGTCATGAAGACCACGTACCATTCCTGGCGCGGGAAGTCGCGTGACGCTTTCCGGCTCGGCCGCTTTGACCTTGCGCGCAGAATGCTTATAAGCGCGGGCATGAAAGATGCCCGCCCAGCGCCGCCGCGCGATCCGAACCTGACCTTGCCGTGCGTTATCCTCGACCGGCCGCAACTGGCCGACAATATCGGCTCCGTCGCCCGCGTCATGGCCAATTTCGGCCTGCAGGAATTACGGCTGGTCGATCCGCGCGACGGCTGGCCGCAGGAGCGCGCCTGGGCGACGTCGTCGGGCGCCAACTGGCCGTTGGACGGCGCGAAGGTCTTTCCGACCGTGGCCGAGGCCATCGCCGACCTGAAGACCGTCTACGCCACGACGGCGCGCCCGCGTGAAACGCAGCTGCCGGTGATTACGCCGAGGCAGTGCGCCGCCGACGCCTATGTCGCCGCGCAGCAGCATTTGCCGACGGGGCTTTTGTTCGGCGCCGAACGTGCGGGGCTGGAAACCTCTGACATCGCGCTCAGCCACGCTATCGTTACCATTCCTGTCGATCCGCACTTCCATTCGTTGAACCTGGCCCAGGCGGTCAATATCGTGCTCTACGAATGGCGGCTGCAGGTCATGGATGCGCCCAAGGCGGCGTTTACACAGAATATGGACGTGCCGGCCGACCTGAAATTCCTGCACGGTCTTTACGGCCATCTTGAAGACGAACTCGAAAAGGCGGGCTTCTTCTTCCCGCCGGAAAAGAAGGAATCCATGGTCCGGAACCTGCGCGTGGTGTTGAACCGTGCGCAGATGACCGAGCAGGAGATTCGCACCTGGCGCGGCGTCGTCACGGCGCTGACCAAGGGCCGCGGCCGCGTCCTGGCCAAGATGGCGCAGATGAAGAACGGGGGCGAAAGTTAAAAGGGAAGGGGTTGAAGGTCGGGCTCGACCCAGGCGCGGCGGGCTTGCGGTGTAAACAGCCGCTCTCGCCTCCAACAGGCGTGTCGGGGCCATGCGTGAAAATTATGGCTGGACAGGCGTCCGGTCAAGGCTTTGGTCTCTTGCCAGCGTCCGCCGACTATGGAAACTGTTGCGGTGAAAGGGGGCAATCATGGCCGGCGACGGCATCTATCCATCGCATGCATCCAGACGGACCTGGGCGCCCCTGACCGTTCCGCTGGTCTGGCTGTTCATCTATGCCGGCGTCTGGCTGTCGGGCCAGATAGCCCAACCGCTCGGCTTCATGGTCACCATGGGCAATGGCCGCTGGGTCGATAATATCGCCGCCCTGTTTGCCTCGCTGCCGGTGGCCGCCTGCCTGTGGCTGTGGCTGCGGTTTTATGAGCGCAATACCATCGCCAGCCTGGGACTGTACGGACGCTGGGCCGGGCCGTTTTTCCGCGGCGCGGGCATCGGCGCCCTGCTTGTCTTTGCCGTGGCGGTTGCCGGTGTGGTCATCGGCGCCTATCAGGTCGACGGACCGGGCGCCTGGACGGGGCATTTCACCTCGACCTGGGTATTGGCGACGGTCCTGAGCTTCGTCGGCACGGCCGTCCAGGCGACGGCGACCGAAGCGCTTTATCGCGGCTGGATGCTGGGCACGGTGGCGGCGCAGTGGGGCAGGGGGATTGCTGTCGTCTTCAACGTCGCGGCCGCGCTGATTATTCAGGCCGGCCTCAATGCCTTGTCTTCGCCGGAAGCGCTGGTTGCCGCCGTCAACCTGGCCCTGATGAGCGCGAGTCTGAGCCTTATCGCGATACGTCGCGGCAGCCTTTGGACGGCGGCCGGGCTGCACGCCGGCTGGAACTTGGCCATGGGCTGGGGGCTGGGGCTGAATATCGACGGTGGGCATCTGAGCGTGACGCCGGGCGTCATGGCGCTCAGCCCCAATGGTGACGCGCCGTCCTGGCTCAGCGGTGGCGGCATAGGTCCTGACGGCAGCCTTCTGTTTACGCTGGCGGCTTTCGCATTACTGTTGTCCCGGTTGCGGTTTCCCAGCGGGGGAGACCGTCCTAAAATCTCCCGGCCGTCGCGCGACGACGACGAAATCATCGATCACTGACATGCTCTATCTGTTTTTCAAGGCTGCCCTGTCGGGCATCATAATCGCCGCGGTATCGGAAATCGCCAAGCGCTGGCCTGGTTTCGGAGCGTTGGTGGCGTCGTTGCCGCTGGTGTCGATCCTGGGCATGCTGTGGCTGTGGAAGGATACGCATGATGTCGGCCGCATGGCGGCGCACGTCGAAGCGACCTTCTGGTTCGTCCTGCCGTCCCAGCCGATGTTCCTGCTGGTGCCGCTCCTGCTGCGCAAAGGCGTGGGATTTTATCCGGCGCTGTTGTCGGGCTGCGGGCTGACCATTTGCCTTTATCTCCTGATGACAACCATCGGGCCGCGCTTCGGGCTTAAACTATAGAAGGGGAGCCGCATGGCCGGATTCGAACTGTATGCGCCGCGTGACGCCAGGGACCGGCGGACCTGGACGGCCGCGATCATCATTCTCGGCGTCGTCTTTCTGACGGTCGCCAGTATCATTCCGTTTATTCCCTTCATTCTCGAGCGGATTGCGGCCGTCAAGGCGCATCCCGAACTGGCGAAACATCCGGTGCGTCCGACGATCGGCGTCGTCGAGATGTTCCTGCCGACCGCGCTGCAAATCCTCTTTATCCTGATTTGGGTTGTGCTTTTCGAACGCAGGGCGCCGGCCAGGATAGGCTTCAATGAAAAAGCCCTTTCGCGATTCGCGCGCGGGTTCGGCATCGGGTGCGCCTTCCTGGTGGCGGTGGTGGGCGGCCTGTGGGCCGTCGGCGTTTATCAGGTCGACAATTGGGCCGTATGGGCCAAGCCCGACGCGGTCGCCTTCCTGACGATCGGCGGATACGCACTCCTGTTCATGGTGCAGGGATCCAGCGAGGAAACCTTCATGCGCGGCTGGCTGATGGGGACGGTCGCATCGCGCCATGGCATCGTCTGGGCGATCGTCATCAACTCGATCGTCTTCGGTCTGCTGCACCTCGGCAATATCAAGCCGTCGCCCGAGCTTTGGGCCGGGGCCGGCAATGTCGCCCTGTTCGGAGTCTTCATCAGTCTGTACGCCGCCCGGGAGCGATCCATCTGGGGTGTCTGTGGCTGGCACGCGGCCTGGAACTGGCTGCTCGGCATCGGATTCGGCCTTGAGGTCAGCGGCCTCAATATGAAGGTCACGCCTTTGGTCGTCGATCTGAAGGATACGCCGGGCCAGCCCTGGTGGCTGAGCGGCGGCAGCTGGGGGCCGGAAGCGAGCGTCTTTACGACCGCGGTTCTGCTGATCGGTATCGCGGTCCTGATCTGGAAGGGCGCCTTGCGGCCGGGAAACAGCTATTCGGTAGCCGAATCCGAGGCATCCACAGGGGCTTAGGCACAAAACGAAGTTATATAAAGAAAATGCGAAAATCGCGGTTGACTCCCTAAGGCCGGTTCCTTAGATAGCGGCCTCCCGGCGACGGGGACGCCGCTCTGGCCAAGACGATCTTCCGGAAACGGAGCGTTTTGACGGTGCGGCGGCTGGTTTTGCACCTGGTTTCAAATCGCTAAAAACTTTTTGAAAATAAGGGCTTGACTGGAAAAAATGAGCGGTTATATACGCCGCTCCGCTGACGAAGGGCTCGCTCTTCTGAAGCACTCCGAAGAAAAGAAATTCTTTTTAAAAAGAATTGCTTGACACGGAAAAAATAAGCGGTATAAGCGCCGCTCTCTTCGATAACGAGATAAGGTTGTCGCGCCGGGCGGTTTAACCGCCACCTGGTGAACTAAACGGTTTTGCTTCTCCGAAGCATTTCGGTCTTTGACATTGTGGATCTGGAAAGAGAAACGCAGGCGGCGGTGTTCTGGCGC
>CAKZJB010000011.1 GCA_936940865.1 uncultured Asticcacaulis sp. | reverse complement strand
CAGAGCACCCCGGTACGAGCCAAGCCCCGGAGGCTCCCGGCGCCGAATTGGCTCGCCTATTGCTCATACCGCGTGGACTCGCAGGACATGGCCAACCAGAGCGCTACGCAGTTGCGGCGCCAGCCCGTGCAGAGGCGGGACAAAGGTGCTGAGCAGACCTTTTCCCGCCTTCGTCGACCACACGCTCCGAGCTTGGCCGCGGCCCTGGTGGAAATGCTGTTGGGCCACGGCGATGATGGACAATGAGAGAGGCGCCGGAGGTCCGGCCGGAACAATCAGTCGGCGCTTTCGAGAGTGATCGCCTTAAGCTTGTCGATTCCGAGTGCCTGCAAAGCCAGCCGCTCGTAGAAGGGTTCCGATTTGCCCTGACGCACTTTGTGAAGAAAGTACTTCTCGAAGCCGATCTTCGCTGCATGGACCCATTTGCCTGACGAAGACCAGTTGACGTTGCGCGGCGGGATCTGCGGCTGGGCGACGAAAGCGATGCCGCCGTCGCCGAAATCCGCCAGGCACACCGCATTCCAGGTCCCTTGCGCATCGGGCTTCTGGCCGTTCACCAGGCGCTCGATGTTGCGCGCCGTCGCCGTCACCATGGACTCGATCATGAATCCCGTCTTCGGCACGCCGACTGGCACCGGCGTCTTGCCGATCGGGGGGATCGCGACGCAGACACCCACGGAGAAGATATTGGCGTAAGTCGGATTCTGCTGATGCTTGTCGGCCAGGATGAAGCCACGGGGATTGGTCAGCCCCTCGATATTGCGGACCGCCGCCACGCCGCGGAACGCCGGCAGCATCATCGTGTAGACCGATGGAACTTCATGGACGGCCTTTACCGAACCGTCCTCGTTCAACTCCTCCGCGACAACCTTGTCGGCCTCGAAGCGCTGCACCTTGGCGTTGGTGATCCACTTGATGTGCCGGTTGCGCATCTCGCTTTCGAGCAGGCCCTTGGTGTCGCCGACGCCGTCGAGACCCAGGTGGCCGATATAGGGTTCCGGCGTCACGAAGGTCATGGGGATGCGGTCGCGGACCCGGCGCTTGCGCAACTCCGTATCCATGATCATGGCGAATTCGTACGCCGGGCCGAAGCAGGAGGCGCCCTGCACGGCGCCGACGACGACCGGCTGCGGATTGGCGGCCAAGGCGTCGAAGGCCGTGCCGGCATGTTCCGCATGGTCGACCTGACAGACCGACTGGGTAAAGCCCCTGGGGCCCAGGCCCGGGACTTCGTCGAAGGCCAGGTCGGGCCCGGTGGCGATGACGAGATAGTCGTAGGGCAGGTCGTTGCCGCCATTGAGATGGACGATGTTGTTGGCCGGATCGATGCGGCGCGCGCCTTCCGGATAAAAGGCGATGTCCTTGCGTTTGAAGACCGGCTTCAGGTCGACCTCGATGGCGTCGCGCTTGCGCCAGCCGACGGCGACCCAGGGGTTGGACGGCACGAAGCTGTAATGGTCGCCCTTGTTGACGACCGTTATGTCGGCGCGGCTGCCGAGCGCTTCGTGGAGTTCGAAGGCGGCGATCGAGCCGCCCAGTCCGGCGCCCAGGACGACGATGCGGGGTTTGGTGTTGGCCATGGCGCGTTTCCTTTCGTGTTCGGATATGCGGGCTTGACTTATTTTATTATTATCGCATATTCTAAAATACGTAAATAGCCATTTTGAACCCAGGAGGGGTCCGATGTTCGGCATATCCCGTTCGCCCGCGCAAAACCTTGACGCGAGTCAATTACACAAGGCATTGAAAGCGTCAGAAGTAGTGCTGGTCGACGTGCGTGAGCGCGACGAGCATCGGGCCGAAAGGATCGAAGGGGCGACCAACATGCCGTTGTCGCAGTTCGATCCGGCCGCCTTGCCGGTGGTATCCGGCAAGACAGTGGTGCTGCATTGTGCCGGAGGGGTGCGTTCGGCCAGGGCCATCGAAGCCTGTCAAAGGGCCGGCGTCGATGTCCGCCATCATCTGCAGGGCGGCATCAATGCCTGGAAGGCCGCCGGACTGCCCACTGTCCGCTGAGGAAGCCATGCCTGTCCCCCCGACCCGATTTCACCTGCCTGTCCTGATCGCGCTTCTGGCCCTGGCCGGTTGCGGCCAAAAGCCGGCCGAGCCCCGGGACGCCGCGGCGTCCGGCCCCGCCCTTACGGTCGCCTCCGCCGAGGTCGACGACCTGAAGCCGGTGCCGGCGACGGTCACCAGCTACAAGATGGCCGAGGCGACGGCGCGGCTGGCGGGCACGCTTGTGACGCTCAATGTCCATGAAGGCGACGTGGTCGCCAAGGGACAGCTGATCGGCTGGGTGCAGGATTCCAGGATCGCGCCGCAGACCTCGGCCTATTCGGCGGCCGCTGCCGCTGCCGAAGCCCAGGCCGTGCAGGCCAGGGCGCAGTACAATCGCGTCAAGGTCCTGTTCGACAAGGGCATCTACGCCCAGGCTGCGCTCGACCAGGCCGAGGCCGCGTGGAAGGCCGCCGACGCCAATACGAAAGCCGCCCGCGCCCAGACGGCGGCGAGTGCGGCCTACGGCAACCAGGGCGGCATCTACGCCCCCGATTCCGGGCGGGTGGTCCGGGCCGATGTGCCCAAGGGCGCCGTCGTCATGATGGGCCAGTCGGTCGCCACCATCACCTCAGGCGCGCCCGTCGTGCGCATCGATCTGCCGGAAGCCCAGGGCCGCGCCCTTGCCGCCGGCCAGGCCGTGCGCCTCGAATCCGGCGGCCGCGCGGCGACCGGTTCCATCACCAAGGTCTATCCCTCGGTCACCCAGGGACAGGTGACGGCTGACGTTTCCCCCTCCGGCTTCGAGACGCTTCCCCTGGGCGCGCGGGTGACCGCCTATGTCTCGCTCGGCCGGCGTCAGGCCGTCCTTGTCCCGCACGCCTATGTCGTCACGCGCTACGGCCTCGACTATGTGCGCTTCGTCCAGCCGGGCGGCGGCGTGGTCGAAACGACGGTCGAGACGGCCCCTTATGACGGCGACCGCGTCGAAATCCTGGGCGGCCTTAACGCCGGTGACCGCATCGCGCCTTACGGAGCCGCGCGATGAGTGCCGAAACCCCGAACACCCGCCTCGGCCTGTCCGGCCGTCTGACCAGGGCGACGCTCAATTCGCCGCTGACCCCGCTCTTTTTGCTCGTGGCCATCCTACTGGGCCTGCTGGCGGTCGTGTCGATCCCGCGCGAGGAGGAGCCGCAGATCAGCGTGCCCATGATCGACATCTCCGTGTCCGATCCGGGCGTGAAGGCGGCCGACGGCGTCGAGCTGGTCGCCAAGCCGCTGGAAGCCATCGTCAAGAGCGTTTCGGGCGTCGACCACGTCTACAGCTTTGTCGACGACGATCGCGTGCTGGTCACGGCGCGCTTCAAGGTCGGCACCGATCCCGACAATGCCGCCATCCGCATCCATGAAAAGGTGTCGGCCAATATGGACCGGCTTCCGGCCGGGGTGGCCCAGCCGCTGATCCAGGAACGCGGCATCAACGACGTGCCGGCGCTGGTCCTGACCCTGTCGCCCACGCCCGGCGCGGGCGACCGCATGACCGACCAGTCCCTGTACGACATTGCCGTGAAGCTCCGGACCGAGCTGGCCAAGGTCGACAATGTCGGCCTGACCTTCATAGTCGGCGGCCGCCCGGAGGAGATTCGCGTAGAACCCGATCCGGCGCTCATGCGCCTGCACGGCGTGTCGCTGGACGCGCTGACAGGCGCGGTCAAGGCGGCGAACAGCGCCATGCCGCTCGGCACCGTGCGCGACAGCAACCAGGCGGTCGTCGTCGGCGCCGGCAAGACGCTGCAGACGGCGCAGGACATCGGCCAGATCACCGTGCCGTCGATCACCGGCCAGGCCGTTCTGGTGCGCGACGTCGCTCGCGTCGTCGAGGCGCCGCGCGAGGACCAGGACCGGGTCTTCCGCTATACCGAGGTCAAGGACGGCCAATGGGCGCAGACGCCCGCCGTGTCGCTGGCCATCGCCAAGCGCCAGGGCGCCAATGCGGTCGTGGTGACGCAGGCCATCCTCAAGCGCGTGGAGGCGCTGAAAGGGCCGCTTATCCCGGCCAGCGTTTCGGTCGCGGTCACCCGCGACTATGGCGAAAGCGCCAACGAAAAGGCCAACGAACTGCTGTTTCACTTAGGGTTGGCGACCGTGTCGATCGTCGTGCTGATCGGCTTTGCCATCGGCTGGCGTGAGGCGGGCGTCACCGCCGTGGTCATCCCGACGACCATCCTTTTGACGCTCTTCGCGTCGAACCTGATGGGCTATACGATCAATCGCGTCAGCCTGTTCGCGCTCATCTTCTCGATCGGCATCCTGGTCGACGACGCCATCGTCATGATCGAAAACATCTCGCGGCACTGGGCCATGAATGACGGACGGTCGCGCGCGGCGGCGACGATCGACGCCGTGGCGGAGGTCGGCAATCCGACCGTCATCGCCACCCTGACCGTCGTGGCGGCGCTGCTGCCCATGCTGTTCGTGTCGGGGCTGATGGGGCCGTACATGGCGCCCATTCCCGTCAACGCCTCGGCCGCCATGATCTTTTCGTTCTTTGTCGCCGTGATCCTGGCGCCATGGCTGATGATCCGCTTCGCCCGCAAGTCCCTGCCGGCGCATCACGAGCACGAAGGCTTCATAGGCCGCGTCTATCGCCGCGTCGCCGGCGCCGTCATCAGCGACCGCAAGACCGCCGGGCGTTTCCTGGCGGGCGTCGGGGTCGCGACCCTGGCCGCCTGCGCGCTCTTCGCCACCAAGACGGTGACGGTCAAGCTTTTGCCGTTCGACAACAAGTCGGAACTTCAGGTCATCGCCGACCTGCCGGAGGGGACAAGCCTGGAGACCACCCAGCGGGTGCTGAACCAGGCGGCGCGCATCGCCACGCAACTGCACGAGGTCGAGGCGGTCGATTCCTATGCCGGCACGGCGGCGCCGTTCAATTTCAACGGCCTGGTGCGGCACTACTATTTCCGCCAGTTTCCGGAACAGGGCGACCTTAATGTGCAATTGCTGCCCAAGGACAAGCGCTCGCGCGCCAGCCACGCCATCGCCCTGGACCTGCGCGAGCGCCTGAAGGCCGTGCCCCTGCCGGCGGGCGGCGTGCTGAAGGTCGTTGAAGCGCCGCCGGGACCGCCGGTCATGGCCACGCTTCTGGCCGAGGTCTACGGTCCCGACGCCGCGACGCGGCGCGCCGTGGCCGAAAAGGTCAAGTCCATTTTCCGGTCGGTGCCCTATATCGTCGATATCGACGATTCCTATGGCGTGCCGCAGCCGCGCGTGAACATCACGACCGACCGGTCGCGGCTGGAGGCGCTGAACGTGTCCGACGGCCAGGTCTATGCGGCGGCCGCGACGATGATGAACGGCCAGGTGCTGGGCTACTCCAACCGCGGCCAGGGCCGTGAGCCGCTGGAAATCGCCGTGCGCCTGCCGCAGTCGCAGCGGACACTGAACGCCAGCCTCCTGGCCATGCCGGTGGCGACGTCGCAGACGCCGGAAGGCACGCGGCTGGTGTCGCTCGATGAGGTGGCGAACGTGCGCAGCGAGACGGCGTCCACGCACCTTTATCGCCGCGACGGCCGCGACGTCGACATGGTCCTGGCGGAACTGGCCGGGAAATACGAAGCGCCTGTCTACGGCATTTTCGACGTGAATGATGGCATCAAGGCCGCGAAATGGGGCCGTACCGGCACGCCCGATATCCGCCTGAACGGCCAGCCCGACAACGAAGCGCGTCCGACCGTCCTGTGGGACGGCGAATGGGAGATCACCTGGGTGACCTTCCGCGACATGGGCGCGGCTTTCGGCGTGGCGCTGCTCGGCATCTACGCCCTGGTGGTGGCGCAGTTCAAATCGTTCAAGCTGCCCCTGGTCATCCTGACGCCGGTGCCGCTGACCCTGATCGGCATCGTGATCGGCCATATCCTGTTCCACGCGCCGTTCACCGCGACCTCGATGATCGGGTTTATCGCGCTGGCGGGCATCATCGTGCGCAACTCGATCCTGCTGGTCGATTTCATCCGCCACAGCAAGCAGGCGGACGGAACCTATGACCGGCCGTTGAAGGACGTGCTCCTCGACGCCGGCGCGACGCGCTTCAAGCCGATCCTGCTGACGGCGCTGGCGGCCATGATCGGGGCGGCGGTGATCCTGACCGATCCCATCTTCCAGGGCCTGGCGATTTCGCTGCTGTTCGGCCTTCTGTCCTCGACCCTGTTGACGGTGCTGGTCATTCCGGCCATCTACGTGGTCATGCGGGGGGAGCGTAAGGAAAGGCATTCGTAATGGCGCGGTCCGCGGCCGATATTCTCACCCTGGCGCCCAATGTGCGCAAGGCGACCCGGCTGCTGAAGCTGATGGCGAGCGAGCACCGGCTGATGATCCTGTGCCGCCTGTCCGAAGGCGAGGCCAGCGTCAGTGAACTGGCCGATTATCTCGGTCAGTCCGTATCGACGACGTCGCAGCACCTGGCCAAGATGCGCGCCGAGGAACTGGTCGACACGCGCCGCGACGGCCAGACCATCTATTACTCAGTCGGCGACCGCGGCGCCGGCCGCGTCATCGACGTCCTGTGCGAGCTCTACGGCGGGGACGCGCCCGGTACGGCTTGACCGGCGCCGGCAAATAGCCGATACACACGCCATGGTTCTGAACAATCGCCCCATCGTCGTCGCCCGCGGCCGCTTGCTGACAAGCGAACCGTTGCCGTGCGCGCGAAAGGCTGATGTGTAGGACCGAACCGACCTTACCTCCGTTCAAAGTCTTTTGCCGCAGCCCTTTTGACCCGCTCAAAAGGGCTTTTTCGTATGGAATTTTCCCGTGTTGCTGACGATTTCGACCACGCACGCGCCTGCCACCGACCTCGGCTACCTGCTGCACAAGAATCCGCAGCGGCTGCATAGCCAGACTTTAAGCTTCGGCACGGCGCACGTCTTTTACCCTGATGCGCGCAACGACCTGTGCACGGCCGCCCTGATGCTTGAGATCGATCCGGTCGGCCTGGTGCGGAAGAAAGGTCCGAACGAGGGCTTTGCGCTGGAGCAGTATGTCAACGACCGGCCCTATGTTGCCTCGTCCTTTCTGAGCGTGGCGCTGGGTCAGGTCTTCCGCACCGCCATGAGCGGCCGGTCGAAGGACCGCCAGGACCTGGCCGACAGCGCCGTTCCTTACGAAATCCATCTTCCGGCGCTGCCGTCGCGCGGCGGCGAAGGCCTGCTGGCGCGGCTGTTCGGACCGCTGGGTTATGAGGTGACGGCCACGCGTCTTGCGCTCGACGAGGCCTTTCCCGCCTGGGGCGGCAGCGCCTGCTACGACGTGCGACTGCGCATCACCGCGCGGCTCGGCGACGTGCTGCGCCATCTCTATGTGCTGATCCCCGTGCTCGACGCCGACAAGCACTACTGGGTCGGCGACGACGAGGTTGAAAAGCTGCTGCAAAAAGGGGAAGGGTGGCTGGATAGCCATCCCGAGCGCGAGCTGGTCGCGCGCCGCTACCTCAAGAATCTGCGCGGCCTGGCGGAGGTGGTGATGGAAAGGCTGTCGGACGGCGAGGCCGTGCCAGACCCCGTGCGCCAGGACGGCCAGGAAGAGACGCTGGAAAAGGCGATCAACCTCAATCGGCAGCGTATGGAGTGGGTCGTGGCGGCGCTGAAACGCCTGGGCGCCAAATCGGTCGTCGATATGGGCTGCGGTGAAGGCAGGCTGCTCGGCCTGTTGTCGAAGGATCTCGAATTCGAAAAGATCACGGGCTGCGACGTCTCCGTCCGCGCGCTGGAAATCGCGCGTGCCCGGCTGAACTTCGATCGGCTGCCCGAATTCCAGCAGCAGCGTATCCAGCTCCTGCAATCGGCCCTGACCTATCGCGACAAGCGGCTGGCCGGCTATGACGCGGCCACCGTCATCGAGGTCGTAGAGCACCTGGAGCCCGAACGCCTCGACGCCTTTGCGCGTGCGGTGTTCGAGCACGCAAAGCCTCTGCACGCCATCGTCACCACGCCCAACGCCGAATACAACGCCCTGTTCCCGAACCTGCCGGCGGGGAAGTTCCGGCACCCGGACCACCGCTTCGAATGGACGCGGGCGGAGTTCGAGGCGTGGGCGGACAGCGTCGCCGAACGCTTCGGCTATACAGTGACGTTCGAAGCCGTGGGGACTGTGCACGAGACGCTCGGGGCAGCGACCCAGGCGGCAATCTTTACGAAGGGGGACAAGCAATGACCGAAACCGTAATCACCATCCCCCAGCTATCGCTGGTCCTGCTGGTCGGGCCTTCGGGCTCGGGCAAGTCGTCGTTCGGCCGCAAGCATTTCCTGAAGACCGAGGTCATCTCTTCGGACTATTGCCGTGGCCTGGTCAGCGACGACGAGAACGACCAGGTGGCGACGAAGGACGCCTTCGAGGTTTTGAACTTCATCGCCGGCAAGCGCCTGGCGGCGGGCAAGCTGACCGTCATCGACGCCACCAATGTCCAGCCGGAGGCCCGGCGGCCGTTGATCGACCTGGCGCGCAAGCACCACGTCATTCCGGTCGCCATCGTGCTCAATGTCCCGCGCGAAGTCTGCCTCGCGCGCAATGAAACGCGCCCCGACCGCAACTTCGGCAAGGGCGTGGTGTGGGGGCAGGCCGAGGCGCTGCGCCGGTCGATCAAAGGTTTGAAGAAGGAGGGCTTCGGCCACGTCACCGTGCTCGATGCGACTGAGATCGACACCGTGCGTATCGAACGCCAGCCGCTGTGGCCCGACAAGCGCGACGTCACCGGACCGTTCGACCTGATCGGCGACATCCACGGCTGTTTCGACGAACTCGAGGCGCTGATGGTCAAGCTCGGCTACGTCATCGAAGGCCGGACGCCTTTCCGTGTCACGCATCCGGAAGGCCGCAAGTTGGTCTTTGTCGGCGACCTGGTCGACCGTGGGCCGAAGACGCCCGAGGTCCTGCGCATCGTCATGGACATGGTCGCCGATGGTCGGGCCTTCTGCGTCGCCGGCAACCACGACGACAAGTTGCGCAAGGCGCTGCAGGGGCGCGACGTCAAGATCGCCCACGGCTTGGCCGAGTCGCTGGAACAGCTGAGCTTTGAAACGCCGGAATTCCGGCAGCGGGTCATCAGGTTCCTCGACGGCCTGATTAGCCACTATGTCTTCGACGGCGGCAAGCTGGCCGTGTCGCACGCCGGCCTCAAGGAACACTATATCGGACGCGGATCGCCGCGCATCCGCAGCTTCGCCATGTTCGGTGAAACGACGGGCGAGATCGACGCATTCGGCCTGCCCGTGCGCTACAACTGGGCGCGCGACTATCGCGGCGACACCATGCTGGTCTATGGCCATACGCCGGTCCCCGAGCCCGAATGGCTGAACCGCACGATCAACCTGGATACGGGCTGCGTGTTCGGCGGCAAGCTGACGGCGCTGCGCTATCCCGAAAAGGAGATCGTCCAGGTCGACGCCGCCCGCGTCTACTGCGAACCTGTGCGGCCGATCGGCTATGGCCAGGACGCACGCGACGCCGACGTGCTCGATATCGACGACGTCGCCGGCAAGCGCATCGTCGAGACCGAACTGGCGCGCAACATCGTCATCCGCGAGGAAAACGCCATGGCGGCGCTGGAGGTGATGAGCCGCTTCGCCGTCGATCCGCGCCTGTTGATCTACCTGCCGCCGACTATGTCGCCGCCTGAAACGAGCGGGTTTGACGGTTGGCTTGAGCATCCGGCCGAGGCCTTCGACTATTATCGCAAGCAGGGCGTGGCGACGGTGGTCGCCGAGGAAAAGCACATGGGCTCGCGCGCCGTCGTGGTGCTGGGGCGCGATGCTGACGTGGTGTCGCGGCGCTTCGGCACGGCCGAGGCGGGGCTGGGCACGGTCTATACGCGGACGGGGCGCGCCTTCTTTGCCGACAAGACGATGGAACAGGCGTTCTTGGCGCGGCTGGCGAAAGCGATGGAAACGGCCGGGCTTTGGGACCATCTGGCCAGCGACTGGGTGTGTCTCGATACCGAGATCATGCCGTGGTCGGCCAAGGCCATGGCCTTGATCGAACAGCAATATGCCCCGGTCGGCGCGGCCGCCGCACACGTCCTGCCGCTGGCGGCCGAGCTTTTGGCGCGCGCCGGTCAGGCCGGCATGGCGGAAAAGATGGCAGAGCGGGCCGGGATGGTGTCCGCCTATCGCGACGCCTATCGCCGCTATTGCTGGGACGTGAAAGGCGTCGGTGATTATCGCGTCGCGCCCTTCCACGTGCTGGCGCATGAGGGTGGGTTCAATCTCGACCGCGACCATCTGTGGCATCTGGAGATGATCGACCGGCTGTGTGCGGCCGATCCGGGCTTCGTCACCACGACCCGGCGCCAGGTCATCGACCTGTCGGATGCGGCCCAGGTCGCCGCCGCCACGCGGTGGTGGGAGGACGAAACCGCTGCCGGCATGGAAGGCATGGTCGTCAAGCCGATGGGCTTTACGATCAAGGGCCAGAAGGGCGTCATCCAGCCGGGCGTGAAGTGCCGCGGCCGCGAATATCTGCGCATCATCTACGGGCCGGAATATACGGCGCCCGAAAACCTGTCGCGGCTGAAGGCGCGCAATGTCGGCGCCAAGCGCTCGCTGGCCCAGCGTGAATACGCCCTGGGTTACGAGGCGCTGAAACGCTTTGTGGCGAAAGAACCGCTTTACCGCGTGCATGAAGCGGTGTTCGGCGTCCTGGCGCTGGAAAGCGAACCCGCGGATCCGCGGCTATGAGGACGATCGTCGAACTGACCTTCGGCTCGCACCTCTACGGCACGGCGACGCCGGAAAGCGACCTGGATATCAAGGCGGTCTATCTGCCCGAGGCGTGCGACATCCTGCTGCAGCGGGTGAAGCCGGCTGTGAATGTCCACCGTGAAAAGGTGAGGGGCGAGAAGAATACGGCCGACGACACCGATTTCGAGGCCTATTCGCCGGCCAAGTTCCTCGACCTGCTGGCGGAAGGGCAGACCGTGGCGCTCGACATGCTGTTCGCGCCGGACGCCATGGTTTTGGGCACGCCGCATCCCGTCTGGGCCGAGATCAAGGCCTTGGCGCCGCGCCTGTTCAGCCGGCGGACGACGGCCTTTGTCGGCTATTGCCGCCAGCAGGCGCGCAAGTACGGGGTCAAGGGCGAGCGGCTGACAGCCGTGCGCGCGGCGCTGGAGGGCTTGCGCGCCATCGAAGCCGTCTACGGTTCGAACGCCAAGCTGGAGGTGGCGGTTGCCGAACTGCGCATGTTGGTGGACCAGCATGCGCTTTTGCGGATAGTCGAAGTGCCGGAAACAACGGGCTATGTGGCGACCTATTTCGACATCGCAGGCAAGAAGGCGATCTTCTCGGCCTCGGTCAAGGGGGCGCGGGCGATCGCCGAGACGCTGTTCAATGAATTCGGCGAGCGCACGCGCGCGGCGGAGGGCAATCAGGGCGTCGACTGGAAGGCCATGTCGCACGCCGTGCGCATCGCGCGTCAAGCCGTCGAATTCCTCGAAGCCGGGCGCGTGACCCTGCCGCGGCCGGAAGCCGCGCACCTGCTGGCCGTCAAGCGCGGCGAGCTGCCCTACGCCGCCGTCAGCGAGGAGATCGAAACCCTGCTTGAAGCCGTCGAGGCGGCGGCTGAACGCTGCGGTCTGCCCGAGGCGCCGGAGCCGGGGCTGGCCGAAGATTTCATCGCCGACCTTTACGGGCGGATCGTCAGGAAGGAATTGCCATGATTGAAGCTTCGTCCGTACCGGCCGAAGCGTCGGCCTATATCGCCGGCCGGCTTGCGGAATTGGCCGCCGACCAGGGCGTCCGCATTCTGTTCGCGATCGAGTCGGGCAGTCGCGCCTGGGGCTTTCCCTCGGCCGACAGCGATTACGACGTACGCTTCGTCTATGCCCGGCCGCGCGGCGATTACCTGTCGGTGCGTGAATTCCGCGACGTCATAGAAACACCGCTGGCCGATGACGCGACGCTCGGGGTACCGTTCGATCTCAACGGCTGGGACGTGCAAAAGGCGCTGTGCCTGGCGCTGACGTCGAACCCCATCCTGCACGAATGGCTGGCCTCGCCGGTGGTGTATACCCTGGATATTGCTGCGGTCGCCGCCTTGCGCGCCTTCGTTGAAAGCGCGGCCGATCGCGCCGTCTACCGCTATCATTATGATCGCCTGTGCCGGTCGGCCTGGACCCAGCTCAAGGCCGATGCCGAAAAGGCAACGGTCAAGCGCTACTGCTACGCGCTGCGGCCGGCGCTGATGCTGACATGGCTGAAAACCCGCGACGACCTGCCGCCGACGGATGTGAAGGGGCTGTGCGATGGTATGCGTTTAAGTGGCGATGTCATCCCGGCCATGGCGGGGGTGTTCGCGCACAAGCGGACCGGCGGCGAAAAGGACGCCGTGGCGGGTGTCGCCGTACTCGACGCCCTGATCGAAGACGCGTTGCGCGACGAAGCGCCCCGGCCGGACCGCATCGATATCGCAACGCATCCTCTGCTGGCAGAGGCGGACGACTTGTTCCTGACGCTTTTGGGCGAGGGGAACAGCTAAGGAGGGGATAATGAAGATTATCTACAAGATCGGCGACCTGTTGGAAGCGCCGGAACGCATCATCTGCCATGGCTGTAATGCCCAGGGCAAAATGGGCGCTGGGATCGCCGTGCCGATCCGCAAACGCTACCCCAAGGCTTTCGACGACTATCGCGCGCTCTATGAGGCGCAAGGCAACCGGCTGGAGCTGGGGCAGGTGGTGTTCGTCGACTGCCCGGACGGCCGCGTCGTTATCGACGCCGTAACCCAGGAATTCTACGGCCGCGAGCCTGGCGTCGTCTACGTCAGTTACGACGCTATAAGGACCGCTGTCCGGCGGATTGATGACTGGATAGCTGCGCGCGACGCCTCTATCGTCGAAAGCGTGGCCTTTCCGAAGATCGGCGCGGGCCTGGCCAATGGCGACTGGGACGTGATCGAGGCGATCATCGAGGACGAAGCCAGGGCCTTCCAGCCGGTGGTCTATACGCTTTAGGTCAACAAACGCGCCGCCCGCGCCGCCGACAGCAGCAGATGGCGGACCTGGCGGCCAAAGTCCACTTCGATCTCGGCGCGGAAGGCGTCGGTCAGATGGATGTGGCCGTCGTCGAGCCTCAATATGCCCTCGCGCTCGCCGTGTTTCAGCATGCGGCTGATATGGACGCGTGAGACGCCATAGCGTTTCGAAAACTCCTGCTGGCTGGACGCCGCCACGGCGCGCGGCGGGAATTCGTCATCGCTGGCGGACGTCATCAGGTCGGCCATGACCAGGGTTCCGGCATGGCGGTTGATGAAGACGCGAAAGTGCGGACGGTCGAGATCATGGACCTTGGCGCCCGCGAACAGGCTTTCGCCCTGGCTGCGGACGACGCAGGCAAAAACCTCGGGATCGTCGATGTGGTCGATAATGGCCTGGACCTGGGGCTCGATCTCGGCCGCCGCGTGCAAAGCCATGCGCATATGTGTCGTCCACGAATGATAGCAGCGCGGCGTCGGCACGAAGACCTGCGAGCCGCCGGTGTGCGTCCGGGCCGGTTCGATATAGCCGAGATAGCGCATGAACAGCAGGACGGCGCGCGCCCGGCCGGGGCTGAGCAGGCCCGACGCCGCGCACAGGTCCTTCAGGCTTTGCAGGGTGAGGCCGCCCGACACATGCAGATGGATGGCCCACATGGCGCAGGCATAGCGGCCGCCGTCCTTGAAGATGCCCATCAGCGTCTTGTCGGCAAGCGCCGCATCGAGCGTCGAACGCGGTATGGCGCGCATGGCGGCGTGCCGGCGGGGATGGGCGAAGACGCGCTGGTATTCGGACTCGCTGATCAGGGTGTCACAGTCCCAGGCGATCAGGTCGTCAAGATCGTATGTCTGCGCTTTAGCGACTCTCGCCGCCGATTCTGCTGCCATCCGGTGCCTCCCGGGGAGACGATGTAACGCAGGTACCGAGCATTTTCCATATCGATGTTACGAAAGCCGCGACGCGAACCAGGGCTCCAGCCGGCGGATCGCTTCCTCGACCTCGGGTGTCGAGACGGCGAAGCTGAAGCGGATGAAGTGCCGGCCGTCGACCGGGTCGAAGTCGATCCCGGGCGCGGTTGCCACGCCGGTATCGATAAGCAGCTGTTTGCAGAAGGCGAGGCTGTCGCCGGTCAGGTGGCCGATATCGGCGTAGATGTAGAAGGCGCCGTCGGGCGGGGCGATACGGTTGAGCCCCATCCTCGGCAGGGCCTCGAGCAGGAGGTCGCGGTTTCTCGCATAGGTCAGGACATGGCCGTCCAGTTCCTCGCGGGCGTCGAGCGCGATCAGGCCGGCGTGCTGGCTTAAGGATGGCGCTGTCAGGAACAGGTTGCCCATCAAGGCGACGGCGCGGCCGACCAGGTCTTCCGGCGCCACCAGCCAGCCCAGCCGCCAGCCGACCATGCTGAAATATTTCGAGAAGCTGTTGACCACCAGGGCCCCGGGCGAAAATTCGAGGATCGAACGGGCAGGGCCGACATAGCTGAGGCCATGGTAGATTTCGTCCGAGACGATGCGGATGCCGCGCCTGCCGCAGGCTTTGGCGATGGCCTTAAGCTCGTCGGGGGCGATCAGCGTGCCGGTAGGATTGGCCGGGCTGGCGACGATGACGCCGTCGGGCGCCGGATCGAGGGCTTCGATCGCCTTTGCAGTCAGTTGGTAGCGGACGTCGGCGCCGCACGGTATTTCCACCGGGACAAGGTTCAGCGCCTTGAGTGTATTGCGGTAGGCGACATAGCCAGGCCGCGCCAGCGCCACGCGGTCGCCGGGCGAAAAGCTCGCCAGCAGGGCCAATACCAAGGCCGGCGAAGCGCCGCAGGTCAGGATGAATTGCGACGGCTTGACCGTGACGCCGTAGGTTTCGTCATAGTGGCGCGCCAGCCGGTCTTTCAGCGCCTGGCTTTGCCAGTAACCCATGGCGTCGGTATCAAGCACCGTATGGGCGGCGGCGATGGCGGCCCGGGGCGCGCCGGTCGAGGGCTGGCCGAATTCCATATGGATGATCGAACGGCCGCCGTCCTTCAGTCGGTGCGCCATCTGGCTGACCTCGATGGCGTAAAACGGTTCGATATCGGACGACATGGCGGACCTCACATTCGGGAAGCGCGCCTATAGCCCATTGGGACGGGCGGCGCCATTCCCCCCGGCGCCACCCGTCTACGCAGCCCCCTATGCTGCGATTGCGTCCGGGATGACACGCACGGCGATCGAATTGCCGTAGCGGTCGCATCCCCGGTAATAGCCTTGCAAACCGCCGCCCGACGGCCCAAACAGGCGGTGGAAGTCGCCCTCACCCAGAATCATCTTAAGCTCGCGCTCGGGAACAGGGTCGACCCGGTCCCAGCTCAGGCGATCGTCGCGAATTCGATAGGGTGCTGTCATTGCGAAACCTCCCGAGTGTTCTCACTTTGTTCCATTGTTGCCGCAGAGTCAAGCCTTCATGAATCTATTTTTCTCGCCGCATCGTTTTCTTCGCGGTTATGCGGTACCGTTCCGCGCATGACATCCAGACATTCTACGCCCTTCGGCCTGTGGACCGACCTGATGTTCGCCACAGGGGAGATGATGCTGGCCTCGGCCGAGGTGATCGGCCACCGCACCGGCCGCATGAGCACGGCGCAACTGCCGTTGAGCGAAAAGGACCAGAAGGAGTTCACGCTTATGGTCCAGGAAAAGGCCGAGGCCGGGCAGGAGGCTGCCCTTGCCCTGGCCGAACAGGCGACGCGCACCGCGACCCGCATGGCCATGGACCTGCCCATGCAGATGATGACCCTGGGGCCGCTGGCCTGGGGGCTCGCCTCCAGCCAGACTATGCCTCAGTTCCTGGAGGCGCAGATGAAGCTGGGCCGGGCCCTGGTGGAGCCGCTGACGGGCCACGACCTGGCGCACGACGCCATGCGCGCCGGTCACGCGGCAATGAAACCCTACCATCGCCGCGCCACCGCCAACGCCAAACGGCTGTCGAAGCGTTCGGCGCACAAATAGTCGCCAGGCCGGTGCGAAATATTGCGGAAGCACAAGTGTCCGTTGCTTCATGCGGCTACCCCCTTCCGTCTGCTTCGCTGCGCTTCGCATAGGTTCGTGAGGCCAACGCGCTTCAAGCTAAAGTCGTTAGTATCCGGTAACCCTGCTGACAGGATCGGGCGAGCGCTGTTATAGCTGTCGCCGAAACGCAGCGAGGGCTACCATGGACGCAATCCTGTCAATCAGGGGGCTGGAAAAGACCTATGCCGGGGGATTCCAGGCGCTGAAAGGGATCGACCTCGACATCCGGCGCGGCGAGATCTTCGCGCTGCTGGGCCCGAACGGCGCCGGCAAGACGACCATGATCGGCGCGGTCTGCGGGCTGGTGCGACCGACCGGCGGCACCATCACGGTCGACGGCCACGACACCATCAGGGATTACCGGGCGTCCCGCGCCAAGGTCGGCCTGGTGCCTCAGGAACCGGCGACCGACATGTTCATCACCGTGTGGAACACGGTCGAGTTTTCGCGTGGCCTGTTCGGCAAGGCGCCCAACAAAAAGCACCTGGACCAGGTGCTGCGCGACCTGTCCTTGTGGGACAAGCGCAATAACAAGATCGCGACGCTGTCGGGCGGCATGAAGCGCCGGGTGCTGATCGCCAAGGCGCTGGCGCACGAACCGGACCTGCTGTTCCTGGACGAGCCGACCGCCGGCGTCGATGTCGAACTGCGCCGCGACATGTGGGAGATGGTGCGCAAGCTGCGGGAGCGCGGGACCACCATCATCCTGACGACCCACTATATCGAAGAGGCCGAGGAGATGGCCGACCGCATCGGGGTCATCGACAAGGGCCGGATCATCCTGGTCGAGGAGAAGCACGCCCTGATGAAGACGCTCGGCCGCGCCGAACTGCGCGTCGAGTTGAAGGCGCCGCTGGACGGCCTGCCGCCGGAACTTTCGGCGTGGCCGCTCAGCCTGTCGGACGACGGCCTGGTGCTGACGCTGACCATGTCGGGCGAGGCCGATGAGGAGGACGCCAGCGCGGCGGCCTTCATCAAGCGGCTGGCCGCGGAAAACATCGATTTCAAGAGCATCGACATGAAGCGGTCTTCGCTGGAAGACATCTTCGTCAGCCTGGTGGGGAACAATCATGAGCGCCCTTAACGTCCACGCCATGCGCGTCATCTATTTCGCGGAACTGGGCCGCTCGATCCGCACCCTTTTCCAGAGCCTGGCGGCGCCGGTCATCTCGACCTCGCTCTATTTCATCGTCTTCGGATCGGCGATCGGCAGCCGCATGCAGACGGTCGACGGCGTGCCCTATGGCGCCTTCATCGTACCGGGCCTGATCATGATGACCATCCTGACCGAAAGCACGTCGAACGCCAGTTTCGGCATCTATCTGCCGCGCTTCACCGGCACGATATACGAGGTGCTGTCCGCGCCCGTGTCGATCGTCGAAACCCTTGTCGGCTATGTCGGGGCCGCCGCCACCAAGTCGGTGGTGCTGGGCATGGTGATCATGGCGACCGCGCGCCTGTTCGTGCCGTACGAGATCGTCCATCCTTTCGCCACCGCGGCCTTCCTGATCCTGACCTCGCTGACCTTCAGCCTGTTCGGCTTCATCCTGGGCTGCTGGGCGGACGGCTTCGAAAAGCTGCAGGTGGTGCCGCTGCTGATCCTGTCGCCGCTGGCCTTCCTGGGCGGCACCTTTTATTCGATCCGCATGCTGCCGGCGCCCTGGCACACGGTGACGCTGTTCAATCCGATCGTCTACCTGGTCAACGGCTTCCGCTGGGCCTTCTACGGCAAGGCCGACGTTGCGGTCTGGGTGAGTCTCGGCATGACGGTGATCTTCATGCTGGTGTGCATCGCCATCATCGCCTGGATATTCAAGACCGGGTACAGATTGAGGACTTAACGCCGTTTTTACGGAAACGTATTGAACCCTTATCGCTTTTTGCGCGAATCCTTGGGCCGCAAGGAGGGACGCAAAATGGAAGACGTCATCATCATCGGTGCGGGCGTGGCGGGTCTTGTGGCGGCGCTGGAATGCAAGCGCGCCGGACTGTCCTACCGTATCCTCGAAGCCTGCGATCAGCCGGGCGGCCGCGCTCGCTCGCGGGCCCTGTCCTCGGGCCGGGTCGTCGACCTTGGCGCCCACTGGCTGCATGGCGAGGACAATCCGCTTCAGGCCGAACTGGAGCGCTACGGCATCGCCTGGCGGCGCGACGAGGGCCAGGCCATCTACGTCCAGGAAAAAGGCGAATTGCGCCAGGCCGGCGACGACTGGCTGGACAGGGCCATCGACCCGGACAAGGCCGGCGCGATCCTGAAGGGCAAGGCTCCCGACTGCGCGCTGACGGAACTGGCCGTCGACGAAGCGGCCCGCCGGATGCTGGCCGATTTCGCGCTGCTGTGGAACGGCGTCGATCCGCCGGTCGTGCCTTCGGCGTACGAATTCCTCAGCGACGGGAACACGCCGGGCGGGCTCGAGATCGAAGGGGGCATGGGCGAACTGATCGGCCATCTGGCGGATGAAGCGGGGATGGCGCGGCTTCATCTCAGGACCTCGGTATCCAGGATCGCCGAAACCGACGACGGCGTGCGCATCCAGGCCATGGACGGATCGCAATGGTTCGGCCGCCGCGTGCTGTTCACCGGGTCGCTGGGCGTGCTCAAGAGCAATATGGTCGGCTTCCAGCCGCCCTTGTCGGGTGATTTCCACGAACACCTGGCCGGCATGGTCATGGGGCGGGTCAACAAGATCGTCATCGAGCTCGATCCGGCCTTCTTCGCGGCGAGGGACATCCCCGTCGACATGGCTATCGAGCTTCTTGACGGCGATCCCCCGCATTTCTGCCATGTGCACAGCGGCGGCCAGCCCGTTATCCAGCTTTACGTCGCCGGCCGCCAGGCGGAAAAGATCGAGGGCATGACGCCAGGGGAAGCCCTGGCCTATGCCGTCGGCGTCCTGCGCCAGGTCGGGGCCTTGCGCGGTTTCGACGCCCACGTCGTGTCGCCGGCCACCGTCACGCGCTGGGTGGCCAACCCATACACGCGCGGCGCCTATTCCTGCTGCCTGCCCGGCGTGAAGCGGTCGGGACCGCGCGTGGAAGGCGCCATCGTCTTCTGCGGCGATACCTTCGACGACCGTTTTCCGGCGTCGGTCGCGGGGGCGTATCGTTCCGGCCGGGCCGGGGCGCGGATTGTCATCGAGGCCCTGGGCGTCAAGGCGGCGGAAAACGCGGTAGCTTAAAGTGGCGGACTCTTGCTAACTCAGTTGCGCCACGCCGGCGACCGTGTGCTCGCGGATCAGCTTGAGCGCTTCTTCGGGGCCGCCGCGCCCCAGGCTCTTGAAAGGCCGGCCTTCCATCAGGTTGTACGACAGGAAGAAGTGCTCGATCTCCGCCAGGCGCTGGGGCGGCAAATCCTTGTAATGCCGGATTTCCGGCGGATTGTGCCGGGTTTCCAGCACGCCCAGCAGCCGGTCGTTGCGGAAGGCGGGGCTGCCTTCGCCTTCGCTTTGTTCCGACCGCAGCACGCCGATGACACGCACCGGCACGACGGCGCCGATATGCAGCGGCTCGTCCATGATCACCAGGATGTCGAGTTCGTCGCCGTCAGCGCCGCGTGTCTGCGGCACGAAACCGAAATTGTAGGGAAAATAGGCGCCGAGCGGCAGAAGCTTGCTCAGGCGGAAAAGGCCCGTCTCAGGGTCGTGCTTGTACTTGCCGTTGCTGCCCCTGGGCGTGTCTATGACGGCGTTCACCAGCCCCGTGGCCGGATCGATGGCGGCGAGGGCGTGGTAGAAGTCCATGGCGGCTAATGTCTGTGGAAGGTGTATGAGGCCCGTGTCATCATCGAGCCGACCGTGATCCCCAGGACCACCGCCACGGCAAAGCTGGTCAGCGGCATGTTGCGGATGTTTTCCTGCAGCCGGAAGGTCGTGTCGGCGATCTGGCTGGCGAACGAATCCATGCGGGGAAAGGTCGTCGCCGGCGCGCGCGGCGTCCTGAGCGATGAATCCAGCGTGTCCATGGTCGAAACTCCTGCCAAATGAACGTCGAGTGTTAACCTTCTGGGGATAAAGATGCTGCGGACGCTCCCCGGGCGCCGCATCAAAAGGCGATAAAGACATGATCCGGGCGCCGTCTGCGCGCAGGTGGCGGGGTTGCGGCAAAAAGGCCTCTTGTACTTGACCCGCAGGCAGCATAAATGATAATCATTCGCAAGAGAAAGTCGGAGTTCGAGAGTCCGTCCGGACCGCTGCCGAAACTGTCATGAAACTGAGTGAACTGCCTCCCTTTGCCCCGGCCACCGTCGTAGCGGTCGCCGATGTCGGCGCCAACGATGCCATCGGCCGCCGCCTGCGTGAGCTTGGCTTCGTCGACGGGGAATTCGTCAGGGTCGTGGGACGCGGGCCGATCGGCGCCGATCCCCTGCTGGTGCAGGTCGGGTTCACGCGTTTTGCGCTGCGCCGGTCCGAAGCCGCCCGCGTCACCGTGCTGCCCGAGGCAGCGGAGTAAGTCATGGACGCCCTGACCATCGCCCTTGTCGGCAATCCCAACTGCGGGAAGACGGCCCTGTTCAACCAGTTGACGGGGGCGCGCCAGAAGGTGGCCAACTATGCCGGCGTGACCGTCGAGCGCAAGGAAGGCGAGTTCGCCGCGCCGTCGGGCCGCCGTGTCAAGGTCATGGACCTGCCCGGAACCTACAGCCTCGACGCCATGGGGCCGGATGAGATCATCACGCGCGACGTCTGCCTGGGCCGCCGGGCCGGCGAGGCCATGCCGGACCTGATCGTCTGCGTCGCCGACGCCACCAATCTGCGCCTGCACCTGCGCTTCGTGCTGGAGGTCAAGCGCCTCGGTCGGCCGATGGTCCTGGCGCTCAACATGATGGATGCCGCGATCAAGCGCGGCATCCGCATCGACCGCGTGGCCCTGTCGCGCGAACTGGGCATCCAGGTCGTCGAGACCGTCGCCGTCAAGGCCAACGGGGCCGCCGAACTGGTCACGCATCTTGACCGGACGGCCGGTGACACGGCCGCCGATGCCGCTTCCGTGCCGGAAGACCTGCACGCCGAGGTTCGGCGAATCCTTGGGGCGGCGGTGGTCATGCCGTCGCGCACCTCCCGGGTCGACGACGCGCTCGACCGCGTCTTCCTGCAACCGGTGCTCGGCCCGGCCATCCTGGCCATCGTCATGTTCATCGTCTTCCAGGCCGTGTTCAGCGGAGCCAAGCCATTGCAGGACGGGATTACGGCCCTGTTCGACTACCTGGGTGCGCAGGCCACGCAGCACATGCCGCAGGGCCTGCTGCAAAGTTTCGTGCGCGACTGCCTGATCGGAGGCCTCGGCTCGGTCATCGTTTTCCTGCCGCAGATCCTGATTCTCTTCTTCTTCATCCTGTCGCTGGAAGAGTCCGGCTACCTGCCGCGCGCCGCCTTCCTGCTCGACAAGCCGATGTCGAAGGCCGGCCTGACCGGCCGCTCCTTCATTCCGCTGTTGTCCAGCTTCGCCTGCGCCATACCGGGCATCATGGCGACGCGGTCGATCCACGACATGCGCGACCGCATCACCACCATCCTGATCGCGCCGCTGATGACCTGTTCGGCGCGCCTGCCGGTCTATGCGCTGCTGATCGGCGCCTTCGTCCCGGAACACGCGGTGGCGGGTATCTTAAGCTTCCGCGGCCTTGTGCTGTTCGGCCTCTACCTGGCGGGCATCGTCGCCGGCCTCCTGGTGTCGCTGGTCATCACCCTGACGCGCAAGGACAAGGCCGAGCATCCGCTGATGATGGAACTGCCGTCCTATCGCCTGCCCAATGCACGCAACCTGGCCATCGGGCTGATGGAGCGCGCCAAGATCTTCATGCGCCGCATCACCGGCACCATTCTTGCCGCCAACACCATCCTCTGGGTGCTGACCACCTTCCCGTCGCCGCCCAAGGGCGCCACGGGGCCGGCCATCGACTACAGCCTGGCGGGCCTGGTCGGCCACGCCCTGCACCCGGTGTTCGCGCCCATCGGCTTCAACTGGCAGATCTGCGTGGCGCTCATCCCGGGCCTGACGGCGCGCGAAGTCGCCGTCTCGGCGCTGGGCACCGTCTATTCGGTGTCGGCGGGCAATGAGGATGCCGCCTCGGCGCAACTCGGCCACCTGATTTCGGGGCAGTGGACCCTGGCCACCGCCCTGTCGCTGCTGGCCTGGTACGTCTTCGCGCCGCAATGCATGTCGACCCTGGCCGTCATCCGGCGCGAGACCAATTCGTGGAAGATGGTGGCGGTGACCGCCGGCTATCTGTTCGCCCTGGCCTATATCGCCTCGTTCGTCACCTATCAGATCGTGTCGAGGCTGTGATGCTTTATACGGTCCTCCAGGTCCTGGTTATCGCCGCCGCGCTTGTCTTCAGCCTGCAGCACGTGGCGCGCAAACTGTTTCCGCGAACGTTCGGCCAGCTGGCACAGGCCATCCTGCCGCAGGCACTGAAGATCGCCATTCCGCCGACCGTCGGCTTTTCGGTGCAGGTCATCAAGGGCACGGCGCTCACCTCCATCATCGGCTTCGTCGAACTGTCGAAGGCCGGCACCATCGTTACCAATGCCACCTTCCAGCCCTTCACGGTCTATGGGCTGGTGGCGCTCATCTATTTCGCCCTCTGCTGGCCGCTGTCGAAATCCAGCCAGATCCTCGAAAGGAAGCTCAA
Source organism: uncultured Asticcacaulis sp. (assembly GCA_936940865.1). Taxonomy (GTDB): domain Bacteria; phylum Pseudomonadota; class Alphaproteobacteria; order Caulobacterales; family Caulobacteraceae; genus Asticcacaulis. The sequence continues at coordinate 156 of CAKZJB010000011.1, read as the reverse complement.
TGTCGCTCATCGAAATCACTGAAGTCCGCAAGAGCTTTGGCGACAACGAGGTGCTGAAGGGCATCAATCTCGATGTCGCGCCGGGCGAGGTGATCGCCATCATCGGCAAGAGCGGCTCGGGAAAATCGACGCTGCTGCGCTGCATCAACGGGCTGG
>CAKZJB010000010.1 GCA_936940865.1 uncultured Asticcacaulis sp. | reverse complement strand
CCGCCGCGCGACCTGGCGCCGCGCCAGGCGCAGGCCGCGCGCGGCGTCGCCGATCGCGCCGCATTGCGCATCGCCCACCACGACGACAGCATCCACGCCCGCGCCCGGCCGCGCGACGACGCCTCGGCCGAAGCCTTCGACGCCCTGGAAGAGGCGCGCCTGGAGGCCATCGGGGCCCGGGCGCTGATGGGCGTGCGCCAGAACCTGCACGCCGCCATGCTGACCGAGCTGGAGCGCAAGGGCACCGGCCGCAAGGAAGACAAGGCCGAACTGAATTTCGCTGAAATGCTGGGCCAGATCGCGCGCGAAAGCCTGACGGGCGATCCGGTGCCGGGCCTTGTCGACCGCGTCGTCAACCTGTTCCGTGGCGATATCGAGGGCAAGGCCGGGCAGCATATCGCCGACCTTCTGCCGCTGATCCACGACCAGAAGCGCTTTGCCGACGCGGCGCGCAAGGTTCTGACCGACCTCGAACTGGTCGACGATAGTCTCGACGCCGAAAAGGAAAAACAGGATCGCGGCGAGGACGAACAGTCCGAAGGCCAGGTCGATTCCGAGCCCGACGACAAGGACGAAACCGAGACCGAGGACGAAGCCAAACCCGAGGCGCCCGAAGAGCGCGCGCAAGGCCAGGACCAGGCCGAGGAGGGCGAGGACGATTACACCCAGATGCAGGGCGACCCGCAGATGGCGTCGGAATCGACCACCGACGAAATCCCCGACGGGGAGGCCGGCGAGGCGCAGTTCCGCGACGAACAGGCGCCGGACGCCAGGGCCAGGCCCGAGTACGAGATCTATACCCGGCAGTTCGACGAGATCGTCACCGCCGAGGAATTGTGCGACCCGCAGGAACTCGAGCGCCTGCGCGGCTTCCTCAACGCGCAACTGGCCAACATGGCCAATGTCGTGTCGCGCCTGGCCAACCGTCTGCAACGCAAGCTGATGGCGCAGCAGAACCGGTCGTGGAATTTCGACCTGGAAGAAGGCGTGCTCGACGCGGCGAAACTGACGCGCGTCATCGTCGACCCATCGGCGCCGCTGTCGTTCAAGCAGGAAAAGGACACGGAGTTCCGCGACACGGTGGTGACCCTGCTGCTCGACAATTCGGGCTCGATGCGCGGCCGGCCGATCATGGTCGCGGCCATGTGCGCCGACATCCTGGCGCGCACGCTGGAGCGCGTCGGCGTCAAGACCGAGATCCTGGGCTTCACCACCAAGGCGTGGAAGGGCGGGCAGTCGCGCGAGGCCTGGGTGCGGGCAGGCAAGCCAGCCAATCCCGGGCGGCTCAACGACCTGCGCCACATCATCTACAAGGCGGCCGACAATCCCTGGCGGCGGGCGCACAAGAACCTCGGCCTGATGATGCGCGAAGGCCTGCTCAAGGAAAATATCGACGGCGAGGCGCTGCAGTGGGCCTATTCGCGCCTGGTCGGCCGGCCTGAGCAGCGCAAGATCCTGATGGTCATTTCGGACGGCGCGCCGGTCGACGATTCGACGCTGAGCGTCAATTCCGGGCACTATCTTGAAAACCACCTGCGCAAGGTGATCAACGATATCGAGGGCCAGCACAGGGTCGAGCTGGTGGCCATCGGCATCGGCCACGACGTGACGCGCTACTACCGCCGGGCCTTGACGCTGATTGATGTCGAGCACCTGGCCGGCGGGTTGATGGATAAGCTGACCGAGTTGTTCTCGGAACCGTAGGGGGCTCAAGATGAAGCTTTGGTGGGGTCGTTCTCTTTTCTCCTCCCCATGCTTCGCATGGGGAGGGGGACCGCGAAGCGGTGGAGGGGGCGAAGCTAAAGAAAGAGGACCCCTCCACCGCTTCGCGGTCCCCCTCCCCACCTTCGGTAGGGAGGAGAAAAAGCGCTGCGCTCCGCTTCTTCTATCCTGCGTCTTTATCGGTTTCGCAACTACGGCCCACGCCGAACCCATCCCCTACACCCAATCGGCTACGGTCAGCTTCCGTACCCTGCCGCCGGTGGCCGACCCGAAAGCGCTCAACCCGCATGTCCGTTACGTCGGTGGCTACGAGCTGACAGCGCACGGCACCGACCTGTTGATGGGCCTTTCGGACCTGCAAATCGAACCGGACGGCGACGCCCTCAAGGTCGAAGCCAATTCCGACTGGGGCTGGATCGTCAAATTCACGCTGAAGCCCGACGGCAAGGGTGGCATGGCCGACAGCCCGCTGGAGATCGACCAGCTGCGCGGCACGGACGGTCAGCCTTTTGCCGACAAGTCGTTCGGCGATGCCGAGGACCTGGCTTACGATCCCGTCACCCACGACCGGTTCGTGTCGTTCGAAGGCCAGCAGCGCATCATCCGCTATCCGGCGCCCCTGACCTTCCGCGGCCAGGGCGAAGTCCTGCCGCTCAAGGGGCTGCCCTTGTTCCCGGCCAATGAGGGCATGGAGGGGCTGACCTATATCCGCGAAAAGGACGGCGATTCGCTGCTGATCGGCGCGGAATCGGGTGGCTTCTGGCGGTGTCCGGTCAAGACCTGGGCCTGCACCGAGGTCCATGGACCGGCCGTGCCGGGCTTCATGTACATGCTGACTTCGCTGGCGGTGCTGGACTATGACGATCCGCGCCGCGACCACGACATCCTGACGCTCTATCGCTTCTATACGCCGTTTACCGGCCCCAGGAATGTGCTGCGCCTGACGCGGCTGGAAGGCGACAGGCTGGTCACGGTCGAGGATCTGGCGAAGATCGCGCCGCCGTTGCCGTACGACAATTACGAGGGTGTGGCGGCGGTGCGCACGGCCACTGGCTATCGCATCTATCTGGTCTGCGACGGCTTGCATGACGGCGACAAGCCCAAGATCCTGATGTACGACTGGGATTTATAGGCAACAAAAAACCCGGCCTTGCGGGCCGGGTTCGATGCCTGGATATCCGGGAAGAGTTAAGCCGAGGCCTGAGCCAGCTTGTCCTTGATCTGCTTCTTCAGGCGACGGGCGCGCAGAGACAGGTCGGCGTCGTCGGCCTTGATGAGGAAGGCATCCAGGCCGCCACGGAAGTCGAGCGTACGCAGGGCAGCGTTCGAAACCTTCAGGCGGTAGGACTGGCCGAGCGCGTCCGAGACGAGCGCGGTTTGACGGAGGGACGGCAGGAAGCGACGCTTCGTCTTGATGTTGGAGTGGCTCACGGAATGGCCGACCATCGGACCGACACCGGTGAGTTCGCAGCGACGCGACATGGGATCCACCTTGATTTATAGAATGACGGAGACGCCCGCAGCGGACCGGGGCGTCGAAAGAGGCGCTTCCATAACCAAAGCGGGGGATAAGGTCAAGCACAAAACCGCCTTGCCCGGCTTTGGCCTTCGCACCATAGTGCAGGCGACGGGGAGGGGAAATCCATGATGACGAAATCGATTCTGCCGGCGGTTGCCGCAGGCCTGCTGTTCGCGGCCTCCGCCGGGGCGCAGCCGGGGGACCCTGGGGCCGATCCCGCTCATCTGGCCGTTGGCGGCAGCGCCGGGGTCAGAACGCTGCCCGACGGGCGCACCGTCGCCACCCTGGGGCGCAAGTCCAAAACCTGCAAGCCCGGCCAGATACCGATAGCGACCAGCGCCCGGGCCACCATCACTACCACCCGGGGCACCAAGATCTATCCCGAGGGGCTCGTCGCCTGTCTTGATCCCGCCGATTTCGGCGGTGCGTCGGCGATGAGCATTGACGGTGGCGGTGTGGTGCTTAAGCCGTCCAACCCGGATACGCATTAAGTCGGGCGTAATCTCCCATTTGCGCTTCACGCGTTTTGCGCGCATTTTTCCGCTATTCATAGATGAGTCGTGGGACGGCAATGGCGATCACAACCGATGAATTCAAGGCGATGGAGCCCATCAAGTACGAGATGGTGCGGCCTGACCTCAGGACGGGCGATGTCCTCTTGTTCCATTCCACGGGCCTGGGATCGCAGGTGATCGAGGCGGCGACTCACAGCCTGTGGTCCCACGCGGCATTTATCTGGCGCCTGGACGACATCGACCGGGTGATGCTGCTTGAGAGCATGGACACGGTCGGGGTGCGCATGATGCCTATGAGCACGCGGGTAGACGGCTGCGCCGCCGCGCCGGATGCCTATCACGGGCGGCTTCTCGTTCTGCGGCACGCCGATTTGCCGGAAAAGGTCGACCCGGTAAAAGTCCGGGCCATGACCCAGTTCGCGCTCGACCGGGTCGGCTATCCATATTCCTTCCATGAGCTTCACCAGATCGCGCTCAGGATCGCGCTCGGCATGGCCGGCCGGATCGTGACGGGGCGGATCGAGCAGGACAAGGAATTCATCTGCTCCGAATATGTCGCCAAGTGTCTTGAGGCCATTGGCATCAGGATCGCGCCGGACAAGGAAGGTTTTATCGCGCCGGCCGATATTGCCGACGATCCCAAGATGGAGCCGCTATATTCCATCCTGCCGGACAATCCCGAATTTTCGGACGGTCAGGCCGCAAGTGCTCAACGCGCCTGATACATCACCAGCAGGGCGACAAAACCATGCGCCGGGCCTGTCGATCCTGATCCACAACACGCCGTCGGCCATGAGAACAATCTGATCGTCATGCAGCCCGGCGGCTACCGCTTCGGCGACTATCCGCGTGTCGGCGCGGGTATGTCGCTACTGGCCATCGTCACCACGGCCGTCGTTCTCAGCCTGCAATACGGTTGAGATTCCGTCCCGCGCAGATTTATGATAGCGGTACCAAAACGACTCGTCGGGCGACATAAATATAAGGGTGGAAACACGATGGCTTCGTCTCAAGGGCGCGCGCGCCTGTACCGGAATTCTCTTGCGGCTTCGGCGATTTTGCTGGCCATGGCAGGCGCCGCCGTCGCGCAGCCCACGCCGGGCGTTTCCGCCGACGCGGGCGCCGTAAAGGCGCTGCCGTTCGTCGCCCCGATCTTCGGCGACAACATGGTCATCCAGCGCGGCAAGGCCGACACGATCTGGGGCTGGTCCGAGCCCGGCGACACGGTCCGCGTCGAGATCGGAGACCGCAAGGCGGAGACGAAGGCCGGCGCGGACGGCCGCTGGCAGGTGGAGCTGACCCCGCCCGGCGCACCGGGACCGTACGTCATGCGCATCACCGGCCGGACGCACAGCCTTGCGCTGAACAACGTCCTGGTAGGCGACGTGTGGATCGGCGGCGGGCAGTCGAACATGGAACTGCCGCTGAGGTTCGCCCGCGACGCGGAGGCCGAAATCAAGGCCGCCGATGCGCCGGACATCCGCTATTTCAAGGTGTCGGGTCATGCCGCCTATCACCACACGGACCTGATCGAGGGCAGCTGGAAGGTGGTGTCGCCGGAGACAGCTGACGCCATGTCGGCGGTCGGCTACTATTTCGCGCGCAACATTGAGGCTGAAACCAAACGGCCGATCGGCCTTGTGGTCGATGCCGTCGGCGGTACGCCGGCCGAGGCCTGGGCCAGCGCGCAATCGCTGGAACCGCTCAAGGATTTCGACGCCCAACTGGCGGAGCTCAAGCGCCTGGCCGACAGCGGCGCGCCGGAATACGGCAATTTCGTCATGCACTGGTACGATCGCTACGATGTCGGCCTCAAGGGCGGCTGGAAGGAGCCGGGCTTCGACGATTCGGCCTGGACGCCGGTAACCATCCCCGGCGGTTTTGCCGAGCTGGGCGTGCCGGAAGCCCCGGCCCTGGTGTGGTTCAGGAAGGAGATTACGCTGCCCGATCCGCTGCCGGCGGGCAGGGCGGCGATCGCGCTGGGCTCGATCGAGCGCATGGACACGGTCTTCATCAACGGCGTGTCGGTCGGCGCCAGCGCCTGGGTGGAAAATCCGCGCTTCTATTTCATTCCCGACGGCGTGCTGAAGCCCGGCCGCAATACGGTGGCGGTGCGCGTACTGAAGACCAAGCCGGCCGGCGGCTTCCTTTCGAAGCCGGACGATCTTTTCCTTAAACTGGGCGACCAGAAGATCCCGCTGGCCGGCGCCTGGAAGGGGCAGCTCAGCATCGACGCCCGCCCGCCGCAGCCCCTGCCGATCAGCTACGAGAACTGGCCCGTCATGCCGTCGGTGCTTTACGAAGGCATGCTCAAGCCCATCGCGCCTTTGTCGATCACCGGCGCCCTCTGGTACCAGGGCGAGCAGAATTCCGAGCGCGGCTATCAGTACCGCAAGATCCTGCCGGTGATGATCAGGGACTGGCGCGCCCTGTTCCAGCAGGGCGATGTCCCCTTCTATGTCGTCAGCCTGCCGGCCTTCCAGAAACGTAAGCCGACCCCGACCGACGACGGCTGGGCGGACCTGCGCGAATCGCAGGCACTGACGGCGGCGTCGGTGCCGAACACCTGTCTGGCCGTCGCCATCGACACGGGCGAGGCCGACAATATCCACCCCAAGGACAAGAAGCCGGTCGGCGACCGCCTGGCCGCCTGCGCCTTGGCGGGCGTCTATGGCAAAAAGGTCGTGGCGTCAGGCCCAACCCTGACGACGATCGACCGCCTGCCGGACAGCCTGCGCCTGCATTTCGCGCATACCGACGGCGGTCTGGTGGCCAAGGGCGGAACCCTGGGCGAATTCTCGCTGGCGGGCGAGGACGGCCAATGGGCCTGGGCCGACGCCAGGATCGAAGGTGATACAGTGGTGGTGTCGTCGCCAGCGGTGCCGCACCCGGTAAACGTGCGCTATGCCTGGCAGTCCAATCCGGCCGCCACATTGTTCAATGGCGCGGGCTTCCCAGCGGGGCCGTTCCGGACGGATCACCTGCCGCTGGCGACGCAGAAGGCGGGGGAGTAGGGCGTTCGCTGTGGGAGGCTCGGAGGCGTTGGTGCAGATACTAGCGGTCGGAAATCGGTGTGGAATTATAGACTCTAAAATCGAATCCTCAGAGCATATCGGTATTAGAATCCGGTAGCTCGCAGGCTCGTAACCTTGAGGTCAGTGGTTCAGATACTCTTCTCGCAGCCACGTCATGCTAATTTTTCCAATGCGTGGGCACCGAACCAGTCAGCCGCAATCCTCAGTACATCCGCGCTAGGGTTCTGATAGTAAAGCGCGAGATTGTTTTTGGACCGTGTACAACAGACGTAAAACAGTTTTCGGGTCCGCTCTAGGACACTGTCCTTAGCGTCGCCGGTGAATAATGCCTCGAAATTATAATTGTTCCAATTTCCGTTGTCCAGAACCACTAACACATTCTCGAATTCACGCCCTTTGATCTTATGTTGCGTCGAAAACGGGGTTTTTCCTTCCAGATATTCGAATAATTTCTGAAACTCGGAATACCGTATTTGTTTGGCGCGGTAATAGACGTAAGCCTTTTTGATTTTGAATTGCGTCAACCTGTCGTCAATCTTGCAAATGCCGGATTTGTCAGCGAAGCTGATCACGTCCTCGATAGTCCGGTCTCCCATCGCTTTGAGGGCGTCTATGGCGTCTTTTAGTCTGATCTTGTCACGAGCGGATTGAATTTTGAAGTCCGTCCTCAGCAAGAATTCACCGACATTGCCGTCCGAATATAAGCTGATATTGGTCTCAATGCGGTGAAGATGCTTTATCAATGCGTCCCGTTTTGAAGCCGTTCTACCGACAACGCTTTCATCGTCCTTTTTATCGTCCACGAGCTGTTCTTTATCAATGTAAAGCTTGCGGATGTCTTCAAACATAAGGCTTTCAGCATAGGCGTATAGTTCGGGATTCTGTGCGATGAATTCGGCTTGGGTATTGGTCGGCAGTACCTTTTTGCTGTTGGCCCCCGCCAATTCGATGACTCGGTTCCTGACTTGGGCAAAGGTCTTGCCTGCGAAATCCTCATTAATATTGTTATCTTTGATGTAGCTGGTCAGCCGCGACTTGTATTCGAGAATGCGGTCTTTGTCGTATATTTCCATGAGCTGCGCAAAGCCGACGCGCGGTGCGATCATGTTGTGAGTCAGGTTCAGTTCCTTGGTGGCCCTTGGATCGCTGAAGTTCCAGCCCAAATTGGCCTTCAGTTTTTCGATCAGATAGTCGTCGCCGGTCGAATAGTAGAATTTGACGTTGCCAGGAATGATTTTGCCATCCTTCATATTCGGCGCATTGTTATCGTCGGAAGGCATCTGCTTCAGACCATCAGTGCGCAGGCGGTTGGCCAGCGTAATGACGGATTCGGGGTTGCGCCGGTTTTGGGTTTTCGGGATTTCCCTGACGAGGCCCGCGTCCACATAAGCCTTCAAGTCCCCAATGCCGTCCTCGTAGATCGCCTGCATTGCGTCGCCGAAAAAGCCGAATAGCGGGCGGTTGGCGCTGTCGCGGTAGCATTCCAGGAATATGTCGATGACATATTTGCTGGTGTCCTGATATTCATCGACAAATATGTACTGGAGCCGGTCGGCGACAATACGTTTCAGTTTTGGGTAGTCGCGAAACATCCGGTAGGCCACAGGCAGCAGTTCGTCATGCGAGATAATGCCCTCTCGCAAAAGCAGATATTCTTTGTATTCAATTTTCTTGTCCGCGAAGAAATCCTCCGGGACGGCAGCGTCATCGATTGACAGCTTAATATCGGGGTCATTCAAGACCGTGATCAGGGTCGCTTTGAGTTCCTTCTGAAACGCCCCGATGCACGACCAAAGGAATTCATGAATGGTGCCGACCTGCAAGTTGCGGCTGACAATACGCGAGCGGATTTCATCCGCCGCCGCGCGCGTATAAGTGATGCAGGCGACGGCCGATGCGGGAGACGCGTCAAAAATTGATCTGACGAGGCTGACCAAGGAATAGGTCTTGCCGCTGCCAGCACCGCCGCTTAGGAGGAAATTGTTTCCGGCCCGAAGCTGGATCAACGCTTCCTTGACTTCCGGTTCCATCGTCAAGCGCCTTTCAGCCAGCGAAGACCTTCGGAAATATACGCCGGTGTCTTCCAGTTCGAGAATTCCGTCTCGAACTCTACTGGTATGCCGTCGGGGCTCGTGGCAGGGTGCTTGGCAGTTGTGCTCAATAATAAAATCTCGATGGCAAACGAAGGTTTTCTGGTAATGCCGTCCTGAGCCAAGGCGTGGGGGTCGCTATTTTCGATATAGAGTTTGAGGTGCTTAGGGACTAGGCTCCTGAAGCCGTTTTCCTTGACGTATCCGACGCCCTTCTTTTCGATAAATGACCGGAGGAAGGTGTCGTTGATGTTGATAAAGGCGTCTTCAAAGCTGCTGCCAGTATAAGGCGCTCCGCCAACGCTGGGCTCTGGGGTCTGATAAGCGCACCTGAGATAGCCGGCGTCATCGATGGCCCAGTTGCCTGTAGCTTGATTTCGGGAAAGGATTTTCTGGCCCGCTTTGAGGTCGGTAAAATACTTCAAATCCTTTTCCTGACCGAAGAAGTACGTCAATGAGCTGTTTGCCGTCTCAGCACCGTCGGCGACGCGGCATTTTTCCTCGTCCATTTTTTGTTGCCCGTTCTTGTTCAAATCGGGCTTTCCTTCCGCTATCTTCGGAACGAAGCGGACGGGGTCGAGGTCAGTAATAACGAGGCTCTTGATGCCGATGAAGTCGATGAATTTCTCAAAGATATGGGCGTAGGCCCCCACCTCAACGACCGACACATTCTGCGAGAGCAGCGGTGGCTGGTGATCCGTGCCGCTTTCAAATTCTACAATAGCATCTGCCTGATCGATTTGCTTCATCATCGCCGGCAGGAGGATGCGTTCGGTGTCCCCTTCGACGAAAATGGCCTTGTCGGCGAAGAAAAGGACGGCGCGATGCAGCGTTAGGTATTGTTTCAGAAACTTGAAATGGGCGTCCTGATCATTTTCCTTATAGGCTTTTTCGAGATCCTTTAGATTTTTCGAGACAACGCCGACGGGCTGACGTTGGAAATATTTGATGTCATTGAAGTCGCTCTCGGACACAATATGAGACGAGTGCGTTGTAATAATCGTTTGCAATTTTGCTTTGATACCGTCCTTTCTAACAATGCCGTTGGTCAGAAACGATTTGATGTTGCGGATAAAGATACACTGCATTTGTGGGTGTGTGTGTACCTCTGGCTCCTCAATGAACAGCAAATTGATGTCGGCGGGCCGTTCGTCCGCGTCACGCTCAAATTCCCGAAGGATGATCTTGAGTTCAAATATTATCCCTATAAGGTTCATGTAGCCGAGGCCGTTATAGTTCTCAGGCAATACGTGATCTTCACCGCCGATTTTATACACGACGGTGGTGTTTTTCTCCAGAATATCGGACCGCTGTAGGTTGGAAATGATTTTAATGATAGTTTCATCAGGCCGCAAGCCGCCAAATTTCTTAACATCCGTCATGATGCTTGCGAACAGCTTGCCATAAATGGCATTTAGGTCGACGTCCGTACTTGTCAGTGTATCTTTGAATTCTTCGATCACATCTTCTTCTTCCTCCGCCTTCTCCATCTTTTGGTAAATCTTGAGCGAGAGTTCGGAGAGTGATTTATCGCTCGCTTTATTGGATACGCTTCGTTTCGCGCTTATGCTCTTAAAGCTAAGTATCTTGTCGGTGCGAATGTTGTGTTCGTCCAGGTCTTTAAATTTGGAATCGACTTCGCGGCCAGTCTCCATTGAGTAAGGCAGGCTGCGATGGGATATAACAAAATAATCTTTATACCTTTCTTTCAGAAAGGCCATAATGTCCTTCGGCTGTGCCGTGGCTGGTGCAGTGCCGCCTTTGGATTTATCTTCTTGCGCTTTAGCTTTGTTATCCTTCTTGGACTTGTATTCGATATAATCCGCTTTCAGCTTATCAAACCGAGGCGGGGGTAAGTGGTATAGGTAAGCTAGGACGACCACGTTATTATCAACGTCTAGGTCGTCCAAGATGGTATTGCCGATATTGGCAAGGTTATCTGTATCGCTGTATTCGATGAATATTTTTAATGATATCCCTAATGGCGGAGCATCAGGTAGCAGTTCGCTCTTCTCAGCGAGCAGGGCCTTGATTTCCTCAATAAAGAGGACGCTAAAGTCATCATATGAAAATTCGGGCCTTGGGCTTGACAGGAATTTGTCTAAAAGTACCAGAAAAGAAGTTTTCCCGCAGTTGTTCTTACCGATAACCAGTGACAGATCGCGCTCCAGGTCGATCGATACATTCTTGAGCAGTCGAAAATTCTCGACTTTAATCTGCTTGATTTGCATTCCGTCCCCGTATCGCAACCCGCCTGTTGGGGAGACAATGTCGCAAAGACTCAACTGAAGCAAGAGCGGATAGGCGTGAATTCTCGCCTTGGTAAGCTCGGCAATACGATTTGAAGTTTCGCCAAACCTCTGGAGGAATAATTGGGGGTCTCCTATTGGCTCGCCGATCTGCCAGACTGCGCTTTTCTCGGTCATAAAAACCCCCGGCCGCTCGACGAGCGGCCGGGGGCAGGGATAGCGTCCGGGCCGGGTCGCGCCGGACGCTCCGGGGGACTGGCTTTAGAAGAAGCCCAGCTTGTTCGGCGAGTAGGACACCAGGATGTTCTTGGTCTGCTGATAGTGTTCCAGCATCATCTTGTGCGTCTCGCGGCCGATGCCCGACTGCTTGTAGCCGCCGAAGGCCGCGTGGGCCGGGTAGGCGTGGTAGCAGTTGGTCCAGATGCGGCCGGCCTCGATGCCGCGGCCGGCGCGGTAGGCCGTGTTCATATCGCGGCTCCACACGCCCGCGCCCAGGCCATAGAGCGTGTCGTTGGCGATCTCGATGGCCTCGTCCACCGTCTTGAAGGTCGTCACCGACACGACCGGGCCGAAGATCTCCTCCTGGAAGACGCGCATCTTGTTGTGGCCTTCGAAGATGGTCGGCTCGATGTAATAGCCGTCCTCCAGCCCTTCGACGCGCTTGCGATGGCCGCCGGTCAGGACCTTGGCGCCTTCCTTGCGGCCGATGTCGAGATAGGACAGGATCTTGTCGAGCTGTTCCTGCGACGCCTGGGCGCCGATCATGGTCGACATGTCGAGTGGGTCGCCCTGGGTGATGGCTTCGACGCGCTTGATGGCGCGTTCCATGAAGCGGTCGTAGATCGATTCCTGCACCAGGGCCCGCGACGGGCAGGTGCAGACCTCGCCCTGGTTAAGCGCGAACAGGGCAAAGCCTTCCATCGCCTTGTCGAGGAAGGCGTCGTCTTCGGCCATGACGTCGGCGAAGAAGATGTTGGGCGACTTTCCGCCCAGTTCCAGCGTGATTTCGGTCAGGTTTTCGGCGGCTGAACGCATGATCTCCTTGCCGACGGCCGTCGAGCCGGTAAAGGCGATCTTGGCGATGCGCGGGCTTTTGGCGAGCGGCGCGCCGGCTTCCAGCCCCGTGCCCGAGACGATGTTGAGCACGCCGGGCGGCAGCAGGTCCTGGATCAGTTCGGCCACCACCAGGATCGAGGCCGGCGTCTGTTCGGCGGGTTTCAGCACCACGCAGTTGCCGGCGGCCAGGGCCGGGGCCAGCTTCCACGCCGCCATCAGGATCGGGAAGTTCCACGGGATGATCTGGCCGACCACGCCCAGCGGCTCATGGAAGTGGTAGGCGACCGTGTCGTGGTCGAGCTCGCCGATCGAGCCTTCCTGGGCGCGGACGCAGCCGGCGAAATAGCGGAAATGGTCGACGGTCAGCGGAATGTCGGCCGCCATGGTTTCGCGCAGGGGCTTGCCGTTGTCCCAAGTCTCGGCCTCGGCGATGGTTTGCAGGTTGGATTCGATGCGGTCGGCGATCTTGAGCAGGATGTTGGAGCGCTCGGTCACAGAGGTGCGGCCCCAGGCGGCCTTGGCGGCATGGGCGGCGTCTAGCGCCAGCTCGATATCCCTGGCAGTCGAGCGCGGGACTTCGCACAGCTTCTTGCCGTTGACCGGCGAGATATTGTCCATGTAGCGGCCTTCGACCGGCTCGCGCCATTCGCCGCCGATGAAGTTGCCGTAGCGGGCCTTGAACGGTGTGCCGGCTTCGATGATGCGTTCGAACTTGGTCATTTTGGTAGTCTCCCTGTTTTGGGGCGGGGCGGGTCTTCAATTCCTCCTCTCCCCGCTGGAGGGGAGAGGAAAGGCGCGAAGCGCCGAGGGGAGGGGTAGTCGTCGGCAAATACGCACGCTGAAGGTGCGGTTTGACCCCTCATCCGGCCCTGCGGGCCACCTTCTCCCCTCAAGTGGGGAGAAGGGGAATTGCGGAATCCGTGCGCAATCGCCCTGCTGTCGATGAGCCAAGGCTGCGCCCGGTTCGGGGCGGCGTACAGGGTTTTGAAACGGATTCAGCCCGCCCGGACACGGTTTTTCGTCGCTTTTCCGCGCGACTGTCGGACGGCGAGACAGGGGTGTCGCCGACTGTCGCAGATTGCGACAGGGGGGCGCGTTCACGCCCGTTTTTGACGGTAACGCCGAAAAGTGACTTGTGCCCGCGCCCGCGAAGGCGTTCCATCTGAAAAAACAACGGGGCCGAACATGGCTATTGCCGATCCCGCCCGGGTACAGGAAGCGCGCAAGGTTTTTTTCGACGGCCACGGCTTGCCGGTCGAGCAGATCAACCATGCCATCCTGCGCTCATGGATTCGCTGCGCGGACATGGGGCTCAATGCCCATGCCGCGCCGCATCCCGAAACACCGACCGCTTCGGAAATCCGCCAGTTGCATGAGAAATACGAAGCCCTGTCGCGGCTGTGCCGGCCGGAGCTGGATGCGCTCTATGCCGAGGCGCGGACCGTGTCGGGCATCGTCGTGCTGACCAATGCGCAGGGCGAAGTGCTGGATGCGGTCGGCGACCCGTCCTTCGCCGGCAAGGCGGCCGAGGTGGCGCTGAGGCCCGGGGCCCAATGGAGCGAGGACGGCACGGGCACCAACGCCATCGGCACCGCCCTGGCCGAACGCCGTGCTGTCGTGGTCAACGGCGCGGAGCATTATTTCCAGGCGCACAGTATCCTGAGCTGCGCGGCCACGCCCATCGTCGATCCGCGCGGCGCCACGATCGGCGTGCTGGATATCTCGACGCCGTCGACGACACCGGCCGGGTTGATGCTGGGCATGGTGCGCCTGGCGGTCGAGCAGATCGAACACCGCATGTTCCGCGGCGGCTTCGAAGGCTGCCAGACCCTGCGCTTCCAGGCCGACCGCAACATGCTGGGGGCGGCGCGCGAAGGGATACTGGTCTTCCGCGACGACACGCTGGTGGCGGCCAATCGCTGGGGGCTGTCCCTGGTCAACAGCTCATGGCAGGGACTGGACCAGACGCGGTTTTCCGACCTGTTCGACGCCGACCTGGCCGTGTTTCGCGCCGGACGCCTGACGGGAGCGGACGGGCGGGAGTTCCATGCCCAGATAGACGGCGACGCGCCGTCGCCGAAGCCGCTCAGGAGCCATCCGGAAAGCCTGGAAGATGTCGAGCTGGTCGCGATCCGCAAGGCGCTCGACACCCACGGCGGCAATGTCAGCGCCGCCGCCCGGCGTCTGGGCATCCACCGCAGCACCATCTATCGCCGCATGAAGGATATCGCGGGGTAGGGGGCGGACTGCGACGGCCTTTTTGTGAAGCAAGGATACGCGGCGCATCGACGGTTTCCCCCTTCCGTCTCCCCTTCGCCAAGGCTTCGGGGAGCCACCTTCCCCGTAAACGGGGAAGGAACTATATAACTTCATTCATTTTTTCCTTCCCTGTTTACGGGGACGGTGGCTGTGAGCAAAAAGCCACGCCAGTCTATACCGCCCCGGCCACCGGAAACCGATCAGGCAGCGCGTTCACCGTCGCGGCGGCCGAGGCCAGTATGCTGGCGAACTCGAAGGCGCAGCTATAGGCGATGAACCGGCGGGCTTCTTCCAGCCAGGTCAAAAAGCCGTCTTCGATGCTCACCAGCCCCTCGGCCACCGCATCGTCGAACAGGCGCCGGGCCTGGACGCGCGATATGCCGCAATGCCGGACCATGTCATCCAGCGTCCAAGGCACCGGTGCGGCCGCCAAAGGGCCGTCTCCGGCGTCGCGGCTCAACAGCAGGGCCAGGGCGCGGCCGCCGCCCAGGCGGTGGTTGAAGATGCGCACGAACGGCAGGTCATGGCCGGTCGCGGCGGCCAGCCCGGCCAGCATGGCGTCGCCCCGGCTCTGGGCGAAGGCTTGGGCGACGTCGGGATCGTCCATATGCCTAAGCAAGCCCTGCACGGCGGGCTCCAGCGGGGCGGCCGCTTCCAGGCCGCGCCGCATGCGGTTGCACCAGGGGGCGATGAAGCGCGGCGTTGGAACATAGAGCGCGGCGTCCCGGCCCTGGCGCGCCGATACCTTCGAAAGGCAGCCGACATGCTGCAAGTAGCCCAGCATGGCGCGGGCGCGGCCGGGGCTGATGAACCGGGTCTCTATGCAGGCCGCCTTGAGGCGCGGCAGGGAAATGCCCTCGCGATGCAGGGAAAAGGTCAGGGCGGCGGCGACATAATGGCCGGCGTCGCGCGACAGCCTGGCCATTACGGGGTCTGCCGCGGCCTCGACCTTGACCCTGTTGAGGGCGCGGGCGGCTTCGGTAAAGGCGGGATGCGCCACCAGCCCGCCGGCCGCCGCCGGCGTCATGTCGCAGTTGAGCCAGCGCCGCAGGGGCTCCAGGTCGGGGTCTCGAATCACGCGTGCCTCTTGGAGTGCCGTGATACGATATCAAAATGCCGGAACAGAGCGAGTGCCCGGAAACGTCGGGGGGCGAATTGATGCGCTGTGACGCAACCGCGCCTCACCGCTCGTTCGGATGGTCCGGCGCCGGGCATTTCTTTACCGTCCCGGGCTTCGGCTTATCGCTGGCTGTCAACCTCCCGCCGCCCGCATCAAAAAACCGCAAGATCGGTCGAGACCGTCCCGGCCCTGAAGGGCTAGATGGGGGCGCCACGGAGGCCCCACGGAAGACCCATGACGGCGGCGTTTGAAACCTATGCCAAAAGACTGCGGCGGGTGCTGGACCATATCGACCGGCACCTTGACGATGATCTCGATCTGGAAACGGTCGCCTGCGTCGCGGCCTTTTCCAAATTCCATTTCCACCGTCAGTTCGCGGCGGTCTTCGGGATGTCGCTGCATCGCTATGTCCAGCTTGTCCGGCTGAAGCGCGCCTCGTCCCGCCTTGTTGGCGGCCGGTGCGAAAGCGTCACCGGCATAGCCATGGACGCCGGTTACGAGGCGCCCGACGCCTTTGCCCGCGCGTTCCGGCAAAGGCTGGGGCAGTCGCCTTCCGAGTTCCGAAAGGCGCCCGACTGGGCGTCGTGGCTTACGGCCTTCGGGCCCGTCGACACAGCCAGGAGCAAGCTTATGCAGATTATCTTTGACGAAAACGATGTGACGATCGTGGAGGTGCCGCCGACGCCCGTGGCGGTCATCGAACACCGGGGCGACCGGGCGGGGTTCAGCCAGACGCGGCAGCGCTTCATCGAATGCCGCGAGGCTGCCGGACTGTCGCCCGCGACCAGCCAGACCTTCATGGTCTTCCGCTCGGAGCGCGAGCCGGAAAACCCGGCCGACTACAGCGTGGACCTGTGCTTCGCGACCGACGGGCCCGTGGCGGACGACGGCGTCGCCCGGCCGGGCATGATCCCCGGCGGGCGCTGCGCCGTGCTGCGCTATCCCGGCAATACGACCAATCTGGAGCCTGCCGCGCACTACCTCTATCGCGACTGGCTGCCGATGAGCGGAGAGGCGGCGCGCGATTTTCCGCTCTACAGCCGGCGGCGGCTGGTGGCCATGCCGGACGTGCCGGCGCACGAGGTGGTGCTGGAACTGTTCCTGCCGTTGGCATAGGGGCGCGATCGACGACCTGCCCGGATGGCCTTCGGTCAGTCGTGCAGCGTCGTCAGGTAGGCGATGATCGCCGCCCGTTTGACCGGGTCCTTGAGCCCGGCGAACGGCATGCGCGTCCCCGGCACCTTCGCCTGGGGCGAGGTGATGAAGGCGTCGATCGAGGCGGCGTCCCAGGTGATCCCCGACGCCGCCATGGCCTTGGAATAGCTGAAGCCGGGCACCGTTCCCGCCTTGCGGCCGACGACGCCGTAAAGCGGCGGGCCGACGATGATGCGGCCCTTTTCGGCGGAGTGGCAGACGGCGCAGGTCGCGAAGGCCGCGCGGCCCGCCGCCACCTGGGCTTCGTCGGCGCGCGCCGCCGGCGCGACCGCTGCGGTGAGACCGACAAGGAGCATCAGGGCTTTCATCATGGCATTGCCTTCCGGGCGTCAGAACGCCGACCACAGGCCGACGAAGACGGTATTGTTGTCCGAGGCATTGCGCCCGGCGCCGTCATAATTGAACTTCAGGCCGTCGAATTTGCCGTAGGTCGTCAGCTGCACGAACAGGCGGATATTGACGTAAGGATAGGCCCACCGGCCGCTGCGTCCGAACGGCGTCACATCGAACTGGGTGACATAGCCTGAGCTGTCCGGCTTGCCGTTCGGCGTCCCGTAGAGCGTGGCGTCGGGGCTGCCCGTGATGCTGAACCGCCCCACCGTCACACCCCAGGTGTTGTCGTAGTAATAGGACAGGTTGGCCCGGGCGCTGTTCAGCCTGTTCCCGGGGTTGTCTGAGCCGCCGCCGGCAAAGGTCGCGCGCAGGGTCTGACGTTCGTGCAGCAGGGTGACATTGGCGGTGACGATGTGCTTCGATCCGCCGGGGGCGTATTGGTAGCTGGCGTCTATGGCCTGGTCGACGATCTGGTCGCTGCCGTTGTCGCGATTGTTGCCGGGATAGCGGCGGCCGTCGTAACCGAAGGCGCCGGCTTCGACATAGTGGTCGCCGAAAGTGTGCTGGGCGGCGACGCGCCAATAGCCTGCGCCGGCGCCGGTCAGATGATCGTTGCCGCTGACGTCGCCATTGCCGATCCGCCGCTGGATGCGGTCCGGAATATTCACATAGCGCGAATATTCGACGTACAGCCAGTTGTCATACAGCCCGTAGCCGCCGACGCCGATGACCGCCTCGGCCTGGCCGTCCAGGAAGCTTTCGGCTGCCGGCGCCGGCGCCAGGGCCGAGGACACATAGGGAAAACCCCAGGCGGGCGTGGTGTTCCACAGGTCCTGCATCGAAGGATTGTTGTTGACGCTGACGCCCCAGATCAGGGGCTTGCCGCCCAGCGTCGCGGTGTCGGCATAGCGCAGGTCGGTATTGTCGAGCGCCACGGCCCTGGCATTGGGATCGTATGTCACCTGCGAGAAGGCGCCCAGATGGTCCGTGATGCGGCCGCCGGTGAACAGCGACACCTGGTCGACGGTCGAATTGTTGTTGGGCTTGCCCTGTTCGGGATCGGGCACGTCGGTCCGGGTGTGCTCATGGCCGGCGATGACCATGGCGGAGATGTAGGTGCTCAAGGCCTTTTTCTCGCCCATGGTATAGCCCATGGCCTTGAACATGCGGCCGGTCGAGGTCAGTTGCGGCCCGAACGATCCGATATGGCAGGACGAACACTCCATGCCGGTCTGCCGGGCGAAAAGCGGCACGGCCAGGGCCTGTCCGGGCGCCAGCGCGACCAGGCATGGCAGCGACGCCAGGACGATATGGACGTAATGATGGGTCTTCATGCCAGCCCTCCGATCGTGTCCGCGCGCCAGGCGCGCCGAAGCACGGTCTTAATGCCGGGCCGGAGGAAATAGGTTCAGCGGAGGCGGGAGGTGAGGGGGGGGCTTGGAGGTGTTTTGCAAGCCGTAAAAAGGGATAAGTGGAAATTCACTCCGACCCCTTTTTTCTGGGGTCTTCCGAGGAAAAGGCGAGGGGCCGCTGTTCAATTTCGACAAATGGCGCTTCAGCCGGTAGGGCCGGTGCTCCTCCGCCACCATCGTTCGGCCTCCGAAGACCTGACGGCGGGTTTGAGAGCGGACTGAAAGCGCGCATGTGCTATCCTGTCGGCGGAGATTCCAACAGGGAAGGGCAGTTCATGGGAAAGCGTGACGGGCTTTTTTCGCGCCTGCTCCGTCGTTTTAAACCGCTGGAGATAGACGATCCGTTTTTTGGCCGTCTTGTTTATATGAAGATTTCCGGCCCCGGCATTTCCTATTGGGAAAGCGAGCGACAGTTTTCTCCCTGCTCGCGGCAGGTTGAACTGTTGATCGATGCGCCCGGGCCTAAGTTGCCGCCAAACGAAGACCAGCGTGAATTCTTCAATTGGGTCGAGCAAAATTATGCGGAAATCCTGAAGAGCATCGAGTCGGTCGCGCGGCCAGCAATGGAAGACCTGATGCGGAAGCCGTTGATGGCAAAATACTCAGATGTTATTGGACAGCCGTTCTCGAGCGCCTTTCATCTCGACAGCTTTTCGATTCCCGTGCCTCGGGCCGGTGTGGCACCGAAATGGGAGATGTCTTTTGAATCGAATTCGGACGTCGGTTTTTTGGTCACGGTAGAGCTGATTGGCGCCGACCCTCAGCCGGATATATCCATCGACTTTTGTTGACACGGCACAGGCGAAAGCGTCGCCGGCATAGAGGCCGGTTAAGACAGGTCGGACTCTTTGGCCCGGTGCGCGTTGCGGAGCCGCCGGATGCGGTCCTGATGCAGCCGCTCCAGGAAGGACGGCACTTCGGCCAAGATCTCGGGGAGTGGGGCAGGCGCATGGTGGCTATGGAAGCGCCGATTAAATTTGGTATTTGATAACCCGTCCCCGAAATCCCTTGAAATCCCTTGGTCAGGGTCTCGGGAAGCGGGGCTGGGACGGGACGGGACGAGCTTTGGAACTGCCACTCAATTCTGCAATTGATAACCGTCCCCGAAATTCCAAATTCTAATATAAAAGAAAAAGACCCGCCGAAGCGGGTCTCGCAAATTGGGACGAAGATCAGATATATTTTTCCCCGTCGTCCACAGGATCATCCAAATTCAGTGCCCGCTCTTTGGTGGGCTGACGCTCTGCCTGCTGCGCGGCATTGCGGATGCGGCGCTTAAGGCGCGAAAGATAACTCTCGATCCCCTCAATCAGGTCTTCGTTGAGGTCACCGCTCGCGATGAGTTTCAGATAATTTGAAGGCCCGGCAACCTCCGAATAAAGCACTTGCTCGCCAACCATTAGGGGCACTCCTACGCTGCTACTGCTCGGCGCGGCCTGATACGACGTATAAGGCATATCCCGGACCGGAGAAAGCATCACATCATTGCGCGGCTCTATTGATTCTACTTCCATCTCCGCTTCTGCGCCATCATTTTCACCAGCATGTTTTAGCTTTAGGAATGAGCAAGTCTCGCTGTACGAACGAATAATCGGGTTCATCGCCCGGTCATTGAAGTCCTGCTTGACGAGGTAAGAACGAAGAGCCGCATCGGA
Source organism: uncultured Asticcacaulis sp. (assembly GCA_936940865.1). GTDB lineage: Bacteria > Pseudomonadota > Alphaproteobacteria > Caulobacterales > Caulobacteraceae > Asticcacaulis. The sequence goes on along the minus strand of CAKZJB010000010.1, from coordinate 2,569 downwards.
AAAATGGTCTTCGCCGAAGCGGCTTTTAAGTAGTTGAAAAAGTGGAGGTAAAAACGCGGACTGCCGTAATGCAGACTTGTATTGCGCGTCTGTGTCAGGATGAAGAATGTCAACGGCAAGCTGTGATACGCGAATCTCTCCTTTTCCAACTCGCTCCAAAAGACCATATTGCATCAGGTTTGAGATCGCCTTGTCCGATGCGCCACTTAATCCGCTGTAACCCATGTGGGCGGCCACTACTTCGCGATTGACAGGATTTCTTCGATCTTTTGAATGAACTTTGGCAACATTCTCAATAGCTTCCTCTAACGAGAAGCTGGGGTAGTTGGGGCTCTTGACCTTGGTTTGCGCCGTTGACATTTCGTTGCTCCGCCTCCGCTTGGTACAAACCGTGTACCAGAAGCAATTTAATTTAGCAATAAAAAGCGGACGTGAAGCGGACGTGGCCTTATAGGAAGTGGAGTAACTTGACATAAGGTTGGGTTCAAGGTACACCTCGAGTCGCTAAGGCCCTTAAACGAGGAAGGCCCCGACAACCGCTGGAACGGTCCGGGGCCTTGGTATTCGGGTCTTTCGGGAGATGTCGCCTCCCGATGAGCCGGTCTTTTGTCTAGCACAGAGGGCCGGCAAAAGCAAGACACCCTCTAGCAGAAGGAGGATTGCTCACCATGCAATCCCTATGCTGGGTGTCACCGTACACGCGCATCCGGTTCTCCCGGGTTGAGTTTGTACGCGGTCACTGGCGTGGACTTCCGTCACAGTAAGTAGACGGAGGCACGTTTCCGGTCCTTAGTGGCGTTACGCGCGAAGGGATCGGCTACTTGACTTTCTTTGTCGAAAGCCGTCGCGGGGTGTGATCCTGCGGCGGCTTCTTTGTTTTTGCACGTTCGACGCTCTGCGAAACTTCTTTCAGATTGGTTAAAGCAAACCGAGCAAGAGGCTCTTCAAAATCCATTTGGAGACCTGCGCCGCTCTGGTTTGCATTTTTCATCCGTCATGCGATCAGGCCTTGTAGGTCAAACGTCCTTCGACGCATTAGAATACATCATTCATCCGTACGCCAACAGCTACGTCGCGACGATTATTGCTAAATCTCTACTTCTCTCCACGGTAGAGCTTGTTGTTACCGGGTATAAATCGAGTGGTATTAGCGGGGGCTAACACCTCCCAGGCATATGCTTGGTATTGGTAAGCTTGGCATTGCACGGGATAGGTCGCTGGCGTCGAAGTTGTAATCCGCGATGAGAATGAAAGTGTTGGAAACGCCGCGAAAATTCTCTGATATACGGAAAGCCTGTCTAACGGCGGGCTATCGATTCTGAGGCGGGCATTTCTCCTTTGGTCAAGCTTTAGTAGTCTCCGGAAGCGTCCATCAGGGGTTTGTTTACCAAGAAAAGCACTGGATTGAAAAAAAGCATCAAGATGCTTTTTTCTACCAGCTAAGACGAAATATGCTTTTGCGGATGAATTGTGGGCGATTAATTCTAATCGCAACAGATCCCATATAATGGCATCTGCGGATAGCCCATTTTTTCCTACCCATTTGCTTTCCACCGCACATATTAAGTTGGGACGATCCTGAACTACCGCGAAGTCCACCTCCGGCCTCCGGCCAGGTAGGCCTACTCTTGTAGGCGCCAGGATAGGATGGAGGTATTCCGCGTGGACTTGGTGCGGATATAAATGTCCTAAAACGGCACCCAATGGATTGCTAAGATAGCGCTCGTTAAATAAATTGGACTTCCCAAGTGCAAATTCGTATTGAAGCCAAGCGCCAGTCGCCTGGCTAATTTTGTGAAGAGCATCCAAGTTTGTTCTCTTGAAATCTTTTGTTCATATTGGGCTTAAAAGCGAGGAAAAATAATCAAAATTTTCAGCTGCGTCATGTAGTATATTTCGATGATGCAGGCTCAAATATTCCGAAAACGCCCGTGCTTGGCAATTTACTTGCTTTAGAGGGTTGAACTCTATGTCTGTAAACGCGCTGTAAGTAACATTCTTTTCAATCCATGCACTATGGGAAACTAGCGATCGAATGTAAAGCCAGTCGTAAAACGCGTTCTTCGGGTGTATTGAATAATCTTTGCTGCGAATACGAAACTTGACTAAGTCTCCTTTTCCGTTTTCGCGTATGAATTGCTTAGCCTCCCTTGGTGATAAGGTCATGATCTCGGGAAATGGGCCGTTCTCGCGGAACACTTTTGCCCCTTGATAAACGCTTTCCAAAGGCAACATTTCGCCATCTAACTCGACCTTAAGGCTGAAAGCGCTCAGTCGCCTGCCTAACTCTACATCGGATTTGGAGGAAATTTCTAAGACCTCCCCAATGCCCGAGCTATGTGCCGCTTCATGCAGGGCGCGCACATTTTTCTTTTTTTGAACTTCTGCAAATCCGGAAGACCAAGGAAAGTCGAAATGCCTTTCATCCACCAGATTGGGGCCCTCATAGGACGGGAGAAAGACAGGTCTTGTAGCCATCAAATGAATCCTGCAATCAAGGGACGAGGAACGAGGTGAACCGCCCCGGGTTTGCCGGAGGCTCGTTGGTTTAAGTTAGGCTGCCATTTCG
>CAKZJB010000009.1 GCA_936940865.1 uncultured Asticcacaulis sp. | reverse complement strand
CTGGCGCCTTCATCGGCCTTGTGCGAACAGGCGGTAAGGCAAAGGGCGGCCGTGACGGCGAACAGGATGGCGATGCGCTTCATGCCGTCTTCATTAGCCGATTCCGGCGCATACAAAAAGGGCTGCGCGATGTCGCGCAGCCCTTCGATGTCACCCGTTAAGGGCGAATGGCTTAGCCGATCGAGGCAGCCGAGGCCGAGGCCGAAGCGTCGACCGGAGCCATCGCCGAAGCGTCGGCCGAGGTTTCAGCCGGAGCGGCTTCCGACGAAGCGGCGGCGTCCGACGAAGCGGGCTTTTGGCAAGCGGCAACCGACAGGGCGGCGGCGGCGGCGGCAACGATGAGGGCCGAACGAACGATCTTGGAGGTCATGATCCAGTTCCTTTTATATATGTGTGTGGGTTGAAGGTTGAGAAGCGTGGCCGGTCGGGAGGAACCCGCGCCGACCGGATTTGCCTTAGCCGGCCGAAGCAGCCGTAGCGGCAGCCGGCGAAGCCGAGGTTTCAGCGGCCGGAGCCATGGCCGAAGCCGAAGCGTCAGCCGGGGCCATTTCGGCCGGAGCAGCTTCCGAAGCAGCGGTCTCTTCGGTAGCGGCGGGCTTTTGGCAAGCGGCGACCGACAGAGCAGCAACAGCAACGGCGGCAACCAGGGCCGAACGAACGATTTTGGAGGTCATTGGATCCAGATCCTTGTTTCTCAGGTTAGAGGGCAAGGAGCTGTAAAACCTTGGCCCACATCTGAGTCATACCGGTTTCGGCTGAGTCTCGCAAGGGGATATTTCACAAAACTGTGATCGCGTGTGCGCCGCACACCATCTTTTTTCATCATAAATGGGGAATTGAAGGCCGGCAACGCCGCGACATGCCGCCGCACCCGCGAAAAGCCTCATCCGAAAGCCGTCCGGGCCGCCGCATCGGACCCCGACATAACACGGTTCGATTGCGGTCCGTAGACAAAAACGACCGAATGCTACGCCGCTTCCGGAATATTGTTCAGCGCCTCTTCCATCTGCAGGAAGCTGGGCTGCGATTCGGACGGGATGTTGCCGCGGCCGATCTCGACCGAAATCTGGGCGGCGTTGCCATGCAGGTGCGCCACCAGCACCGCCTGGATGATCTTGTAGAAGGTGCCCTCTTCATCGACGATGCCGCCCAGGCGCGCGGCGAACGGGCCGACCATGCCGTAGGCCAGGAAGACGCCCATGAAGGTGCCGACCAGGGCGCCGCCGATCATGGCGCCCAGGATTTCCGGCGGCTCGGTGATCGAGCCCATGGTCTTGATGACGCCCAGCACGGCGGCGACGATACCGAGCGCCGGCAGGGCGTCGGCCATGTTCTGCAGGGCGTGCGCCGGGGCGTGGGCCTCGTGGTGGTGCTTCTCCAGCTGCTTTTCCATCGCGTCCTCGACCTGGTGCGGGTCTTCGAGGTTCATCGTCATCATGCGCAGGGTGTCGCAGATGAAGTCGATGGCGAAGTGGTCCTTCATGATCTTCGGGAAGCGGTTGAAGATCGTCGAATCATGCGGCTTTTCGATGTGGCTTTCCAGCGCGATGACGCCCTTGGACTTCATGGTCTTGGTCAGCAGGAACAAAAGCGCCAGCAGGTCGCGATAATCGCTGGCCTTCCATTTGGGCCCGGAAAAGACCTTGCCCATGCCGCCGCCCATGGCTTTCAGCGTCGTCAGGCTGTTGCCGATAAGGGTCTGGGCGATGGCAGCGCCGCCGATGGTCATGAGTTCGTGCGGCGCCGCCTCGATGATCGGCGCCATGTTGCCGCCGGACATGAGATAGCTGCCGAAAACGCAGCCGAACAGCACGACGATACCGATGATTTGAAACATGGAGGCAGGACACCCGGGCCGGAAGCTTTGGCCGCACTATTACCGTTAATCATTAAGAGGCGGTTTCCACGGCGGCGGTAATCCAGTCGCGGAAACGGACCATGGCGTCCGTCGGCGCCCGCGAGCGCAGCCGCGTCAGCCAGTAGCTGCCGCGGGAAACATATATTTCAAAGGGCTGCGCGATCTGGCCCGTGCGCAGCAGCCGCTCGAACATGACCGGCGGCGCCAGGGCCACGCCTGCGCCCTGCAATGCCGCTTCGACCATGGCCAGGGACGAATCGAACACCATGGCGCCCGGCACCAGGGTGCGCTCAAGGCCCGCCGCGCGGAACCAGCCGTCCCATTCGTCGCTGCGGTACGAGCGCAGGAGCACCTGCCCGCGCAGGTCGTCGGGAGACCTTAGCTGCGCGGCGATTTCGGGCAGGCACAGGGCTGTCAGCGGCGCCTCGAACAGTTCCACGGCATGGGTGTCGTGCCATGCGCCGTTACCGAAGCGAATCGCATAATCCAGCCCTTCGGCGGCGATATCGACGCGGTTGTTGTTGGTCGACAGACGCACATCCAGGTGCGGATGGGCCTCACGCAGGGCCGGCAGGCGCGGCAGCAGCCAGCCGACGGCGAAGGTGCCCACCGCCCCCAGCGTCAGGACCTCGCGCACCCGGCCGTTGCCGAACCGTTCCAGAAGATCGCTCATCCGGTCGAACGATTCGCTGACCACCGGCAGCAGCGCCTCGCCCTCCGCCGTAAGCCCAAGGCCGCGCGGCAGGCGGCGGAACAGCGTCACCTCCAGCCGTTCCTCCAGCGACTTGACCTGGTGGCTGACGGCGGCCTGGGTGACGCACAGCTCGATGGCGGCGCGGGTGAAGCTCAGATGGCGCGCCGACGCCTCGAAGGCCCTGAGCGCATTGAGCGGAAGGCTGGGACGCGGCATATGTTAACAACCCAAATTTTTCTAATATCTGGTCCGACTTATCATCGTTTGCGGCGCGGCGGAAGGCGCGGTATCGAATGACGGCCCCGCTTTTATAACTATGGAGATTTTCTTGCTTTATCAATGGACTGCCCGCGCAGCCATGGCCGGCCTGTGCCTGCTTTCGCCCGCCCTCGCCTCATCGTCCCAGGCCGCGCCGTGGGTTGCGCCCGCCGGATACAAGCAAATGGAAATATGGCCTGCGGGCGCCGACATCAGGACGCCCGACGCCAAGGGCCCGGAGACCGTCGAGACCAGCGTGTCGCCGAAGCTTGGGCCTATTACCGCCGTAAAGAACGTCACGCGCCCGACGATGAGCCTCTATCCGCCGAAAGGAAAGAATACCGGCGCCACCATCGTCGTCTTCCCCGGTGGCGGCTACAAGATCCTGGCCATCGACCTGGAAGGCACCGAGGTCTGCGACTGGGCGACGCAAAAGGGGATGACCTGCATCGTGCTGAAATACCGCGTGCCCGATTCCGGTCCGCACTGGGACGACACATGCAACTGCCACGTCATGCCTCCGGTGAACCTGGCGCTGCAGGACGCGCAGCGCGCCATAGGCCTGCTGCGCCAGCACGCGAAGGCATACCATATCGACCCGCACAAGATCGGCGTGCTCGGCTTTTCCGCCGGCGGACACCTGGTCGCCTCGGTCAGCACGCATGCCGAACGCGCCTATGCGCCCATCGACGCCGCGGACGGCTATAGCAGCGTACCCGACTTCGTCGTCTCGCTGTATCCGGGCCATCTATGGAATGAGCCCGGCCTGACCCTGTCTTCCGACATCAAGGTGACCGGGGACACGCCGCCCACCTTCATCGTCCAGGCCGAGGACGATCCCGTAGACGACGTGCGCAATTCGCTGACCTATTACATGGCGCTGCGCGAAGCGAAGGTGCCGGCGGAAATGCACCTCTATGCCCGTGGCGGCCATGCCTTCGGGCTGAGGCCCTCCCCCAATCCGATCGTGAAATGGCCGGCCCTGGTCGAAACGTGGCTGCACACCATCCGGATTCTGCCGGACGGGGCTTAGGACCCCGCCGGGATCGGCGTCCCGGTCAATGACGAGGCCGGCGTCGACGGCGAAGCCGCCATCATGCCGACGAAGCGGTTGGCCAGGTCGAAGCTGAGGTACCCGTCCGCCGGCAGGTTATTGGCGCGCTGCCAGTTGCGTATGGCCGTGCGGGTCGCCGGTCCGATGACGCCGTCGACCGAGCCGGGATCGAAGCCGGCCGCCTTCAGCGCGGCCTGCGACTTCATGCGCTGGTCGAGCGACAGGGGCGGCTCGACCGGCCAGGCCACGGTAAGCGCGGGCTTGCCGCAAATGCCGTCGGCCAGCAGACCGACCGCCAGGGCGTAATTGGTCGAATTGTTGTATTTGCGGATGACGTAATGGTTGGGCAGGAACAGGAAGGCCGGCCCCTTCGCCCCGGACGGCAGGAACAGGGTCGCGTCCTCGTCGGTCTCGGCCGGGGTGAAATAACCGCCGTCGGCGCGTTTCACGCCCAGCGCCTGCCATTCCGCCGGCTTTTTCTTTGCGGTTTCGGCCAGGTAGTAGTCGAAGCCCGCCGGCAGGACGACCTCGACCGCCCATTCCTCGCCCGGCTTCCAGCCGGCCCTGGCCAGCAGATTCGCGGTGGATGCCAGCGCGTCCGAATCGGAGTTCCAGATATCGACGCGGCCGTCGTGGTCGCCATCGGCGCCCAGCGACAGATAGCTGTCGGGCTCGAACTGCGTCTGGCCCATGGCCCCGGCCCAGGATCCCTTTAGCGTCTCGCGCGCGATGCCGTGGTCGCGCAGGATGGTCAGGGCCGCGATCAGTTCGTCTTCGGCCCAGGCGCGGCGGCGGCCGTTATAGGCGAGCGTCGACAGGGCGGCGATGACGTCGATATTGCCCTGGACGCGCCCCAGGTCGCTTTCCATGCTCCAGATGCCGCCGGCGATGCACTTCGGCACGCCATAGGTCTGTTCGATCTCGCCGATGTTCGGATTGGCCGCAAGCCGGGCCGCGGCGGCCGCCGAGCGCGCCGGAGACACCGCCTGGCGCATGTAGGAACTGGCGGGCTTGGAGAATTCGGGCTGCTGGGAATCCGAAGCCGTTACGCCCGGCAGGGGCTGCACGCCCTCAAAGACCTGACTGACGAAAACCGGATCGAAGCCGCGCGAGGCGGCCTTTTGGGCAAAGGCCTGCTTCCAGTCGTCGAAGCTGGCATAGGCCGTGATCGGAACGGGGTTGGCGGCCTGCGGGGCCGGCGTCGCGGCGGGCGAAGCCGGCAGTGTTTCCGTCTGGGCGGCCGGACTTTGCGGGACCGGCATGCTGGCCTTGGGCGCCGTCGCGACCTCGCTCCCGTGCTGGCCGGTGCTGGCGCAGGCGGTCAAGACGACGAACAGGCTCAGATAGCGAAAACGCATGATTAGGGTCCCTCCGGGCTCCGATTCTTAAGCCGTTTCCGGCTTTATTCCAACAGTTTAGAGTGTAATTGCGACACTGATGCGTTCTGTTGTGGGAAAAACGCCTGGCCTTTCATCAAAACGCGTTGACAAATCGGGACTCACGCCATAGAAACCGCGGCTCCATCGAGGCGCAGCGCGGCCGGACGGCTGGCGATGCGCCTCGGTTTCGTTATCAACGCCCTTGATCCGGGCCTTACGTTAAAGACCAGGTGAAACCAAATGAAAGTCCGTAGCTCGCTCAAGTCGCTCAAGGGCCGCCACCGCGATTGCAAGATCGTGCGCCGCAAGGGCATCGTCTACGTCATCAACAAGACCGATCCGCGCTTCAAGGCCAAGCAAGGCTAAAAAGCCCGTGACCGGCCCGTGCGAAATGCAGGTCGGCCGGTCTTGATACTGTCACAGGAAAACGCTTAAAGCGGTTGCGCTTTAAGCGTTTTTTCGTGCCCAAATCAGGAGCGACATCATGACCATCCAAGCCGTCCTGTTCGACATCGGCAACGTCATGATCACCTGGCATCCGGAAAACCTGTTCCGCAAGGTGATCGCCGACCCGGACCGCCGCGCCTTCTTCCTGGAGACGGTCGTGCCCATGGACTGGCACATGAACCACGATGCCGGCGTTTCCTTCGCCGACAACCGCAAGGGCATCATGGAGCGCTTTCCGGAGTTCAGCGACGAGATCCTGGCCTTCGACACCCGCTTCAGCGAAATGCTGGGCGAGCCGATCGCCGAGACCATGGCCGTCATCGAGGAACTCGAGGCCCTGGGCATCCCGCAATATGCCCTGACCAACATGCCGACCGAAAAGGCGCAGATGGTCTTCGACCACATCCCCGCCTTCCGCCACATGAAGGACGTGGTGATTTCCGGCGTCGAAAAGCTGGTGAAGCCAGATCCGGCCATTTACCGCCTGGCCTTGAGCCGCATGGGGCTGGAAGCCCCGGAAGTCTTCTTCACCGACGACAACGCGCTCAATATCGAAGCGGCGGACAAGCTCGGCTTCGTCACCCATCTGTTCGACCGCCCCGAAACCCTGCGACCGGCTCTGGTCGCGGCGGGGGTCCTTGCGGCATAGGTCTGAAATTCGGCAATCCCCCCCCCTCCGTCACTCGCTCTGCTCGTGCCGGGTCGGCGTCAAGCCGAACCAGACGGAAGGGGGATCCGCGGGCGGGAACGAAATAATCCACAGCCAATCGCGTGTGCCGAGTTGAGACAGGCGAATCACTTGTCTATTGTGCGGCCAAACAGTTTTTCAGCTTTCAGGATACTTTTCGCATGGCCGACGACGCCCCGTCCTTTTCCTCCGACGACGTAATCACCGGCGCCGCCCAGGGCCGCCTCAAGTCCTTCATCGAACGTATTGAAAGACTTGAAGAAGACAAGGCCGTTATCAGTAACGACCTCAAGGAGGTCTATGCCGAGGCCAAGGGCGAAGGCTTCGACGTCAAGATCCTGCGCAAGGTCGTGCGCATCCGCAAGCAGGACAAGGCCAAGATGTCGGAGGAAGAGGCGCTGATCGACCTTTACATGTCGGCGCTCGAAGGCTGAGCCTCCCTGCCCCATTGATCTTTTACGGCCCGTTTCGGCATGCTTGCCTCCATGGAAGCATCATGTCGAAACGGGCGTTTTCATATCCGGACCGCCCCCATGGCGTTTAAGTCGAAAACGCCGTCCCGGGAAAAGCCTGGCAAGGGCCTGACGCGCAGGAAGGGTTTGCAGACGCGCGCCCCGATGAAAAGCGCCAAGCCTGCCCCCGCCGCGCCGCCATCGCCTGCCGAACAGCGGGCGGCGCAGAAAAAGGCCCTGCAGGCGTCGACCCTGCGCCTTCTCGAAAAAGCGCGGCGCGAGGCCGCCGTGCGCGGCGTCGACTTGTCCGAATGGGAAAGTGAATTCCTCGACAGCGTCTCGATGCGCGTAAAGACCTACGGCCGTGCGTTTGCCGATCCCGACAAGGGCGCCACCGGCGGCACACTCAGCGTCCGCCAGGGCGTAAAGCTCAGGGAAATCCGCAAAAAGGCCCAGACCGCCAAACCCGCCGGAAGGGACGGCGACGATGAACCGGCGTGAACTGCTGCTGGCGGTATCCGCCGCCGCCCTGCCCGTTCCGGCGCGCGCGCAGGCACCGGAAAAGCAGGTCCTGGCCTTCTATTACGGCTGGTACGGTGCGCCACCGCGCGAAAACGACTGGGTGCACTGGCAAGGCGTCGACACCCAGGCCGGCACCATTGCCAACGCGCCCGAATATCCGGCCTCCGGCCCCTATGACAGCCTCGATCCGGCCGTCGTGGCGCGCCAGGCCGGACAGGCGGCGGACAATGGCATCACCGGCTTCGTCGCTTCATGGTGGGGCCGCGGCGACCGCACGGATCAACAGTTGACGATGCTGCTCGAGGCCGCCGCCGCCCGCAAGCTTTCGGTCAGCGCCTATATTGAAAAAGCCACATCGGCCGATGCCCTGGCTGCCGATATTCTCTATATGCATCAAAAGCATATAGGAAACGCCTCGTGGCTGAGGCTGGACGGCAAGCCCGTGCTTTTCCTGTTCGACCGCGTGATCCAGACGATCGGCCCCGATGGCTGGAAGGCCGCGCGCGCCAAGGTCGAGGAGGCGGCGCCCGGCGCCATTCTCTTCGCCGGCACGGCGAACAGCCTCGACGAAATCAAGGCCCGCAAATCCCTGTTCGACATCCTGCACATCTATTCGCTGCAGTTCGAAGCGGCGAAACACGCGGACAGCGAAGACTGGCGGTCGGCCTTCTATACCGGCTGGGTGAAGGCGCAGGCTGGGCGCAAGGCCACCACGGCGACGGTTATGCCGGGCTTCGACGACTCGCGCCTTCCCGAGCGCGACAAGCCGGTCATCGTCGACCGCGGCGACGGCGGCCCCTACGCGCGGCTGTGGCAGGCGGCGATCGCGGCAAGGCCCGACTGGGTGCTGATCGTTTCGTTCAACGAATGGCACGAAGGCAGCCAGATCGAACCGTCCAGGGAATACGGTGACCGCGCCCTGGTCATGACGCACGGTCTGTCGAAAATCTTCCGCGCAGGCTGACACCATTAATCAATAATTGATTTGGTTAACGGCCAACATCCGCAGCATCATGGCCCGGATATGGCACCCCGTTGTCCGGATAAAAACTTTTATTGTATTTCAATTTGTTATAACCGTCCCACGGCTTCGCAAGCTTTGATCAATGATTGATTTCACTTGCGCATGGGACAAGAAAAAGCCCCGGCGCCCTGGACGCCGGGGCTTTTCGAAATTCGGCGGCCAGAACCGCGTCCGATCAGGCGATGCTGCCGACGAAGACCGGCTGGTCCACCTTGAGGCTGGTCACCGTGCCGCTCAGCGTACCGTCGCTGTGCAGCTTCATGATGGTGACGTCGCCGCTCTTCTGGTTGCCGATGATGATGCGGTCGAAGCCGGGGATGACGGTGAAGAAGCGCGGCCAGTCGCCGCCGCACGGCGTGATCTGCGAGGCGCCCAGGCGGCCCGTGCCGTCGAGGTAGAAGGTCGCGATGCTGTTGTGGCCGCGGTTCGACACATACAGCAGGTTGCCGTCGCGGTTGAGCGCGATGTGCGCGGCCTGGCTGTGGTCGGTATAGCCTTCCGGCAGCGTCGAGGTCCACTGCGTGCCGATAAAGGTGCCGTCGGCGTTCGGACGGAGCGTCACGACCGCATTCGCCAGTTCGCCGACCAGATAGGCAACCTGCCCCGACGGATGGATCAGCAGGTGGCGCGGGCCGAAGCCCGGCTCGCACTTGAAGGCCACGACCTTGTCGCCGACCGCGCCGGTGGCCGCGTCGAACGGCCAGGCGATGACCTCATCGGTGCCCAGGTCGGTGCTGTAGATGAACTTCTGGTCGGGCGACCACTTGACGCAGTGGGCGTGCGGGCCTTCCTGGCGTTCCGGGTCCTTGCCGGTGCCGCTGTTCTGCTTGACCACCGGGTTGGTCGGCAGGCCCGACTTGTCGAGCGTGTAGACGACGATGTTGCCTGAGCCATAGTTGGCGACGGCCAGATAGGATTCCGTGGCGTCGAGCGAGACGTAGCACGGGCTCTTGCCCTGGGTGGAAACCTCCCCCTTCTTCGAGACCTTGCCGCTGCTGTTCGCCTGGTAGACGCCGACCGTGCCGGCATCCTGTTCGTTGAGGATGTAGTGACGCTTGAATTTGGGGCTGTAGACGCCGAAAGAGGCGTTTGGCACCGACGGGTCGGCCTTGCCGAGCTTCCATTGGTCGTAGGCCGGCGAGTAGGTCAGGGTCGAAACCCCGGCCGCGCCCATGGTGCCGATATAGTAGACAAGGTCGCCCAGCGCGGCGCGCGCGGCCATCGGCATGGCCATGGTAGCCGCACCGGCGGCAAGGAAGAGACGGCGATCGACGCCCTTGGAAGTCCCTGACATGGAGGTATCCCCTTCTTGTATGCAATAAGCGGTTCGAAGTGGCCTCAACCTAGCCAATCGCACACGCCCTGACCAGAGGGTTTTGCAAACATGAAAACCGATACGCCGCAATTGCCGCGACTTGCGGTAACACATGCGTTTTAACAAAAGAAGCTTTTGATTTTAAATGGTATATTTTCGTTATAACGCCAGACTCGTTACCGCCGCTGGCGACTTTACGGTTTCATAACCCCCTGTAGTCCAAGATTCCCGCCAAGAGCGAACCGCCGGGGACGGCGCAGGAGGGCAGATGGAGCCGGCACCGGACAGGACGAAGGCCTTACAGGCTTACGAACCCCTGCGCCTGCGTGAAGTCATCAGCTACAGCCTGGGCGACGTCGGCGTGAACCTCTACTGGGCGCCGCTGGCCGTCTTCCTGATGGGCTACCTGACCGACGTGGTGGGATTGTCGATCGTCGAGGCGGGGACCCTGCTGGCGGTCATGCGCACGATCAGCGCCTTCGCCGATCCCCTGTTCGCGGCCCTTGCCGACCGGACGCGCACGGAATACGGCCGCTACCGCGCGTGGTTCCTGTGGCTCGCCATACCGCTGGCCGCGTCCGGCCTCCTGCTGTTCTCGACGGCCAATGCGCCGCACGACGTGCACCTGATCGCCGCCTATGTCGGCCTGATCGTGATGAACCTCGTCTATACGGCGATCAATGTGCCCTATAATGCCCTGTCCGGCGTCATCACCTTCGACTCGCGCCAGCGCGAGGCGCTGCTGTCGGCGCGCTACGGCATCGCCTTCCTGACGGCGGTGCTGATCACCTGGCTGACTCCGAAACTGGTGGCCTTTACCGGCCCGAAGGACGTGGCGCTGGGCTGGCAGTTCGCCATGACCATATTCGGCGTCATTGCCATCGGCATCTTCATCAACCTGTTCCTCAATACGCGCGAACGCTTTTCCCTCTCGGCCGACCCGCGGAAGAACCCGTTGCGCGACATCGGCGACCTGTTCGTGTGCCCGCCATGGGTCGTGCTGTTCGTGCTGGGCATCGTCATGATGACGGGCTTTACCCTGCACACGGCGTCCATCCCCTATTTCGCCCGCTACGTGCTGGGCCGCCCTGACCTGGCCATGCCGTTTTCCATGGTGTTCATCCTGGGCCTGGCGGCGGGATCAGCCCTGACCTCGACCTTGACCAAGCATGTCGAGCGCCGCCTGCTGATTTCGGTCATGATGGGCCTGTTCGCCCTGACCAGCTTCGGCTTCTATGCCCTGCAGGAAAACCAGCTGGCTGTTGCCTTCGCGCTCCAGATCCTCACCGGAGCGGCCTTGGGCGTCGTGTCGACCGTCACCTTCGCCATGACGGCCGACACGGCCGACCACAATGCCTGGCGCACCGGCCACCGCGCCACGGCCATGACCTATTCCATGATCATTTTCGGCAAGAAGATCGCCATGGCCCTGGTCGCGCTGGTCATCGCCTGGGCATTCGCCACGCATGGCTCGGCCGGCGCGGAGGCCTCTCCTCAACTGTTGACCAATATCCGCCTGGTGATCGGCCTGGCGCCGGCGGTGCTGGCCATCGCCGGCGCGCTGGTGGCGCAGTTCTATGGATTGAACGCTGCAAACCTGGCGCGCGAACAGGTCGGGTCGTTGTAACCGCCGGCGGACGGGTGTCAGTTGGCCGGGGCCTGCCGATCGCCACGAGGCCGGCAACGCAGCAATGCGTAAAAGACGGTCGTCAGCGGCGGCACGAGCAGCATGAGGAAGATGAAACTCTTCGTCGGCACGACGATCGGGCCGCCGTGGGTTTCATACCACTCAAGCGCCAGCAGACCGCAAACCAGGGCCAGATTGATGAGAACGATTTTCCAGGAAGATTTGACCATAGGGCCTCCGCGCATTTGAGCCGGTCTGTATTGGCCGGCAGACCCTAGTCGCCTTCGCGGACAATCCCTTACAAACTCTCTTCGAATGATCGCAGGGTCTGCGTCAATTCCCGAAGCTGGCGTTGACGCGCGCGCGCCAGGACGAGGCCCGCAACGACCATGACGCCCAGCATGACCAGACTGGCGATCGTAAAGACCTGTGCGAGCCAGGGGTGAACCGCGTGTCCGCCAAAAGGCAGGCCGGGGAAAAAAATCCTTGTGGCAACCGCACCGACCGCCGCCGCCACGGGCACGCCCGCATAGAGGCGGCGAGCCTGGGCAAGCCCCCGCTTTGCCCGTTCGATCATGCGCTTCAGGAGACTGACCGTATCCAGGTCGAGGGCATCGACGGCCTTGCAGCGCGTACGCTGGTAAAAGACGGCTCCGGCCACGAAGGCGATCCACAGCCCGGTGATGATACCGAGACTGACCGACCGCAAGGCGACCGCGCCGAAGAGCAGCAGCAGGGCGGTCCCGCAAAGGATCAGGACAAGTATCCTATGGTGCCACCGGTGCACTGCCTGCAATCGCCGCAAGTCGTGCACGAGCTGTCCGGTGTCCGGCGCGGGAGCGGATTGCCAAAGCCTGGCCAGGGGATCGATGTCGCTGGACTTGGTCATGAGTCGTCTCCGAAGGCCATTCGGATAAAGGTTTTGGCCCGATGCAGCCGCACCGAGGCGTTGCTTTCACTGATGCCGAGGATGTGGGCTATGTCCTTGATCGGGATATCTTCAAGATAGAGACCGGCCACCGCCTTGAGCGGTTCGGGCAGGTTGCGCACCGCCTCGGTCAGCCGAAGCAATTGCCGGGCGTGATCGGTCGCTTCGTCGACCGGCACGGCGGCATCCGGTACGGTGTCGTCGAGAGGCTCCGCCTTGCGCACAAGGGCGCGCCGCACGTGGGTGACGCAGATGTTCTGGGTCATGCGGGCAATGTAGGGTTTAAGTTTCTCCGCCTTGCCAAGGCGCGGCAGGGCTTGCCAGACCGCCAGCCAGACCTCCTGGACAAGATCGTCGACCCGGTCAGGATGGCGTTCATAAACCGTCGCAATGCGGCGGACCATGCCGGCATATGTCCCGACGATCTCTTCGAGGCTCAGCACGGCGACGCCATCCAGGTTTCCATAGGGGCGTCAGTCGCACGAAACCGCATGACCTTACACAGCGAATGCAAAAATATTCAGAAGGTCGAGCGCGGCAGGAATCACGCCCGGGCCATGACCGCAAGGCCGGCAAAACGCCCGCCGGGGTCTCCGGCGGGCGTTAAAATCAATCTTGATGGAAGCCTCAGCCGACTTCCTTGACCAGGCCTTCCAGGCCGCAGTCGCGTACCTTGCGGTACAGGGTCGAGCGGCCTATCCCTAAGCGGCGCGCCACCTCGGACATATGGCCGGCATAGACGCTGATGGCGTGCTCGATCAGGTCGCGTTCGATATCTTCCAGCTTGCGCAGGTGGCCGGCCTCGTCGAGGATGCGCACAGGCGCGTCGTGCATGGCGCCCATGGCTTCGATATGCTCCTGCACGGCGCGCGCGCCAGCCGCCGGCTGGGGGATCGCCGCCGGCATCGGCAGGGCCTGGCCGCTGATGGCCGGGAAGTCGAAGGGCTGGAGATATGGGCTGTCGGCCAGGACGATGGCGCGGTAGACGGTGTTTTCCAGCTGGCGCACATTGCCCGGCCACTCGTAACCGGTCAGCAACTGCATGGCCTCGGCCGAGACGCCGGTGACGCGCTTGCCTTCCTCGACATTGAAGCGGCGGACGAAGTGCTCGACCAGGGCCGGGATGTCCTCGCGGCGCTCACGCAAGGACGGCGCTTCGACCGGGAAGACGTTGAGGCGATAGAACAGGTCTTCGCGGAAGGCGCCCGCCTTGACCTGATCGGCGAGATTCCGGTTGGTCGCCGAGATGATGCGGACATCGACCTTGACCGGGCGCTTCGAGCCGACCGGATCGATCTCGCCTTCCTGCAGCGCACGCAGCAACTTGACCTGCATGTCGAGCGGCAGTTCGCCCACTTCGTCGAGGAACAGCGTGCCGCCGTTGGCTTCCTGGAATTTCCCAAGGTGCTTGTCCGACGCGCCGGTGAACGAGCCCTTTTCGTGGCCGAACAGGATCGATTCCACCAGGTTTTCCGGCAGGGCGCCGCAGTTGACCGCGACGAACGGCTTGCCGGCGCGCTCGGACGAGCCCTGGATGGCGCGGGCGATCAGTTCCTTGCCGACACCGCTTTCGCCGAGGATCAGCACGGGAATGGACGATTTGGCCGCCCGTTCACCCAGACGCTTCACCATCTGCATGGCGGGCGACGAGCCGATCAGGTCGTCGAAGCTGGTGCGGTTGGTGGCGTGTTTCTTGAGGCGCGCGACCTCGGCCGACAGGTCGCCCATCTGGAGCGCGTTCCTTACACTGACCAGTATCCGTTCCGGCGAGGCCGGCTTGATGAAGAAGTCCTGGGCGCCGGCCTGCATGGCCTTGACGACGGTGTCGATCCCGCCCGACGCCGTCAGCACGATGGCGGGCGTGCGGATGCCCGCGGCGCGGATCTCCTTAAGCGTGTCGATCCCCGACTGCCCCGGCATCACCAGGTCCAGGATCAGCGCGTCGATCCCGGTGGTCGTGGACAGGCGGTCGATCGCCTGAGCGCCATTTTCGGCGTGCAGGACGGCGAACCCTTCGCGCTCGAGCACGGCCTGGATCAGCCGGCGCTGCGTCGGATCGTCGTCACAAATCAGGATCGTTTTGGCCATCTTCTACACCCATTATCATCACGATTACCGGCCTCACGTTTTTGCGGGCCGGCTTATTTTGGGACAGACCCTACGCGAACGGGGTGAAAAACCGGTTTACAACCTGGATTGTGTCTCGATTTTTTCGGGACTCGTGCTTATGTCGGCCCCATGACCGATACAGCTACACTCGCCCCATCGGCGATTCCGCTCCATTCCGGCACCGGTTTGCCGATCTGGGACCTTTCCGACCTCTATTCGGGACCGGAAGACCCGCGCATCGCCGCCGACTTCCAGTCCGGCGCCAATCACATCAAGGAACTGGCCAAGCTGCAGGGCGCGTTCGTGTCCGCGCGTGCCAATCCGGAACGGCTTGGCCTGCTGATCGACCAGGCGGCAAGCCTCTATGAAAAGGCCATGGACGACATGGGCGGCGCGCTGGCCTATGCGACGCTGGCCTCGACGATCGACCGCGACAATACCCATATCGCCAAGCTGGAAAGCGACCTGCGGACGCAGGCCGCCATGATCTCGGCCGACAGCCTGTTTTTGAGCCTCGAGCTCAACAAGCTCGAGGACTGGGAGATCGAACAGGCCTTCAAGGCGACCGACAAGGCGCAGCGCTGGCGTCCGTGGCTGCGCCGCATCCGCGCCTCGCGTCCGCACGAACTGTCGGCCGAACTCGAGCGCCTGATGCTGGAGCGCGCCCCGGCGGTCAGCCAGTGGACGCGCCTGTTCGACGAGACCCTGGCCCGCCTGCGCGCCCATGTCGGCTCGGAAGCGTTGACGCTCAACGATGCGCTGACCCGCCTCTCCGCCCCCGAAGCCAAGATCCGCAGGGAGGCCGCACTGGCCCTGACCGAGAGCCTGCGCGAAAACGCACCGGTGCTGGCCCTGGCGCTCAACACCCTGGCGTTCGAAAAGCAGGTCGAGGACCGCTGGCGCAAGTACGAAGACCCCGCCGCGTCGCGCCACCTGGCCAACGAGGTCGACAAGGACGCCGTCGACGCCATGGCCGAGGCCGTGCGCGAAAGCTATTCCGCCCTGTCGCACCGCTATTATGCGCTGAAGGCGCGCATCATGGGCAAGGCGAAGCTCGACTTCTGGGACCGCAATGCGCCGCTGACCGAGGCGCCGCAGAAACACTATTCGTGGGACGAGGCGAAAAAAATCGTCCTCGACAGCTTCGCCCAGATGGGGCCGGAGTTCGAGGAACGCGCCCGCACCTTCTTCGACAAGCCGTGGATCGACGCCGCCCCGCGTCCGGGCAAGTCGTCGGGCGCGTATGCCCACCCGGTGACCGCGCCGCGTCATCCTTATGTGATGCTGAACTTTACCGGCGACCGCCGCGAAGTCCTGACCCTGGCGCACGAGCTTGGCCACGCCGTCCACCAGACCCTGTGCCAGCCCCTCGGATCGATCCTGGCCGACACGCCTTTGACGCTGGCTGAAACCGCGTCGATCTTCGCTGAGGGCCTGGTGTTCGAGCATCTGGTGGCCGATGCATCCAAGGAGGACAAGAAGGCGCTGCTGGCCGGCAAGATCGAGGACGGGCTGAATTCGGTCATTCGCCAGATCGCCTTCCATCGCTTCGAGGAAAAGTTCCACGCGGCGCGGCAGTCGGGCGAGGTCGCGCTCGACCAGATCAACGCCATCTGGCTGGAGGTCATGGGCGAAAGCTTAGGCCCGGCGATCACGTTAAACGACGGCTACGAAGTGTGGTGGGCCTATGTCGGCCACTTCGTCCATGCGCCCTTCTATGTCTATGCCTATGCCTTCGGCGACCTGCTGGTCTCGGCCCTGATGGAAAAGCGGCGCGAAAACCCGGCAGCCTTCACGCCGGTCTATCGCGGTTTGCTGGCGGCCGGCGGCACCAAGACCTATGTCGAGGCGCTGCTGCCGTTCGGTCTCAATCCGCGCGAAAAGCAGTTCTGGGCGCTTGGATGCCATAGGCTTGAAAGCCTTATCGACCAGTTCGAAGCCTTGGTTTGATTTGGTAAGGAAGTGGATCCACAGATTACACAGATTTCACAGATTATTCCGTGTCTTACCTGATCAGTCAGCGTTCATTTGGCTCGACAAGGCCCTTCGCGCAAGGCGCAATCAAATCGATCCGCGGCACTCTGAAATCTGTCCAACACTCTGAATAATCTGTGAAATCTGTGTAATCTGTGAATCCCCTTCAATCCCGATGCCGGCGGCCCGGATCTCCCTGCTGCAGCCTTAACGCCGTCACAACAAAAATCTGCGAAATCTGCGTAAGCTGCGGATACCTTCTTCTTGTCGCGCGTAGGATTGACCAAATCACCGCGGCTTTGTAAGACCGAGACAAGAACACAGTTTTCAGGAAACGCATCCCATGGCCGATCACCATTCTTCGCACAACGATTACGTCCACGGCGAAATGGATATCAACCAGCACCGCCACAGCTTCGAGCTGTTCGTGTCCCTCACCAAGTGGTGCAGCTACCTCCTGGCCGTAGTCCTGACCTTCGTCATCCTGCTGACCTGCGTGCCCGGCGCCGGCTTCTTCGGCGCCCTGATCCCGGCAGTCGTCGTCGCCGTGATCGGCTGGCTGATGCTCAAGAAGAAGCCCGACGCGCACTAAACCCCAAGGGAACCTCCCTCCCACCAGGAGAAATGGTTCGCCTCGGTCAAGGTCAGTCTTGAACACGAAACCGGAAGGCCGCTCGACGAACGGGTGAAAATCGTCATGCGCGACTGTCCGGAGATCGAATCGCCGGCACACCGACGGGCTATCCCCCCGGGTCGCGCACCGTACAGATTGCGGCGCTAAAATCCCTCGTGGGTGGAAGCGCGCCCTGGGAATCGCCGCCCCGTCCGAGTCCGATTCGCGCCTCAGCCTCCCGAAAAACGAGTCGCGGCCCGAGCGGCTGAAATAGGCCGCGTCCCTCGCCTCGCCCGCCGAAATCGATGACAGCCTTGTCGCCCTTGTCCGTCTTGCCTGGGACAAGGCGCAAGGGTTGCCGGGCGGCGGATAATCACTATTAGGTCTTTGACTTTGACGGCGTTTCCCCATACAGGACGCCGAACGCATAACGCCGTGATATTTGGTTGCATCCGCAATTACCATGGCTCGGCGCAAACAAACCTGATAACGGGGTAACCGGTGTCAGGTTTTAGTCAGAGGGTATGAACGTGGCCGTCTCTATCGCCATTCTCAAGGAAACCTGGCCCGGTGAGGCCCGCGTCGCGGCGACGCCCGAAACCGTGAAGAAGTGGACGGGCGCCGGGCTGACAGTGGCCGTCGAAACCGGCGCGGGCACCGGCGCCGCCATTACCGACGAGGCCTATCTTGCCGCCGGAGCGACGATCGCGCCCAACGCCGCGCAGGCCCTGTCGGGCGCCGATATCGTGCTGAAAGTGCGTGGGCCTTCGAGCGACGAAATCAGCGCGCTCAAGGACAGGGCCATCGTCGTCGCCCTGCTCGACGCCCACCGTGAAAAGGACACGATCAACGCGCTGGCCGCCAAGGGCGCCCAGGCCTATGCCATGGAATTCGTGCCGCGCATCACGCGAGCGCAAGTCATGGACGCCCTGTCGTCGCAGGCCAACCTGGCTGGCTACCGCGCCGTCATCGAAGCCGCCAGCGCCTACGGCAAGGCCTTCCCGATGATGATGACCGCCGCCGGCACGGTCGCGCCGGCCAAGGTCTTCGTCATGGGCGTCGGCGTCGCCGGTCTGCAAGCCATCGCCACGGCGCGCCGCCTGGGCGCGGTCGTGTCGGCGACCGACGTACGCCCGGCCACCAAGGAACAGGTCGAGAGCCTGGGCGCCAAGTTCATCGCCGTCGAGGACGAGGAGTTCAAGCAGGCCGAAACGTCCGGCGGCTACGCCAAGGAGATGTCGGCTGAATACAAGGCCAAGCAGGCGGCGCTGGTCACCGCGCACATCGCCAAGCAGGACATCGTCATCACCACCGCGCTGATCCCCGGCCGCGCCGCGCCCATCCTGGTGACGCGCGACCAGGTCGCCAGCATGAAGCCCGGCTCGGTCCTGATCGACCTGGCGGCGCCCCAGGGCGGCAATGTCGAAGGCTGCAAGGCCGACGAGGTCGTGGAAACGGGCGGCGTACGCATCATCGGCTTCTCGAACATCGTCACGCGCATCGCGTCGGACGCCTCGGCGCTCTACGCCAAGAACCTGCAGGCCTTTGTCGGCCTGCTGGTCGACAAGGACGGCGCACTGAACCCCGACAACGAGGACGAGATCCTCAAGGCGGCCCTGGTGACGCACGGCGGCGCCGTCGTCCACCCCGCGCTGCAGCCCAAGTCATAAGGACGCATCCATGGAACTCGTCGATCCGACCATCTTCCGCCTGGCCATCTTCGTGCTGGCCATCTTCGTCGGCTATTACGTCGTGTGGAGCGTCACGCCGGCCCTGCACACGCCGCTGATGGCCGTCACCAACGCCATCTCGTCGGTGATCATCGTCGGCGCTCTGATCGCGGCCGCAGCGACCGCGCAAGGGTCGGACGTCTCGGCCTGGCTGTCCAAGGGCGCGGGCGGCATCGCCTCGGCGCTCGCCGCCGTCAACATCTTCGGCGGCTTCATGGTCACCCGCCGGATGCTGGCCATGTACAAGAAAAAAGAAAAGCCGGCCGCGAAGAAGGAAGGCGCATAATCATGGGTATCGCAAACATCTCGGCCCTCGCCTATCTGGTCTCGGGCGTCCTGTTCATCCTGGCCCTGCGCGGCCTGTCCTCACCCGAAACCTCGCGCCAGGGCAATCTCTACGGCATGACCGGCATGGCGATCGCCGTCGGCATCACGCTGTTGAACCTGTTGACCAAGGGCGCGCTCGATCCGGTGACCATCGTCATCATCCTGTGCGGCATTGCCGTCGGCGGCATCGTCGGGACGGTGATCGCGCAGAAGGTCGCCATGACCCAGATGCCGCAGCTGGTCGCCGCCTTCCACAGCCTCGTCGGCATGGCCGCCTGCATGGTGGCGCTGGGCGCGCTGTTCTCGCCCATGGCGTTTCATATCGACGACGGCGCGGGTGCTATCCGCACCCAGTCGCTGATCGAATTGAGCCTCGGCTGCGCCATCGGCGCCATCACCTTCACGGGTTCGGTCATTGCCTTTGCCAAGCTTAACGGCAATATGTCGGGTGCGCCGATCATCCTGCCGGCGCGTCACCTGATCAACATCGGCCTCGGCCTGGCGCTGGTCGTGCTGATCGGCGTGCTGATCGCCACCCATGGCGACGCCAAGTGGGCCTTCTGGTTGATCTTCGCCATCTCGCTGGTGTTGGGCGTGACGCTGATCATTCCGATCGGCGGCGCCGACATGCCGGTCGTCGTGTCGATGCTCAACTCCTATTCGGGCTGGGCGGCGGCGGCGCTCGGCTTCACGCTGGAAAACATCGCCCTGATCATCACCGGCGCGCTGGTGGGGTCTTCCGGCGCCATCCTCAGCTACATCATGTGCAAGGGCATGAACCGCAGCTTCATCTCGGTCATCCTCGGCGGTTTCGGCGGGGACACGGGGGCGGCGGCCGGCGCCGGCCGCGTCGAAACGCGCCCCGTCAAGCAGGGCTCGGCCGACGACGCGGCCTTCATCATGAAGAACGCGTCAAAGGTCATCATCGTCCCGGGCTACGGCATGGCGGTCGCCCAGGCCCAGCACGCCCTGCGGGAAATGGCCGACAAGCTGAAGGAAGAAGGCGTCGAGGTGAAGTACGCCATCCACCCCGTGGCGGGCCGGATGCCGGGTCACATGAACGTCCTGCTGGCCGAAGCGAACGTGCCCTACGACGAAGTCTTCGAGCTTGAGGACATCAACAGCGAATTCGCCACGGCGGACGTCGCCTTCGTTATCGGCGCCAACGACGTCACCAACCCGGCAGCCAAGACCGATCCGCAGTCGCCGATCTTCGGCATGCCGATCCTCGACGTCGAAAAGGCGCGCACCGTCCTGTTCGTCAAGCGCGGCATGGCGGCGGGTTATGCCGGCGTCGAAAACGAGCTGTTCTTCAAGGACAACACGATGATGCTGTTCGCCGACGCCAAGAAGATGGTCGAAGGCATCGTCAAGGGGTTGTGACGCACTCAGTGCTCCTCCCCATTGAAAATGGGGAGGGGGACCGCGAAGCGGTGGAGGGGGCGGAGCCGACCGAAGCCTTGGCGAAGGTTGGCGGAGCTAATGGACGATGCCGTTGCGATTGCTCGGACAAACTTCGCACCATCCGCGTTCGTTCCGACGCTGAAACGTCCTCTTCCATTAGCTCCGCGCCCCTTCCTAACGCTTCTTACCCCCACCTTATTCATGCCGGGTTCAGCCATAATTTGGCACCATCGCCCGCATATGTTAGGCATCGCTTCGCAAAGGGGGCGATGAGCGAAGGTGAGACAACCGATGAAAATGAAGCGTAATTTCGCCGCGGGCGCGCTCGTCCTCGGCCTGATGGCCTCTGTCGCGCCCGCCATGGCCGGACAGAAGCTGCCGCCGGTCACGACCGAGAACGGCGTGTCGACGCAGTCGGCGGCGGCGGCCGACGCCTTTCCGGGCCTGAAGGGCTTCCTGAACCTGCCGGCATCGGACCGCTCGCAGATCAATGTCTACTATACGGCGCGTATCAAGAATGCCGATCCTTCGAAGGTGCGCATTACGCTGACCGACGGCGGCCGCAGCCAGGACCTGAACGTGGCGCGCGACGGCCGCATCACGCCGCTGCCGACGCGCGAACAACTGAACAATGGCACTCGCATTACCATCAGCGGCCCTGCGACCGGCACCTACGCCATGCGCATCCACGTCTATTCGACGCAGCCGAACGCGCGCACCTATGACGCCGCCGGCCTGGCGCTGGGCGTCAAACAAGGCAATGCGGCCATGGGCAAGATCGCAGGCGCCCTGTCCATGCTGCTGAAGAAGCTCGACCGCGTCTATTTCGTCGGCGGCGGTTCGGGTACCGTCCTGGTCGACGGGCAGGAACGTCAGCTGCCGCGCACGGAAGGCGCCGGCGAATACCCGGCCGGCACGCCCTACTTCCAGCCCTCGGCCTTCCCCGGCGCGACGAAGATCACGCTTGGCAATGTGCCGTCGATCGCCCTGTTCGACAATCCCCCGAAGTAATCAGGATCCATATGCGTCTCGCTGCCGCCGCCTTCATGAGCGCAAGTCTGCTGACCCTCGCCACCGGTGCGTCGGCCGCCGAAAAGTCGAAGGCGATCCCCTCGCCTTCGCTGTTTCCGTATCTGGATACCTATCTAAACCTCCCGGCCGGTACGCGCGACCGTTATCACCTGAGTTATGTCGTGGTGCCCCAGGGCGCGAAACTGTCCGATTTTCACCTGGTCCTTAACCGCAAGGGCGGCGACGTCCCCCTGTCGGTCGCGCCAGACGGCGAGATCATGCCCTTGCCGAACCTGTCCGATCTCAAGGCCAAGACGCCGATCACGCTCAATGCGCCAGACGGCTCGCGCTTCGGCATTTCCCTGCGCGTCGCGGCGACGATCGACATGGCGAGGACTTACGACGCGGCGCCGCTTAAGGCCAGCATCGAGCAGGCGCGGTCCGGCGCGAAAAAGGCCGCCGGCCTGCTGGCCGTGGCCGTTCCCGATTTCCAGACGGCCTGTTTTGGCGGTGCCACCGCCGGTACCGCAACCCTGGCGAACGGCAGGACCGTCGCGTTGCCGGGCCTTCCCAAGGCCGACGACGCTCCGGCCGGCACGCCTTGCTTCACGCCCGCGGCCCTGCCCGAGGCACGCACGATCACGCTCGATCGCGCGCCCACGGCGATCTATATCGAGCCGAAGCCGAAGGGGTAAGCTTCTACCCATCGCGAGGTGGGGAGATGTCAGTGCAGCAGCTGACGGAGGGGGCGAAGCCGATGAAAGAAGAAACCCCTCCACCGGTTCCCATCAAAGATGGAGAGGAGAGATGGCTACTCCACCACCGTCTCGGTGACTTCCGGCGCGATGATCGGCGCCGAACCCTGGTCGGCGCGAATCTGCTTGCGCACATTGACGTACATGCCGAGCCAACTGCCGGCCCATGCCGCCAGCCCAACCAGGACCGGACAAAGTACGAAGATCAGCAGCGTATGAGGCTGGAAGAACAGGTCGCAGAGATAAAAGGCCGCCAGCAGCACGCCGGCGATCCAGCCCGCGAACTGTCCCATCTTGGCCACGCGCGCGGCGACATAGGCGCCGGCAACCGTGCCCAATAACCACGAAACCGCGATCACCCAGTAGGCGCCGACGGGATCGGTCTTCAGCAGTTCCGCCGCCTGGACCGGATCGTGATAGTCGATGATCGGCGGGCGCGGGAACAGGTCGTAGAAGATCTGC
>CAKZJB010000008.1 GCA_936940865.1 uncultured Asticcacaulis sp. | reverse complement strand
GGAGCCGCCGTATCCTGCGCGTAAGCCCCAGCCGAAACCATGACCCCAGTCAAGGCCGTCGTTACCAACACATACGATCTTAACTTCATACCCTTTTCTCCGCCTTTTTGTCTGACGTCCGGCTCCCGACGTTCGAGAGCGACCTGACGCATTACCTTTTTAGTACCAATCCGCCGCCCAGGCTGGCCGCCGATGAAACATTTCTTACATATAAAATGCGGAAACCGTCAAATCGTTAGTTTATCGTCCTGTCACATTTCCGGTCTCGCCGAAGCCAAATTCGAACATTTGTCATGTCCATTTCCCTCGGACATCTTCGACGCAGCCGTTTATCATCAAGCTTTTCCGCGCCTCCGGGGAAAAAGTCCGTCATATTTCAGCCCGCGAACCGCCACGATCGTCGAACGCTTTTCGCGGCTCCATGTTGCTTTTGCAACACACGAAGACGAGAGCGGGACAGGCGCCGGCCCTTTTTCGCCCCGCTCCTGCCGGGATAATCCCGCAATATGACAAGCCGCGGCAAAATGGTCATGATCCATTCCCGAATCGGGGGCCAGGACTTCCCTTCATCCGCGATTGGTAATATGTCTGCCGATGTTTTCGTCTCTGTAAACCCATGACCCCGCCCGCCCTGAGAGCCGCCCACGACGCCATTCGGCGCGGGGATATGGCCGCCGCCTTTTCCGCCGCACAGGCCGCGACCGCCGAGTCGCCGCAATCCGCCGAGGCCTGGTGGCTGCTCGGCACCGCCGCCGCCGGCGTGGACGCCTTTCAGACCGCGGAAGAGGCCTTTGCCGAGGCCGCGCGAAACGCTCCGGCCGGGTCGCGGCTGCGTGCCCAGATGCTGTCCCTGCGCGGAAAGCCGCTGATGAGCGACGGCCGGGTCGCCGAAGCCGTGGACAGCGCCCGCGAAGCCGTCGCCGGAGGACAGGCCGACACGGCCAGCCTGGTCCGCGTCAGCTATACCCTCACCCATGCCGGCCTGCCGGGCGAGGCCCTGCCCCTCATGCTCGCGGCCACCGAAAGTGATCCCCACCATGCCGAAGCCTGGTACAGCCTGGGCAGCGTCTGCCGCGCCATGGGCGATATCAAGGGCGCCGAGGCGGCGTTCAAAAAGGCAATAGACCTGTCGCCGACCCCGCCGGTCGCCGCCTATTTCAACCTGGCCTATTTGCGCCGCTGGACGCCCGAGGACAACCACATCCCGGTTCTTGAAGCCATGGCGTGCCGGACCAGCCTCGAAGCCTGCCGCGTCGCCTATACCCTGTTCAAGGAGTATGACGACCTCGGCCGCACCGAAGAGGCCTGGGACTGCCTGCAGGTCGGCTCCGAGCTCGCCCGCAAGATCGAACCGTGGTCGGCCGCCGAGGAGGCCGAAACCGTCGCTGCCTGGAAGGCCCACTTTCCGCCCGCCCGGTTCGGCCGGCCGGACGACCGTCCGCGCCGGGGCCCGAAGCGGATATTCATCGTCGGCCTCCCCCGCTCGGGCACCACCCTGGTAGAGCGAATCCTCGCGGCCCACAGCCAGGTGCAGGCGCTCGGCGAACTCAAGACCTTCGGCGTGGTCACCCATCGCCTGACCCGGGTGGAGACCGACCGCCGCCTGGCGCCCGACGTCGTCGCGGCCGCGGCCCGGCTCGATCCGCTCGCCATCGCCGACGCCTATGCCCGCGAAACGGCCTTCCTGCAGGACGGCCACGCCTATGTCATCGACAAGCTGCCGTCCAACCACGAATATGCCGGCCTGATCCGGCTGGCCTTCCCGGACGCCATCATCGTCGCGCTCGACCGCAATCCGATGGACGCGCTGTTCGGATCCTACAAGCTGCTGTTCACCGGAGCCTACGGCTGGTCGTACACCCAGGACGACCTGGCCGAGCATTACCGCCATTTCCGGGACCTCATGGGGTACTGGAAATCCGTGTTGGGCGACGGCCTGATCCAGGTGTCGCTCGAAGCCCTGATCGCCGACCCCGAGACGGAGATTCGCCGCCTGATCGCCGCCTGCGGACTGCCGTTCGAAGACGCGTGCCTCAGCCCGCACGAAGCGAAAGGCGCGGTTTCAACCGCCAGCGCCGTCCAGGTCCGCAAGCCCATCAATGCCGAAGGCGTCGGAGCCTGGAAACGGTACGAAACCCGCCTCTCCCCCCTGCGCAACCGCCTGCGCGATCTTGGCTTCGCCGCCGATTGAACCTTAACCGCCGCAACCGCGTCATAATGTGACACAAACATCACAATTGTATACGATATCCTTCATTATCGTATAATATATATTGTAGTCCGCTATTAATCGTGATGCTCTCCCGGCGGCAGCGGCCAGATGCTGCCCCAACGTCAACGGTCCGGAGAGCCATTATGTTGAAGCGCGTTTCCCGTACTCTGTTCATGAGCGGCGCCGCGGGCGCCGCATTGCTGATGGCCCTTCCGGCCGCGGCGCAAACCCAATCCTCGGGCACCGCGCAGGCGTCGCCCGAGGCCGAGACGGTCATCGTCACCGGCACGCGCATCAAGCGCCCAAACCTCAAGAGCTCGAGCCCGATCACCACGGTCGACGCCAAGGACATTCAGCTGCAGGGCGTGACCGCGGTTGAAACCGTGCTGACGCGCCTGCCGCAGTTCACGGCCGACGCCAACGACAATGTTTCGAACGGCTCGGACGGCACGGCCAATGTCAATTTGCGCGGGCTGGGCTCGAACCGGAACCTGGTGCTGATCGACGGCCAGCGCTTCCTGCCGACGCTCGCCGTCGACACCAAC
The DNA here is from genome assembly GCA_936940865.1 of uncultured Asticcacaulis sp. Classification (GTDB taxonomy): domain Bacteria; phylum Pseudomonadota; class Alphaproteobacteria; order Caulobacterales; family Caulobacteraceae; genus Asticcacaulis. The sequence continues at coordinate 4,126 of CAKZJB010000008.1, read as the reverse complement.
TTCATTCCGTCGGGCCTGGTCGACCGCATCGACGTCGTGACCGGCGGCGCCTCGGCCGTCTACGGCTCGGACGCCATTTCCGGCGTCGTCAACTTCATCATGAAGAAGAATTTCGAAGGCATCAGCTTCGACACCCAATACAGCATCAACCAGCACACCAATGACGACGGGTCCTTGCGCGCCCTGCAACAGAGCGCCGGGTTCCAGAATGCGAAAAAGAATGTTCTGGACGGCGCCAAGACCGACGCCAGCCTGGCCTTCGGCGGCAGGTTCGCCGACGGCCGCGGCCACGTTTCCGGCTATGTCGGCTACCGCCACGCCGAGCCGGTGACGCAGGACGCGCGCGACTATTCGGCGTGCGCGCTCAACCTCGCCGACGCGGCGGGCTCGACCTTCGTCTGCGGCGGTTCGGGCAACCATGCCTATGGCCGCATCGATCCGCTCGACGGCCCCAATGCCGGCGCCGACTACGCCAACGCCAAGGACGGAGCCAAGACGTGGGTGCCGAACGACGGCAGCTTCCTCTACAACTACGCGCCCACCAACTACATCCAGCGGTCCGACAATCGCGGCACGGCCGGCCTGTTCGTCAATTACAAGGTGAACGACAAGGCCGAGCTGTACGGCAGCTTCATGTTCATGGACGACCACACCTTCTCGCAGGCGGCCCCGTCGGCGATCTGGCTGGGCACCAACTTCACCATCAACTGCGACAATCCGCTGATGAGCGCCCAGCAGAAGACGCTGCTGTGCGGCTCGACGACGTCGACGGCCGATGCCCACGCCCTGGTCGGCTACCGCGTCGCCAAGGGCGCGCCGCGCCGCGACGACCTGCGCCACACCGATTACCGCATCACCGGCGGCATGCGCGGCAACCTGACGGACTGGCTGAGCTATGACGTCAACATGCTGCGCGCCCAGATGGTCTACAGCGAGAATTACCAGAACGACGTCAACCAGGACAAGGCGGGCCGGGGCATGCAGGTCGTGCTGGTGAACGGCACGCCGACCTGTAAATCCGTCGTCGACGGCAGCGACCCGAACTGCGTTCCCGTCGATATCTTCAGCGCAAACGGCTTCTCGCAGGCCGCCTATAATTACATCTATACGCCGACCTTCACCCACAGCGAACAGACGCTTGAGCAATACAGCGGCACGCTGAACGCCGACCTGACGTCGAAGGGCTGGGTCATGCCGTGGGCCAGCGAGGGTCTGGCCGTGGTCGTGGGCGCCGAGCACCGCAAGGAAACGCTCGACTTCAAGGCCGACGCCGCCGCCCAGGCCGCCGGCACGCAGAACGCCGACGGCGTCGTCGAGGCCACCGAACTGTTCACCGAGCTGGACCTGCCGATCCTCGAAGACCAGCCCTTCGCCAGCCTGCTCAAGCTCAGCCTCGGCGCCCGCGGCTCGCACTATACGGCGCACAACAGCGTCAGCACGGCGACCAGCAAGGACATCTCGACCTACAAGATCGAGACCCAGTACGCGCCGGTCCGCGACCTGCGCCTGCGCGCCAGCTTCAACGTCGCCACGCGGGCGCCGAATATCAGCGAGCTGTTCGCCGCGCAAAGCATCGGCAACGTGTCCGGCCAGGATCCCTGCGCCGGCCCGACGCCCAGTGCCACGCTTCAGCAATGCACCCTGTCGGGCGTGACCGCCGCGCAATACGGCCACATCACCGAATGCCCGGCCGACACCTGCGATGCGCTGGGCGGCGGCAATCCCGGCCTCGATCCGGAAACCGCGCGTACACTGACGCTCGGCTTCGTGGCGACGCCGTCCGCCATCCGCAACCTGTCGGTCTCGCTCGACCACTTCGACATCAAGGTCGACCACTATATCAGCACGGTCGACCCCCAACTGGCCATCTCGCAGTGCATCCAGGCCGGCGATCCCTACTTCTGCAGCCTGCTCCACCGCGACAATACCAGCGGCGGCATCCTGTTCGGCAAGAAGGGCTATGTCATCGCCACCTCGGTCAATACGGGCTACCTCAAGACCAACGGCTATGACCTGAACCTAAGCTACCGCCTCGGCACCTCGCATGGCGATATCGACTTCAATCTGGTCGGCACCTATCTGACCCAGCTCGAAACCGAGCCCCTGCCGGGCCTCGGCCTCTATGACTGCAAGGGGCTGTATGGCGGCACCTGCGGCCAGCCGTCGCCGAAATGGCGCCACACCCTGCGCACGACCTGGCTGCCGGCGCCGGGCGTCGCGGTATCGCTCAACTGGCGCTATTTCGGCAGCGTGGACCTGTCGAGCAATTCGAGCAACCCGAACCTCGCCGGCACGGCCAGCACCCTCAACGCCAAAATCAAGGCCTATAATTACCTCGATCTGGCCGGCACCTGGGCGATCGGCCATGGCGTCACCCTGCGCGGCGGCATCAACAACATGTTCGATCAGGCGCCGCCCGCCATCGCCGCCGGCCTGCTGCATACCTTCGGCAACGGCAACACCTATCCCGGCGTCTACGATCCGCTGGGCCGCACCCTGTTCGTCGGCCTGACGGCGAAATATTAAAACGAAGAAGGCCCCCGGCAATGTCGGGGGCCTTCTTGTTTGTTCCGATTTTTCAGAAATTATTCAATCGCACAGTCCGGCGAAGCCGGGATATGGCCCCGGGCGACGGTGACCTTGACCGGCTTCGCCGCCAGGGCCTCCCATTCCTGCACGGCGACGGCGGCATAGGTCTTGCCATCGGTCGAGGCGTCGAAGACGGCGCGCAGGCAGCGCGTCGTCACGGGCTTGAAGCTGACGGTATTGAAGGCGTCCGCCGAGGCGCCATAGGTCGCCTTGACGGGCTGCCAGGCCTTGCCCGTCCAGGCTTCGAGGCGCCAGGCCCTTGGCGGGGCCACGCCCTCGGCCGCGCCGGCCGGATGGTCGCTCCAGAAGCGCATGCGCGCGCCGTTGAGCGTCACCGGTTTCGGCCACTGGTATTCCACCCATTGCTGGGGCGGATTGTGCGGGGACCAGCTGCCCCACATGTCGGGCGGCAGCGGATTGCCGTGCACGACGCCATCGTTCAGCGCGCCGATCCAGTATTGCTGCGGCACCGGCCAGTTGGACGCAAACCTACGGGCGGCGGGGGCAATATTGCGCTGGGGGCCGATGACGGCCGCCTTCAGCGGCGTCGGCGTGACCGCCAACAGGGCGGCGGGCGTCTGCGTGTCGTCCCAGTGGATCTCGTCGATCGCCACGCTGCGACGGAAATGCCCGCCATTTTTTGCATCGGCCGTGTGGTAGGTAATGTACCATCTGCTCTTGAACTCGATGATGCCGGGGTGCGAGGTCGTCGAGGATACCGGCGGCAGAATGACGCCGCGATAGGTCCACGGCCCCAGCGGCGACGGCGCGGAACCATAGGCGATGCAGGCATAGTAGACCGCCTGGGTGCACGACGAATCCAGCCCGGCATTGTTGCCGGCATAGGCCAGGTAATAGGTGCCCTTGCGCTTGAACAGCCACGGCGCTTCGAAGAAACCGGTCAGGCCGGTGATTTTGGTCTCCGGCCCCCTGGGCGTGACCATGTCGGGCTGCAGCTCCATGGCGCGAAGCTGGCCGAACGTCCCCCAATAGAGATAGACGCGGCCGTCGTCGTCGACGAAGGGCGTCGGGTCGATATTCTGGATGGTGTTGGCTTCGGGCACCGACTGCGACACGATGGGGCCTGCGGGATGGGCGTCGGTCCACGGCCCGAGCGGGCCGTCAGAGACCGCGACGCCGATGGCGAAGCCGTCCTCGTTTTTGGAATTGGCTTCAAGCACCGGGGCGTAGAGATAGAAGCGCTTGTCTGGGCCCTGAATGATCTGGCCGGCATAGGCGCGGCCGGGCTCCGCCCATTTGAAGACCTGTTCGGGCCTCAGGAAATGGCGGTAATGGACCCAGTCGCCGGAAGCGACGTTTTTCGTCGCCAGCCCCTGCCACTCGTTCATGATGAAGTCGTTGACGTCGGGCGCGGCTTCGTCGCGGCCGGTCAGGATATATAGGGTATCGCCCACCACGATCGGCGCGGGGTCGGTCGAATAGTACTGCCCGTCCGACAGAATCGGATTGCGCGCGGCATGGACGGGGACGCCGGCGGTCTGTTGGGCCAGGGCGGGACCGGCAAAAACAAGAGCGG
>CAKZJB010000007.1 GCA_936940865.1 uncultured Asticcacaulis sp. | reverse complement strand
ATGAATCCCCGGGCTACGTGCTGAAAGGCGTCTATTCGGCCAAGGTCCAGGTCGTCGCCGGAACGAACTACAGCCTGTGCCTGTGGGTGCGCCGGCCGACCCTGGAACCCAATCCGCTCCATCGCCGCATGGTGGCCGCCACCGTCTTCCAGGGCCTGGATGGCCACCGCGAACTCACGGCTTGGAAAGAGGTCGACACCTGCCACGCCGGCGCACAGCCGGAATAGTCAGCAAAGCCTGTCGAGATCGCCCGGCACATCGATATCGCGCAATATGCCGGCATCTTCGGTGTCGACCGTCGCCACGCCATATCGGCCCGAGCGAATGACCGCCTTCGCGCCTGCGTCCTCCCGCAAGGCGGCAAGATCCGGGAAACAGCGGCGGGCGAACAATACGGGATGCCCCTGCGTGCCCGCATGCACCGGCACGACGATATCGGCCTCCATCTCCGCCATCGCCGCAGCCATTCGCCCGAACAGGCCCCTGGGAAGCGCCGGCATATCCGCCAGGACGATAAAAGCCGCATCGACCGGCGGCAGGGCGCGAATGCCGGCGGCCAGCGATGTGCCCATGCCGAGATGCGCCTGACGGTTCACCACCGGGATGACCGCCCGGTCGTCCAGGCGGTCCACCACCCGGCTGTCCGGACGGACGACGCAGACGGCGGCTTCGAACGGAAAGCCCGCCATGGCGTCGAGCGCATAGTCGATGACGGCCCGGCCCGCCAGGCCAGCCAGCAGCTTGTCGCCGCCGAAACGCCGCCCCTGCCCCGCCGCCAGCAGTACCGCCCCGATTCTCATGGCTTGGCCCGCGCGGCCGCAATCACTTCGGCCATGATGGCGACGGCGATTTCCGGCGGGGTGCGTGCGCCGATATCGAGCCCCACCGGCCCGTGGATGCGGCTGAGGGCGGCTTCATCCCAGCCCGTCGCCAGGCCGGCCAGCCGGGCGGCCTGGGCGCGGCGGCTGCCGAGCGCGCCGATATAGAAGGCCGGCGACGCCAGGGCCTTGTTAAGCAACTCCGGCTCGAAACCGTGGTCGTGGAACAGCGAGACGAAAGCGCTGAAGCCATCGAGCAGGCCGGCGTCGAAGCCGGCGGGATGGGTGAGCGTATTCCGGTCGGGACTGAAGACCCTGACCTCGTATTCGGCCATAAGGCCCACGCGCTCGAGCCACGGCAGGACATTGCCCTGGCCGGCGATCACCAGCCGGCGTTGCGGTTCGTAGACCTTTTCGAAGTCCAGGCCGTCGGCGTGGATATGGTACGAAGCGACCTGACGCACCGTGCGCGCCGCAATCAGCGCGGCCAGCCTGTCGTCGGACAGGCCGACATCGAAATGGACGGTGATACCCGAACCGCACGGCAGCTTCAGGTCCTTGAACCGCGAGCCTTCGCCATAACGCTCCAGGCGGCTTTCCCCGGCCTGGATGACGGCCATGGCGTCGAGCACGATCGATTGTTCGACGCAGCCGCCCGTGACGGCGCCCACGGCGCGGCCGTCCTCCGCCACCGCGATCTGGCTGCCCGGCGGCCGGGGGGACGAGCCGCTGATTTCCACCAGGGTCACCAGCGCCGTCCCGAGGCCCTCGGCGCGCCAGGCCTGCAGCGCATCGAGAACGTAATCGGCATAGGCGGGAGGATCGGGCAACGTGACCATACCTCCCTTTTTGCGCAAAATCGCGGCGACGGCAAATGGTCCGGCATCCGTTTGTAATCGGTTGCGACAGCGCGGGACTCTGGTAGGGTGCCGGGCGCCGGGATGCAAGGACAGGAAGACGCGATGAAGCTGACGGTCAACGGTAAAACCTACGAACGCGACCTGCCCGAGGACATGCCGCTGCTGTGGGTCCTGCGCGACGAACTCGACCTCAAGGGCACGAAGTACGGCTGCGGCGTCGCGCAATGCGGGGCCTGCACCGTCCATCTCGACGGCAGCCCGGTGCGCGCCTGCATCACCCCGGTCGGCACGGTCGGCGACGCCGCCGTCACCACCATCGAGGCCATATCCGAAACGCCGCAGGGCAAGGCGCTGCAGGCGGCGTGGCTGGAGCTCGACGTCATGCAGTGCGGCTACTGCCAGGCCGGGCAGATCATGTCGGCGCAAGCCCTGCTGCGCGATACGCCGAAACCCACGGACGCCGATATCGACGCGGCCATGGACGGCAACCTGTGCCGATGCGCCACCTATACCCGCATCCGCGCCGCCATCAAGACTGCGGCCGGCCTGCCCGCCACCGATATGCGGGAGGCCTGAGATGGACACGCTCGACCTCAGCCGCCGCCATTTTCTCAGCGTCACCCTGGCCGCCGGCGGCGCCCTGGCTGTCGGCCTCAAGGCCCATGCCAATGTCGACAGCGCGCCGCAGCGGCTGTCGGCCTTTATCACGGTCGCACCCGACAACACCGTCACCATCCGCGCCCGCATGCCGGAGATCGGCCAGGGCATAAAGACCGGCCTGGCCATGATCATCGCCGAGGAGCTCGACGCCGACTGGTCGAAGGTGATCGTGGAAACCGCCCCGGTCGACGAAAAGACCTTCGGGCCGCAGTTCGCCGGCGGATCGATGTCCACCCCCACCAGCTACGACGCCATGCGCCGCGCCGGCGCCGCCGTGCGCGCCATGTTCGTAGGGGCCGCCTCCGAGACCTGGAGCGTGCCGGCCGGCGAACTGACGGTGAGCAAGGCCGTGGTCATCCACGCCCGATCGGGCCGCACGCTGACCTATGGCCAGCTCGTCGCCCGCGCCGCCGGGGTTCCCGCGCCAGACCTCAGGACCGTCACGCTGAAAGACCCGAGGGATTTCAGGATCGTCGGCCATGCCCATGGCGGCGTCGACAGCCCAAGGATCGTCACGGGCCGGCCCATATTCGGCATCGACACGACGGTGCCCGGCATGCGCTATGCGGTACTGGCCCGGCCGCCGGTCTATGGCGCCAGGCTGAAATCGGCCGATCTCGATGCCGTCAAAAAGCTGCCGGGCGTCACCCACGCCTTTACGCTGCACGGCACGGGCGACCTGCACGGCCTGCGCGACAGCGTCGCCATCGTCGCCACCAGCTGGTGGCTGGCCAAGTCGGCGCGCGACCAGCTCAAGGCCGAATGGGACGACGCCATCGGCGCCCCCCACGACAGCGCCGTCTATCGCGCCCAGGCCGAAACCCTGCTGAAGGGCAAGGGTACGGCCGTCAAGACCAAGGACGATATCGCCGCCGGCCTGGCCAGGGCCGCGAAGACGGTCGAGGCCGTCTATGACGTCCCCTTCATCCCGCACGTCACGCTGGAGCCGCAGAACTGCACGGCCGCGCCGACGAAGGACGGCGGGCTGGAAATCTGGGCGCCGTCGCAGACGCCGGGCGGCGGCAAGTCACTGGTCGCCTCGGCGCTGGGCATCCCCGAGGACAGGATCACGGTGCACATGGTGCGCGCCGGCGGCGGCTTCGGCCGCCGGCTGGAAAACGACTACATGCTTGAGGCCGCGGCGGTCGCGAAGACGGCCAACGTACCCGTCAAGCTGCTGTGGTCGCGCGAGGACGACGTCGCCTACGACTATTTCCGCCCGGGACACATGCACGCCCTGAAGGCCGGGCTGGACGCCGACGGCCATATAGACGCCTATTACGCCCACGGCGTCACCTACAGCCGCGACGGCAAGGTCGCCCAGGGCGCCGGCATCACGCCGCACGACCTGCCCTATCTGGTGGCCGACAATTTCACGCTGGAGCAGTCGACGATCGAGACCACGGCACAGACCGGCTATCTGCGCGCGCCGTCATCGAACGGCCTGGCCTTCGTGCACGAGAGCTTTCTGGACGAGATCGCCCATGCCGCCGAAAAAGACCCGCTCGACTACCGGCTGGCCATGATCGACCATGCCATTGCCCATCTGCCGGCCGGCGACAAGCCGGGCTATGACCTGAGCCGCGCGCGGACCGTGCTGTCGGCGCTGCGCGAGTGCTGCGGCTGGGACGGGCGCGGCGGCCTGCCCAAGGGTACGGCGCTGGGCGTCGCCACCTATTTCAGCCACCGCGGCTATTTCGCCGAGGCGGCGAAGGTGCGCGTCGATGCGGACGGCACGTGGCGGGTGCTCAAGGTCTGGGTGGCGGGCGACGTCGGCAGCATCATCGTCAATCCGTCGGCGGCGAGAAACCAGGTCGAAGGCTCGGTCATCGACGGCATCGGGGCGCTGCGCCAGGAGATCACCTTCGAAAAGGGCCGCGCGGCGCAGACCAACTTCACCGAAATCCCGATGATGCGCATGTCGGACGCCCCGCAGGTCGACGTGCATTTCGTGCAAAGCGACAATCCCCCGACGGGCCTTGGCGAACCGGCGCTGCCGCCGGTCCTGCCGGCCGTGTGCAACGCCATCTTCGCCGCCACGGGCATACGGGTACGCAGGCTGCCGCTGTTGCCGGAGGCGCTGAAAACGGCGTGATCAGGCGTCGACCAGCGACCTGACGAAGTCGGCATGGGCCGGCATGCGGCCGGCGGCGGCGGCGATCTCGCGCCGCATGGCCGAAAGCTGGGCCGCCACGGTGGCGTCGTCGACGACGTCCGCCATCGGGTCGTAGGAGACGGGCGCGACGCCTTGCCCCAGCAGGACCGCCAGCCATGACGGCACCTGGAACAGGTCGCCGCGCGTCAGGATGATCCGCGCCGACGTCCGGAAATGGTCCATCTTGTAGGTCAGGGTGTCGGGCACGCTCATATGGCGGCAATAGCGCCAGAACGGACTGTCCTCGCGCTCGGTCGCCTTGTAGTGCAGGATCAGGAAGTCGCGGATGGCTTCGAATTCGGCGGCAATGGCCTGGTTGTACTGGGTCACCAGCAGGGGATCGATGCCGTTGCGCGGCCACAGGTCGATCAGCTTGAGCAGTCCCGAATGGATCAGGTGGATGCTGGTCGATTCCAGCGGCTCCAGGAAGCCGGCCGCCAGCCCGATCGCCACGACATTGTGCTTCCAGGCGCTGCTGCGGCGCCCGGTCGTGAAGCGGATGATCTTCGGATCGGCCAGCGGCGCCGTATCGAGGTTGCGCACCAGGCCGTCGACGGCCGCGCCGTCCTCGATATAGCCCGAGGAGAAGACATAGCCGTTGCCGGTGCGGTGCTGCAGCGGAATGCGCCACTGCCAGCCCGCCGCCTGGGCGGTCGAGCGCGTATAGGGCGGCATGTCGTCCAGCACGCCCGACGGCGCGAAGACGGCGCGGTTGCACGGCAGCCAGTGCGACCAGTCCTCGAACCCGCTGTGCAGCGTCTTTTCGATCAGCAGGCCCGCCAGTCCCGAGCAGTCGATGAAGAAACCGCCCGCGACGGTTTCGCCCGACTGCAGGGTGACGCCGGTGACGAAGCCCGTTTGGGCGTCCTGGCCGACCGTGACGATGCGGCCTTCGTGGCGCACCACGCCGCGCGCCTCGGCATAGGCGCGCAGGTAGCGGGCATAGAGGCCGGCGTCGAAATGGTAGGCATAGCCCAGCGTGCTTTCGACGCCGTTGCCGCGCGGCGGCGCGAACCGTCCGGCGCGGGCGGCGGCGCAGCACAGGGAATAGGACTCGAAGTCGGGCTCACCCTTGCCCAGGGTGTCGCGGATCAGGAAATGCTGGAAGGGCGTGCGGCCGATGGGCGCGCCGATCTGGCCGAACGGGTGGATGTAGCTGTGGCCCAGCCGTGTCCAGTCGCGGAACTCGATGCCCAGCTTGAAGGTCGCCTTTGTCTGCCGGACGAAGTCGCGTTCGTCGATGCCGAGCAGCCGGTTGAAGTCGCGGATGTAGGGGATGGTGGCCTCGCCGACGCCGACCGTACCGATTTCCTCGGACTCGACCAGGTGGATATCGCCGAGCTTCCCGCCTGTCGTGGCCGCCAGCAGCGACGCGGCCATCCAGCCGGCCGTCCCGCCGCCGACGATAACGATTGTCTGCCTTGGCCCGTCCGCCATGCCCGCTCCCTGCCCTTGGCCCCGCGCCGGGGCAATGTCCGTTTATGTTTATATGAAAAAATTATTCCACCCGTAAAGTATCATGGATATCCCTGGGGCATCCGGTTCAGGCCCTGTTGACTTGGGATCGAGTTCATCACCCAGGATCGATGCCGGCAGGGTACGCGTCCACGAGGCGCGTCACGGCGGCAAGCGCCTCGACGAAAACCTCGCGCCACTCAGGCGTTACCTGATCAAGCGGGTCGGCTGGGGTCGGGTTCAGGGTGACGTTTCCGGAATAGGCGAGAACGCCGGTTCGGCGGACGCCGCGATCCGGCTTCGGGCGACCGCCTCGAGCCGGATCGTCAGGTCCAGCCGGCGGGCGTCGGGGTCGGTCCACGTCAAGGCGGTCTGGCGCGCCGCGGCGCGAAGGCGGCGG